>DSEO01000159.1 GCA_011056635.1 Bacteroides sp.
TGCAGGACAAAGCTTTTTCCGGGAGTGGGACCCGTATATGCATCGGGGACAGGATTCGCGGGAGACGGAATATAGAGGCCATCCGCTGCCCTGATGCCCCTTTTATGTGCCCAGTAGGGAAGGGCGGCAGGCCGGCGGATCTCTCCGGGCATCCAGAAACCACGGGAAGTATCTCCGTGCTGGAAGACGCCTTTACCGATGGATTCGGATACATACAGGGTCTGGATATAACTCCCGTCCTCATCCTCCACCCAGATGGCCATCAGCGGATGGTTGTGCGCTTCCCCGCGGATCATTTCTATTTCAAGAGCGGGACCGGTACCTTCCGGGTTGGAGATGATGCTGTCCGGTGATTCATCGGACGGAACCCGGCTCGATGAACAGGCAGCGACCAGGAAGGCGAGTGTCAGTACCAGGTAATATATCTTCATTTTGATACGTTTTTCCGCTTTGTTAAAACTCAATGATAATACCAACCGTTGGCAGTACAGTCCCTGCTGCCGATTCGATCTCCCTGATCAGATACGCGGAAGGATCCTCGGGATCGGTCAGGGGGTTGCCGGTTCCGTCGGTTTCAGGAACCAGGAATGAGCTGCTGGTGGTTTTATAATTGTACACGTTCTGAACATCGGCATACAAATTAATGGTAATTTTTGAAAGATACCATTCTTTATCCACCCGGATATCAAGCTGGTGAAAGGGTTTATAACGGAGCTGGTTGTAGAGGTTCAAATCGAATGCCGCCGTTTTGGTGACATCCCAGTACTGGATCAGTGACGTAGTCCTGTAATCAAAGGGCGTATAGGGTTGTCCGCCCACAAACCTCCATTTGAAGCCCACTTGCCAGTTCCCCTTGAATTTGCGGAAACCGAGGATGTTCAGCAGGTGGATGTTGTCCCAGGTGGTCGGGATCCATCCCAGGTCATAGAGGGATTCTTTCAGGGGTAGGGTTTCGCTCCTGACGAGGGTGTAGGAGAGTGTGAGGTTGCTTTTGAACAGATCCCTGTTGCGATACAGGAATTCGGCACCGTAAGCCCTGCCTTCGGCAACGGAGGTTACAGGCTCGTAACCGAAAACGCCGAAGTCGGCACCTTTACTTGCCAGCGAAATGCTGTCCCTGACGGAGAACGGGTAGTTGTTGTATTTTTTATAGAATCCTTCCACACTGATCTTGGAATCCGGATCCGGAAGCCATTCCACACCCGCCACCACATGATCGGCCCGGATAAATTTCAGCGCTTCGGTCTGGTTGACCCTGATCCCTTCCTCGTCCTCATAACCCATGGTGGTATAGGCCGGGGTCTGGTAAAAGCGACCCATATTGAAGTTCAGGTACCAGCCTGTTGTAAGCTGGTACGAAACGGAGAATCTGGGCGATATCTGGTTAAGCAGATTGCTCATGTGATCGTTGAAACTGTTGGCGTCCGCCCTGATGCCCAGGGATAGCACCAGTCTGTCGGAAAGCAGATCCTTGCTTGCCTGTCCGAATGCACCCCATTTAAACAGATCAAAAAAACTTTCGGTATCGAATGTGACCGGCCGGGAATTGATGAATGTCCTGTTATACAATCCTGCATAATACTTGGCGTATTCAAAATTCAGACCGTAGTTGACCCGGAATCCGCCCCTGTAGCTGGATTTGTGTTCAAACCGGAATTTGTTTTCGATCTCGTCGGATGTGTAATCCAGAATTTGATTCGCTTCTTCAAAAATATTGTCCTTGTATTTATCCGATTCATTGTGCAGGTAGTTCCGGCTGAGCACCCAGGTATCGAATCCCTTTTCCCTGTAATGTTTGTAAACCAGGCCAATGGCATAGCTCCACTGGAAACTCTCGGGCAGGAATCCGAGGAGATACCGTTGCTCCTCGGTCTCGTTGGCTTCCAGATTCAGTGAGTTTGTATCATAGGATCCGATACTGATCAGCGAAATCTCGTTCTTGTCATCGATCCGGCTCCTGACCTTGAGCTGGTAATCGTTGTACTTGGGAAGGAAGGGCAGCTCAAGCAACTGGAAGAGGAATTGCAGGTAGGAGCGCCTGTACGACAAAATGTACGTGGTCTTGTCCCCGATGGGACCATCCAGGGTCAGCGCCAGGTCAGAGGCTCCGATGGAACCCCGGAAATCCAGCTTTTCCCTGTTCCCGTCCACCTGGTAGAGTTCGATCACCGAGCTCAGTGCATCGTTTGTACTGGCAGGGAATGCACCGGAAAAAAGGTTTACCTCCCTTAAAAAATCAGCATTGATGATCCCTACTGGTCCCCCGGATGCTCCCTGGGTCGCAAAATGATTGATATTGGGAATTTCTATACCGTCCAGGTAGAATGTATTTTCGCTGGGTCCCCCACCGCGCACGATCACATCGTTTCGCTGAGCAGGCGTGGCGGCTACGCCGGGAAAGGACTGGATCACTTTTGATATATCCCTGTTCCCGCCCGGGCTTTTCTCGATCTCTTCGATGTTGATGCGCTGAAAAGATACGGGGCTCTCCTCGATTTTCCGGAAGGGAGATGCCCTGACGACCACCTCTTCCAGTTCAATGTTCGCCTCCTCCAGGGGAACCTCGATAAAGACTTTATTTGCATTGGTTACCTGGATGGGTTCGGAAATATACGTTTCATAACCCACCGAGGAAACCCTCAGTTCCACGTATCCCGGCTCAAGACCGGTGAAAAGGAAATTCCCGTCCAGGTCACTGATGGATCCGATGGTGGTGCCGTAGATGGCAATGGTGGCAAATTCCACGGGATTGTTGTTACTCGGGTTGAACACCCGGCCTTCGATCACACCCTGCTGACCGTTCAGTAAGGATGGTGGGAAAAGCGCGAGAAGGAGGATCATCACTTTGATGGGTAAGCTGAAATTAAGTTTCATTCCGGTATAGCTGAGTAAATATTCCGAAAGACAAATCCGTTGAACATTTGTTCATCTTTTGGTAAAAATAATTAAACAAAAATGATTGCCATTTTCCTCAGAACCGGGATGAAAGGTTTTCCCAGGCAAGGTGGGGATGTTTTGTTTTCAATTCCAGCAGCCATTGTTTCCGTTTTTGTTCCATTTTCCCGGATGCTACACTTTCCGGGTGAAGGGGACGGTGATGCATCAAGTCCAGTAAAGGCTGCAGTTCCTTGATGATGGCCATAGAAGGCCCGGAGACCAGGGAATCCCGGAAGCGTTCCCAGATATAACGGGTGGCCTGTTCATTGATGTGCAGCATGTCCTCTGCATAAAAACGGTAATCCCTCAACTCATCCATGACGACCTCGTAGGAAGGGAAATAAAAAATCCGGTCCGGGAACAGATCCGCCAGCGCTTCGGCAGCCAGCAGCAGGGTGGCCTTGCTGAGCTGGTTGCCGTGTGCCCCGTCCTTCCAGTGGCGTACAGGACTGACGGTCAGGATGAGGACCAGATCGGCATTCTTTTCCAGCAGCTCACGCAAAAGCGGCCGGTATGCGGTGACAATCGCTTCCGGGGTGAGGCGGAACCTGGTAAATCGGGATGCGGGGATCTTATGGCAGTTGCAGACCACCTCACCGGTGGGATTGTAACGGTATACCCAGGATGTTCCCCAGGTGAGGATCAGGAAACGGGCCGATTCCATGAACCGTTTCCCCCTGGTAAATTCCCGGTTGATGTGTTGCAGGGAATCCTCCTGACGGGGAGCGGAGAACCCGGTGGAATGATCGAAAGAAAACCACAAGTCATTGTATCGCTGAAGATCCTCATCCGTGTAGGAGTTTTTATGAAGCAGCGCATCAAGCCCTTTTTGCACCGAAAGGGGATTGTAGGTGACCCCGAAGGGATTTACCAGCACCGGGAACAGATGCTTATTCAGCAGGGCGCCGACCTGGTCCGTGAAGCAGGATCCCATCATCAGCACGGGCGTACCATGATCGATACGGAACGGATAATCCGGGATGGAGACCCTGGTGAAAAAGTTCATCGGCTGATTATGACCCGCTTTAGTCAGGATTTAATTACTTTTATCCCCCAAACGAAGATACATAAAATGAAGCGAAAAATACTGACCATTCCATTACTGCTTTTCATTGTGCTGGCCACCGATGCACAGATATATCAGTTTCGGGGACCGAACAGGGATGGTAAATTCCCGGAATCCGGCCTGCTGAAGGAATGGCCGGAAAACGGACCTGAATTATTGCTGGAATACGAAGGAATCGGAGCAGGATATTCTTCCGTGATCACAAACGGAAAATATATGTATGCATCCGGCAGGATCGGCAATGAAGATTATTTGACATGCATTGATTTCGAAGGTAACAGAAAATGGCAGGTGGCCTATGGCAAAGCCTGGGATCAGTCCTATCCCGACACCCGCAGTTCCCCCACCATTGAAGGGGACAGGATCTACATCATCAGCGGGGTGGGTGAATTAATCAGTCTGAATGCTGAGACCGGGGAGATCAACTGGAAAATAAATGTGGATAAAGAATACCAGGCTGAATGGCACACCTGGGGGGTGGCCGAGTCTCCTTTGATCGTTGACAATCAAGTGATCTGTTCCGCTGCAGGGGCGCTGACTACCTTTGTCGCTTTCGACAAAATGACGGGTGAAGAAATCTGGAAAACTCCCGGTACCGGCGGACAACGGTCCTATGTTTCTCCCGTCCTGCACGAATTCAATGGGAAAGACTATATTTTAGGTGCTTCTGCGAGCGACTTTTTCATTGTTGATCCCGACAACGGTGAAATCAAAACCTCCTACAAATATTTTGACTCCTCCCTGTGGAAATGGCAGCCCAAAGGGATGATCTGGGCCAATTCCCCTGTGGCAAAAGGTCATATGGTCTTTTTATCCATCGGATATGATTACCCGGCCAAAATGCTCAAAGTCAACGACGATGTGACATCCATAGAAGAGGTATATACCAGCAGCCTGCTGGACAACCACCACCATGGCATGATCGAAGTGGATGGGTACCTTTACGGCTCATACTGGGTGCACAATAACGCCGGAAACTGGGCCTGCCTGGACTGGGACACAGGAGAAGTGATGTTCGATGAGCAGTGGAATTCCAAAGGGGGACTGGTCTACGCAGACGGGCTGTTTTATGTGTACGAAGAGCGAAGGGGGAATGTTGCGCTTGTTCAACCCGACCCGTCCGGTTTCAGGGTCATCAGTTCATTCCGGATCGAGAAAGGGACGGGGCCCCATTGGTCGCATCCCTACATCTTTGACGGAAAACTGTTCCTGAGGCACGGGGATGTGCTGATGGTTTACAGCTTGACTTAGCATACATCAAACATGAAGCACCTGGTACTTTCCCTGATGATCACA
>DSEO01000161.1 GCA_011056635.1 Bacteroides sp.
GAATATCCAGTGCCACCTGTGTGGCCAGCGGCTGACTGGTACATGCGATTCCGTGTTTTGCGATCACTTCCGACCGGGTGGCAAAACTTTTTCCGGTGATCCGGTCCTGGGCAGGCAATGAAGGGAGCATCGCCAGCAAGAGTAAAACGGCTGTAATTCTTGTCATCAGTCGGCAGATATCCATCGTCCGGGATATATATGCTTTCAAGCTATTGATGAAAATCAGATCGGGTGTTCGGTATCAATTCTGGTCCTTCAGTTTGTACACCCGGACCCAGTCAATCTCCATGGCTGAAGGAAGATTGTTCTCGTGCGCATCTTTTTTCAGGTTGCAGGAGAAGTTGATGTACATTGCTTCCTGGGGGACTCCCGATGTCTGTGTTTTGAAAACCTTGCCGTTGATCTTCCAGACCAGTTTTCCCGGTGACCATTCCAGGGAATAAATGTAATAGTCACCTTCATACCTTTTCCCGGCAGTTTTCGAAATAGACTTCTGGGGCTTATTCCCTTTACCCCAGAAGTAATTGGAGTAGAGCCTGCCTTTCTCATACCTTGCCACATCGATATGGGGTAGCATCTTTTCGGATACCATCCAGAAAGCCTGGGAGACGGATCCTTCTCCCATCTTCACCTTGGCCCTGAATATCCCGTATTTCTGCCTGAAGCTCCCGGCTGTGCTGATCAGGCCCGAAGTGAAGTCAAATTGCTCCAGAACAAATCCCTGTTCAGCCCTCCACATCAGTCCTTCTGTCTTTTCCGCCCTGGTCACGATCCTGGCCTTGCGGTCATAGAACTCGATGTTATTTCCGTCGGTAATGAAACTTTTGTCGTCCTGCAGGACATAAGAACTGTCCATGGTTTTATCCCCCCAGTAGTAACGGGTCATCCATTTGGATGTGTCCAGTTTGTTCCCCTGAAAATTGTCCTCGAAAGTGAGGTTCCACTTTTCCAGTTCCCTGAAAGGATATTTCTTTCTGGTCCTGAAGAACCAGGTGATCTGATCTGATTTTTTTAATTCATGGTATTCCGTCTCTTTCTGGTATTCTTCCGTGGTTTCATACCGCTCGGCAGGCCGCATGGTGAGGTATTGTTTTTGTTTGAGGAACTCCTCTGAATTGATGTAGTCTTCCAGTTCCTCCAGCTCTTTGGATCTCTCGTCCCCCCTCTGCCGCGCCAGGAGGCGGTTGTAACGCTCTTCCTTCCGGAAGGCTTCCGAATTTTTGTATTTCTCTTTAAAAATGCGCTTTTTCCTCAGTGAAAAGTTACTGCTGGTCACCTCTTTTTCGAGATCCAGGTAATGCTTCAGTTCATCGGAATTTTCAAAATCCTTATAGGCTTGATAATCAGCTCTCAACTGATCATCTGCTGTTTCTACCTTCTCGGTGTCGGGAATCATTCCCAGCAAAAAACTTAAGCTTGCCATATTGTATTTTTAATAAAACCGAATCAGTATTCGATGCTGTTTAACAATGATTAAAGATAAGAAAAAATGCATATGTGCAATATCCTGCAGCAGTATCACCTGATTCCTCTTCGCCTTTTAAAATAATAGACTCCCTGCACCGAGATAATGAACTGAGCGTAACGGGAGAAAAGGTATTTGCCCGATACGATAAAGTCCCAGCCGGGCGCCATCCGCAGTTCAAGCCCCGCACCAAGATTTCCCCCGAATGCATACTCCTGCGCATCGGTAATACTTTCGTGTCCGATCTGGATGATCGGCTCAAAATCGGAAATGAGGTAGGTGAAATTCCCTCCCGCAAAGGCAATGATCTTAACCGTGCCTTCCCGGAAAACCGCATACTGGGCGTCCAGGTCTCCCTGCAGCATATGATTGGTCAGAACAAAATAACCGGTTTCCAGCTTGTAACGGTTGAAATAAGTCACGGAAGGCACCAGATGAAAAGCACCCCGCCTGTCCAGTCCGATCCATCCTTTCGCCATATAACCGGGATTACCCGTCTCCCCTCCATTGAAATCCACCCCGGATGAAAATGACAGTCCCCCTCCCACCCTGTGAACCTGTGCGGATGATGGAAGCATGACGATAAGGGCAAACCATGCAACAGTGAAAAAATATTTCATGGATCTCCGAACTTTAATACCCGGAATTTACTGTCTATACGAATTTTCATGAAAAGACGTTACAACTTTATGCTTTTCCGCAATGAAAATCTCGTCACCGGGCCATGGTTTTAACGGCTGATTGTGGATATAATTGGCTGTTGAAAGCTGTTCCCTTTAAAAAAATGCTAAATTTGTGCAACTGGAAAAATACACGTATTTACTGCATTAAAAATCTTACCAATGTCACAGCTGATAGGAGAAGTCATCCAGGTAATCGGTCCTGTGGTGGATGTCTCTTTTGAAAAGAAAGGTGATGAATTGCCCGACATTCATGAAGCCCTTGAAATTCAGAGACCGGATGGCACGATCCTGGTGATAGAGTGTCAGCAGCATATCGGTGAACATTCCATCAGGACCATCGCCATGGATTCTACCGACGGACTTCAGCGCGGAATGAAAGTGATCGCCACCGGGCAGGCCATCAAGATGCCCAGGGGGGATACGGTGAAAGGGCGCCTGCTCAACGTGGTGGGTGAGGCCATTGACGGGCTCGGAACAGTCGACAGCTCTCAGGGTTACCAGATCCATAACAAGCCCCCGGCTTATGAAAATCTTTCAACGGACACAGAGGTGCTCTATACGGGGATCAAGGTCATCGATCTCCTGGAGCCCTACTCGAAAGGCGGCAAGATCGGCCTGTTCGGCGGGGCCGGTGTGGGAAAGACGGTGATCATCATGGAACTGATCAACAACATTGCCAAAAAATATGAAGGGATCTCCGTGTTCGCCGGCGTTGGAGAACGGACCAGGGAAGGAAATGACCTGCTCAGGGAGATGATCGAATCGGGTGTGATCAAATACGGGAAAGAATTTGATAAAAGTATGGAAGCGGGATCGTGGGATCTGGATAAGGTCGACCGTGAATTGCTGGACCAGTCACAGGCAACCCTGGTTTTCGGGCAGATGAATGAACCTCCCGGGGCACGTGCCACTGTTGCCCTTTCAGGGCTTACCGTGGCCGAGTCGTTCCGGGACGGTGATGAGGAAAGCGGCGGAAGGGACATCCTCTTTTTTGTGGATAATATTTTCAGGTTTACCCAGGCAGGTTCCGAAGTTTCTGCCCTGTTAGGCCGAATGCCTTCGGCAGTGGGATATCAGCCCACGCTTGCCACGGAGATGGGTTTTATGCAGGAACGGATCACCTCCACCAAAAAGGGATCCATCACATCCATCCAGGCCATTTATGTGCCTGCCGACGACCTGACGGACCCTGCTCCGGCTACTACCTTTGCCCACCTGGACGCAACCACGGTGCTCAGCCGAAAGATCTCTTCCCTGGGTATCTACCCGGCCGTAGATCCGCTTGACTCCACCTCCAGGATCCTGAAAGCTGACATTGTGGGAGAAGAGCATTATCAGACTGCTCAGAAGATCAAAATGTTGCTGCAGCGCTATCACGAATTGCAGGATATCATCGCGATCCTGGGAATGGACGAACTGTCCGAAGAGGACAAACAGGTGGTGCACAGGGCCAGGCGTGTTTCACGCTTCCTGTCCCAGCCTTTCTTCGTGGCCGAGCAGTTTACCGGAACTCCCGGGGTGTTCGTCAATATCGAGGATGCCATCAAAGGATTCAACATGATCATGGACGGTGAGGTGGACCAGTACCCGGAGGCAGCATTCCACCTGGTGGGTACCATCGAAGATGCCATCGAGAAAGGGGAAAAGCTATTGGCCGAATCCAAAAAATAAGGTATCATGTTCCTTGAGATCATCGCACCGGATCATCAGTTGTATTCAGGAGAGGTAGACCTGGTCCAGGTACCCGGATCCAAAGGTTCTTTCGAGATCCTGAAGAACCATGCACCCATTATCTCCACACTGGAAAAGGGAAGGATAAAAATTACCGACCAGAAAGGATCCACTACTTATTTTGAAGTGAACGGAGGCGTTGTGGAAGCCAAAAACAATAAAATCATTGTGCTTGCAGAAACTGTCAAAACCACGTGAATGGATGCACATCCTGCGGATCGGCCTTCGCTCGGCAGGATTGATCCTTTTCGCCCTGGGATGGAGTTCCTTCGGAGTGATCCGTGAAAGTACCGTCACATTTTTGGCCGAGGACGGTCTGGTGGTCACTGCGGACCAGTATGTGTCCGCCCCGGATCATCCCTACATCCTGCTTTTTCACGAACAGGGATCGAGCCGCGGAGAATTTCAGAAAATTGCGCGCCGGTTATGCAACATGAACTACAATTGTCTGGCCGTGGATGTCCGGAACGGCGAAAGCTGGAACTTCGTATCCAATGAAACCGCAAAACTGTGCAGGGAAAGCAGGTGCCCTGTTACGCATTCGGATATCGAACTGGATATGCTCGCTGCCATCCGCTATGCAACTCAGGAATCCAGTCAGCCTGTGATCCTTTTCGGTAGCGGCGCCAATGGTTCACTCTGCCTGAAAATCGCCACGGAACAGGAACAGGTAAAGGCAGTGATCGCCCTGAGTCCGGGAGAATATTTCCTGCCATCCATCCACATTGAGGATGCCATCCGGGGCTTGACAAAACCGGCTTTCATCACCTCCAGCCAGACAGAAATTCCCTATGTTTCCCGGCTGGCTTCCGGTATCGATGCCCGGTATTTAACCCTGTTTGAACCGCAGCTCGGGGAAGGCGGCAGGGGCACGTCTGCACTGACCGAAGAGAATGTGCATAATTCCGAATACTGGTTTGCGCTGTTGCTCTTCTTCAAGGAACTGGTTTAGATGGTCAGGTTTCTGGTGATCCGGTTCAGCTCCATGGGTGACATCATCCTCACCACGCCCGTGCTGCGCCACCTGAAAAATCAGGTTGAAGGAGCCGAGATCCATTACCTGACAAAATCGGCTTTTGTACCGCTGCTGGCGGCCAATCCTTACATAGACCGGATCCACTCCTTCAACGGGGATTGGAACACATGCCTGAAGGACCTCAGGGAAACAGGGTTTGATTATGTGATCGATCTGCATCATAATCTCCGGACCGCCCGCATCAAGTTTAAGCTCAAACGGATGGATTTCTCAGTGCACAAACTGAACCTGAAGAAATGGATCTATGTAAATTTCAAACTGAACCTGCTGCCGGAAAAGCACATGGTGGACAGGAACCTGGATACCATCCGGACCTTCATCAGCGAAAGAGATTCCCTGGGACTTGA
>DSEO01000237.1 GCA_011056635.1 Bacteroides sp.
GTGATCAGCTACTGCGGTTCCATGGAGGGGACAAAAGATGGTGTGCCCTTGCTGGTCGAAGCCTTTGCACAGATAGCACACCGGTTCCCGGAAATAAAACTCCGGTTGATCGGGGATACCGGGTTCGACGGATTCCTGCTGCTGAAGGAAAAAATCACAACACTGGGGGTCGGGGAAAGGGTCGAGTTCACCGGGCGTGTGGAGCGCGATGAGATGCCTTCCCTGTTACAGCAAAGCAGGGTACTGGCCCTGGCGCGTCCATTCAGCAAACAGGCCGAAGGCGGTTTCCCTACCAAACTGGGAGAATACCTCGCATCCGGCCGCCCCGTAGTGGTCACCGCTGTGGGAGATATTCCGTATTACCTGGTTCACCGGGAACACGCCCTGCTGGCCGAACCGGGCGATGTGGATGATTTTGCCGGGAAACTTTCCGAAGCGCTCACTGATAAAAATACCAGTGAGACCATTGCAGAAAAAGGCAGGAAACTGGCCGGGGAGGTGTTTGATTACCGGGTTCAGGGCAAAAGCCTGTTTGACTGGTTAATTGATCTGACACAATCATGAAAATTGCTTTTCTGGGAGATATCAGCCTGAACGATGCATACATCAGGCTACATGATGAAGGCCGGGATCCTTTTGCAGCCATGGCGCAGAAACTGGCAGCATGTGATATGGTGATCGGAAACCTGGAGTGCCTGGCTGAAGGAGATGAGGGTGAGTACGAACGCAAAAAGCCGCGGTTAAAAACAACCGTCGAAACCCTGAGTTACCTGAAAAACCTGCACGTGTCCGCAGTAACCCTTGCGCACAACCATGTGTATGACAACCTGCGGGACGGTTTTGAAAAGACAATCCGCTTCCTGGAAGAAAATCATATCAGGTATCTGGGTGCGGGACTGTCGCGGGAACGGGCCGAAAAACCTTTGAAGCTTGATTGGGAGGGCAGAAAGATCTGCCTGCTCTCTTTCGTACACGAAGATACAAATCCGACCCTGCAGGCGGATTGCCCGGTATATGTCAATCATTACGATCCGGAAAGGATCTCGCGGGAGATCCGGACCTGCAAGTCGGAGGGCTGCATGGTGATCCTCCTGCTTCACTGGGGTGGCAGATTTGAAGGAGGTTGGTACCCTGACCGGTACCAGCCTGTTGATGCGGGTAAATTTATCGGTGCAGGGGCCGACCTGATCATCGGGCACCACACCCACACCCTGCAGCCTTTTGAGAAGATAGCAGGCAGGTGGGTGTTTTACAGCCTGGGTAATTTCTGTTTTGCAGATATTCACTTTGAAGGAAAAGTGAGGGACATGAGCAGGCGCCGTTACCGGGAATCGGTCATTCCGGTGGTTTCCATGCAGGGTGATGCCACATACAGCATGACACTGTGGCCCATCCGAAATGTCTCATTGGAAATTATAGAGGACCAGCCTGTTTTAAGAAAACTGAAAAGGCGCAGTTATCTGCATCGACAGATGATGCGGTTCCCATTGCTCCGGAAGGTATATGTTGCGAACTACAGATGGGTTTACCCGGTTTGGGAACAGTTCACAAGAAAGGACAGGGAAAAATCATTGATCCGCCGAATTTTTGGCCTTAATTTGCAGAAACTGAAATCCCTCTTCCGCCGCTGAATGAGCCTGAGATCCTTCATAGCGAAAAAGATCAGCTATCCGCTGCAGGACCTTGTCAATGGCACCGCCATTCTCAGAACCACGGAAGTGCTGAACCGGACCCAGTACTGGTCACCCGAAGAACAAGAATCGTATCAGTTTGAAAAACTGCTCCGGCTCCTGCATCACGCTGTGCACCATGTACCCTATTACAGGGAACTTTTCAGGCAGCACAGCCTGTCCGTTTCAGCAATCAAAGGACCGGATGATCTTCAGAAAATACCCGTGCTTACCAGGGAAACCGCACGTGAAAATAACCAGGCGCTCGTGGCGGAAAATATGCACAGGATGCGGGTCATCAGGGGCGTGACCGGGGGCACCACCGGACCACCCCTGAAGCTGCTCCGCGACAGTCCCGACCGGTCGTTCACCTGGGCTGCCTTCTTCCGCTGGTACGGGTGGATGGGATTTGGGTACGGAGACAGGATGGTACAGCTCTGGGGTACACCCACAGTGCTGCATGTTCCCCTCAGCTACAGGGTTCGGGCCGCAATCAAGGATTTTTACTACAATCGGCATATAATCAACTCGTTTCATCTGAATGAACGGACCATTCCCGGGGTTCTTGATACGATCGAACGAACCAGGCCGGTGTTTATCCGGGGATACCTCTCCGCACTCATTCAGCTTGCCGAATACATCCTGAAGCACGAGATCCGCCTGACGCACATCCCGCAGGCAGTATCCAGTACGACCGAAACCCTGTTGCCCCCCTACAAAACCCTGATCGAAAAAGCATTTCAATCCAGACTGTACGACCAGTACGGTTGCGGGGAATGTAATTCAATTGCTTTCGATGCGGGAGACCGGAACGGACTCTATATAGCGGTGGAACACTGCCTGCTGGAAATATTGGATGAGCGGAACCGGACGCTGGCAGAAGGACCGGGACGTTTTGTGGTAACCAACCTGGATAACTTCGCCATGCCTTTTATCCGTTATGAGAACGGGGATTCGGGACGTTTTTCTCCATGTGATGAGAAATCGAAGATCCGGCTTCCGGCTGTGAAGGAGATACTGGGCCGTACCGCCGATACGGTCACCCTCAAGGACGGAAGCAGGGTACACGGGGTATTTTTTACCGATATCCTGAACGAGCTTTTTACGGAGCATCCTTCGTCCATACACCGTTTCCAGGCAGTGCAGTCCAGGCCCGGAAGCATCGAATTCAGGATAGAAAAAGACACTCCTCCCGATCCGTCTTACTTGGAGGCCATCGAGCAGGCGCTGCACCAGTTTTTTGATGAAGTCCATGTTGTAACCATGCCCGCCCTTCCCGGCGACGCCTCCGGAAAGTTCCGGTATATCTTACCCATTCCGCAAACATGACGATCCTCCATTTCAAAATAAAGGATTCAACTTTTATTCTCATTGATCAGTCGATCCTGGAACGTCATTTCCGGATCCGCAACTATCCGGTAGACATCTCTTCCCCAGGGGCATATTTCCTCGCCCTGGTCAAACTGGCATTCTTCCTGCTGTGGAACGGGAAAAGGTATGAGGTTTGCTATACCCGCTTTGCCGACTGGCATACCGCGATCATTGCATTTTTCAGCAGGCTCTACCGCAAAAAATTTTACATGGTGATCGGCGGTTTCGATGTGGCAGCCATAGAAGCATTCCGGTATGGCGCACACAGGAACCGGTTCCGCAGCAGGGCGGTCAGGTATTCCATGAAAAATGCCACCTGCCTGCTGCCCAATTCACAGAGCATGGTCTATTATGAAAACCAGTTTATCCCGGGAGGACCTGTCCGCGGTGGGATACGGCATTTTGTCCCTGACATTCGGACCAGGATCGAGGTGGTTCACAACGGTTTTGACAGCAACCGGTTCATGTGCCGGAGCGGGATCGAAAAACGCAACATGGCCATGACCGTTGCAGTCATTGACAGGGAAAGGACCTTTTACATGAAGGGCATGGACAGGTTTATTGAGACTGCCAGGCAATTCCCCGGTTATGAATTTCTCGTGGTGGGGATCTCCCGGAACCTGCTGGACCGGATGGGGATCGTCCCGCCCGGGAACCTGCGCACCCTGGAATATACCGCTACGGAGGAATTGATCAGGCTTTATTCCGAGGCGCGTGTCTTCTGTCTGTTCAGCCTTTCAGAAGGGAGTCCCAATGCACTGTGCGAAGCCATGCTGTGCGAGTGCATCCCGGTGGGAACCGACGTCACATCCATCCCGGAGATCATAGGTGATACGGGATTTGTCATCCGGCAGAATATCCGGGAAGCGTACACGGAGTGTGTGAAAATGGCCTTTGAGGCGGACAGGATGCTGGGAAGGGATGCACGCCGGCGGATTTCGGAAAATTACAGCCTTGTGCAACGGGAAAAAAAGCTCGTATCCATTCTTTCGGGATCCTGACACCCCATTCGTTGTGAATAACTGTGGGATCATGATAATTTATATTTCCTAAATTCGTTCCTGTAATATATATCAAAGCCAGAAGTATGAGATCCACTATTCAACCCTCCGCAATCCTGATTTTGGGAATCCTGCTGTTTTCATACACAGGACGTCCTTCCCTTGCACAGACCTCCATGCTCCAGGTGATGGATACGGCCAGGCTGGGCGACCAGCTGGATTATATCCAGGAGCATACCCGCATCTATAACGATTTCAGGGCTATCCGTGAAGATGTCTTCCAGAAAATGAAACGGAACACCATGGATTCGGTCACCCGCTCCAGCAGGGAAATTACCCGGTTGAACGAAATGCTGTCGACATCAACGAAAGAAATTCAAACACTGAATTCGGACCTTCTCACGGTAAAAGAAGAACGCGATCAGGCCATCCGGAACAGGGACAGCCTTTCCTTTCTGGGGATCCAGATGAACAAGGCTGTTTATAATACGATCATGTGGGTCATTGTACTGGGGCTGGCAGTACTGGCTGCGGTCCTGTTCCTGTTTTTCAAGCGTTCCCATGTGATAACCCAGCAGACCCGGAGGGAGCTGGAAAATACCCGGGAAGAATTTGAATCCCATAAGAAGAGCTCCCGGGAAAAATATGAAAAGTTGGTGATCTCACACCACAATGAGATCATGAAACTCAAGCGAAGCTGAATCCTCCGGTTACAGATTATCTTATCAGGGTGGATTCGATCCTTTCCAGCTTTTCTTCAAGCTGATCGATCCTTCTGTTGCTTTGCTCCAGCATCTGCTGCTGCTGTTTCATCGCTTCCACCAGGATTGTGCTGACTTTCTGGTAGTTGACGGACTTATAACCGTTGCTGTCTGTGACCACGAGTTCGGGGGCTACCCGCTCCAGCTCCTGCGCCACAAAACCCAGGTGCACCGAACCGTCAAAATCCCGTTCAGGATACGCATTCCTGTTCCAGCGATAACGCACGCCCTCCATGGACAGTACCATCTCCAGGGCCTCCCGGACGGATTGGATTTCGGTCTTAAAGCGGGCATCGGAAGTGGTGGTCACATCCTGAACCTCGATTCTGCCGGGAGTTCTCAGTGAAAATACGGTATCCGGTTCTGTCTGGATCCCAATATTTGCATTGAACCGGATCATGTTTTCATCAAATTTCCCGTAAATCAGGCTCTGTGTTGCATTCAGGTCCGCATTATCGA
>DSEO01000268.1 GCA_011056635.1 Bacteroides sp.
CCCGGAAGGGAACCTGGCCGGCACATGCAGCGCCCTGGTGGCGAAAGGGGATACCCTGGTCAGGCTTCAGACGACACTGGAAAGGCCCCTGCTGTGGACGGCCGAAACGCCCCGTCTCTACAAAGTGGTGATCAGCCTGAAACGCGGGGATGAGGTACTGTACCGGATGGAAGAGAAATTCGGCTTCCGCACCGTGGAGATCCGCCGCGGGGACGGGATCTACCTGAACGGGAAGAGGATCTTGATGAAGGGGATCAACCGGCATGCATTCTGGCCGGAAACCGGAAGGACCCTGAGCAGGGAGATCGACCTGATGGACGTGCAATTGATGAAAGCCATGCATATGAATGCCGTCCGGTGTTCCCATTATCCCCCCGATAAATCTTTTTTGGAGATCTGCGATTCGCTGGGACTTTACGTGCTGGATGAACTGGCCGGGTGGCAGAATGCCTACAGCACGGAAGCGGGAGAGCCACTGGTGAGGGAAATGGTGCTCCGCGACCGCAACCACCCTTCGGTCATTTTCTGGAGCAACGGGAACGAGGGGGGTACCAACCCGGAACTGGATGATGATTTCCTCCGGTACGATCCCTCCGGCCGGCAGGTGGTCCACTGTCACCACAGGCCCGGGAACGATTACAACGGGATCGAGACCAATCATTATGAAAGTTATGAGAGCACCCGCAGCATCCTGCAGGATTCCCTGATCTACATGACCACCGAATTCCTGCACGCCCAGAACGACGGTGGCGGGGGCGCCGGTCTCCGTGATTACTGGGAACTGATGTACGGATCGGCACGATCCGGGGGAGGATTCCTCTGGGCGCTGCTGGATGAAGGGGTGATGCGGACGGATCTGGGCAGGGCCATCGACGTGAACCTGGTCAATGCCCCGGACGGAGTACTGGGCCCCCACCGTGAGAAGGAGGGAAGCTTTTATGCCATCCGGGAGATCTTCTCCCCTGTGGTCATTCCCGGGGAACTACCGGCGGATTTTGACGGGACCATTCCTGTGGAGAACCGGTTTTTCTTTACGAATCTGAATGCGTGCAGTTTCCATTGGAAGCTACTGGAATTTCCGTCCCCCGGAGAACAGCTTTCCGGGCACCGGGTCCTTTCCGAAGGAGTGGTGCAGAGTCCCGACCTGGGACCCGGAAAACAGGGGAAACTGCATCTTGCGCTTCCCGGTAGCTGGAGTACATCCGATGCTCTCAGGCTTGAGGCCTTCGATCCCTCCGGGGCCAGGATCATGGAGTGGACCTGGCCCGCCGGCAATGCAAATGAATGGCTGGAGGCCTCCATGGAGGGAGGGGAACTGCCGCCGGTGGCGGTGGAGGATTCCGACAGCCTGATCATTCTTTCGGCCAACGGCATATCCCTGACCTTCCGGAAGGAGAACGGTCTGCTGCAGGAAGTAAAGAACAACGGGAACAGAAAGATCTCCTTCGGGAACGGTCCCTTACCCTGCACGGGTGTCCCGGTACTGGAGGGGATGGATCAATCCCGGGAAGGAAAGAAATACCACCTGGTATTCCATTATGCGGGAGCACTGGACCGGGTGGCCTGGACCATGTACCCGGGCGGTTGGGTGGAAATGCACTACAGTTATACCCTTTCCGGGGATCATGCTTTTGCCGGTATCAGCTTCGATTTCGAGGAGGGCAATGTCATATCTGTCCGCTGGTTCGGAGAAGGGCCCTACCGGGTGTGGAAGAACCGGATGGAGGGGACGACCCTGGACGTCTGGGGGAAAGCATACAACAATACCATGGCGGGGACCTATCCCTGGAATTTCCCGGAGTTCAAGGGATACCATGCCGGGGTCCGGTGGATGGAACTCAACACCCTGGACGGGAAGATCCTGGTGGCCGGCGATGATCCGGTGTTTGTCCGGCTTTTCGAGTTCTCTGCATTCCCCGAACCCACACATCATCCGCCCCTGCCGCCGGGCGATTTATCTTTCCTGGACGCCATACCGCCCATCGGCACCAAGATGAGCACCGGGCTGAACGCCTCAGCGGCCAGTACGGGTCCGTCGGGCATGCTCAATGCGCTTGACGGGACTTTCGAACACACCCTTTATTTTAATTTCGGGATCCTTCCATAACGGAAGTGCCCCTGGTATCATATTCACCTTCATGCTATTCACAAAATGAACCGAAAATATACAAGCACATGGCTGACAGGGATCCTCGCGGTGGGTCTCCTCTTTATTTGCTCTTGCCGTCCACAAGTGAATGAATACAGGCTGGAAAGTCCGGACGGGGGTATCGTGCTTCACTGCCATGTTACCCCGGATTCCATGATTTACTACCGCGTGGAGAGCGGGGGAAGGCAGGTCCTCCTGGATTCCAGGCTGGGACTGGAACGGACCGATGCGGATTTTTCGGGGGGACTGGTACTCGATTCCGTGTCGGAGCCAGCGACTGTCACCGGCAGCTACGGACTGGTTGCAGGAAAGAAACTGGAGATCAGTCACGTTTCCAACCGGCGGATCATGCATCTGCATAACAGGGAGGGGCTCAGGATGGACATTGTGTTCCGGGCTTTTGATGACGGAGTGGCCTTCAGGTATGAGTTTCCCGGTGCTTCAAAGGATACCCTGCAGATTGAAAGGGAATACACCGGGTTCCGGTTCCCCCCGGGCACCAGGGCCCATATCCAGCCCATGGCGGATGCGGGCACGGGATGGTGCCAGACCCAGCCTTCCTATGAGGAGTTCTATGAAAAGGACATCCTCCTGGATTCCCTGCCGGAACGTGAAGCCGGCTGGGTCATGCCGGCCCTTTTCAGAACCGGGGATGTATGGATGCTGGTTACCGAAACAGGGCTTGTGCGGAACTGGTGCGGATGCAGACTGAAGCACGATCCCGGAACCGGCGGAATGGTCGTGGGATTCCCCGGGGAAGGGGAGAATTTTCCGGGCGGACCGGTGAAGCCGTTTCATTCCCTGCCCTGGGAGACTCCCTGGAGGATCATCGCCATGGGCGGATTGGAGAAGATCGTGGAATCCACCCTGGGAACGGACCTGGCGGTTCCTCCGGATTACGAAGACATGTCCTGGATCAGGCCCGGCAGGTCTTCCTGGAGCTGGGTGCTGCTGAAGGACGATTCCGTCACATTCCCGGTGCAGAAGCGGTTCATTGACTATGCGGCGGAGATGGGATGGGAGTACTGCCTGGTGGATGTGGACTGGGATACGCGGATCGGGTATCCCGGGATCGAGGCACTGGCAGGGTACGCTGCGCAAAGGGGGGTGGGACTGATCCTGTGGTATAATTCGTCGGGCGACTGGAACACGACGGTGTACCATCCCAAAAGCAGGTTGCTTACCCGGGCGGACCGCATGTCAGAATTCGCACGGTTGAAGGAGATGGGCATCCGCGGCATCAAGGTGGATTTTTTCGGAGGGGATGGCTCTTCCATGATCAATTATTACCAGGACATATTCGAGGATGCCGCAGCATTCCAACTGGTGGTCAACTGTCACGGCGCCACCATTCCCAGGGGCTGGCAGCGGACCTATCCCAACCTGCTCACCATGGAATCGGTCCGCGGGTTCGAATTCATGACCTTTGAACAGGCCAATGCCGACCGGCAGCCCGGACATTGTTGCATCCTGCCTTTTACGCGCAACGTGTTCGATCCGATGGATTTCACGCCGGTCTGCTTCTCTGAGATACCCGGTATCAGGAGGGTGACGACCCATGGTTTCGAGCTGGCCCTTTCGGTAATCTTCTGGTCGGGTGTCCAGCACTTCGCCGAGGTTCCCCGGGGCATGAGGGAAGTTCCCGCTTATGTGCGTGACTTCATGAAAGAGGTGCCGGCAGTCTGGGAAGATGTGCGTTTCATTTCCGGTGAACCGGGAAAACTGGTGATCCTTGCCCGCCGGTCTGGTCCGACCTGGTATGTGGCCGGGATCAACGGGGAGGACAGGGAAAAAACAGTGACCCTGAAAATGGATTTTCCGGACCGCATGACCACCGGGGATCTGATCACGGACGGTGAGGACAGCCGCAGTTTCCGGCAGGAAACGGTGGAGCTTGTTCCGGGGAGCCCCCCGGAGCTGACCCTGATGCCATATGGCGGATTTGTTCTCCGGTTCAGCACGGAATAATCCAAACTGGATGATCAAAACCGACCAAATACCCATTCGATGAAAACAAAACTCTCCTATTTCTGGGAATTGATCAGCGGCAGTTTCTGGTTTATTCCCCTGTCGATCATCATCCTGGCCATCCTGAGCGCCTTCGGGCTCATTTACCTGGACACCCGGACCGATTATGTGCCATCCGGACTGATGAAGTATTTCTTTTCCGGGGGCGCGGAGTCGGCCAGGAGCATTCTCTCCACCACTGCGGGGGCTATGATCACGGTGGCCGGGACGGTTTTTTCAATCACCCTGGTGGCGCTCACCCTGGCATCATCCCAGTTCGGCCCCAGGCTGCTGCAGAATTTTATGCACGACAGGATCAACCAGGTGGTGCTGGGAAGCTACATTGCGACCTTTATTTTTTGCCTGTTGATCCTGCGCACGGTCAAGTCTGATACCTCCGCCGAATTCGTTCCCAATATATCCGTCCTGTTCACCGTGCTGATAGCCATCGTCAATATATTCCTGCTGGTCATTTTCATTCACCATATCTCCGTGAGCATCCAGGCAGATCATGTGATCTCGGACATCAATATGAAACTGCATACCCAGCTCAGGAAATTATTCCCGGAGGAGATGGGCGGAGAAAAAGAAAAACCACCCTCTGACAAAGAACTGTCTGAAATAAAGAAGGCTTTCCCGGAGAGGGAGGAACTGAAAACTACCAGGAGCGGTTATTTGCAGGCAGTGAACAATGAGGGACTGATGCAGGCGGCTGTTGAAAATGACCTGCTCATCATGCTTCAGTACCAGCCCGGCGATTTCCTGACAGAGAAACAGCATCTGGTTACCGTCTGCTCCAGGGGAAAACTCGGGGAAACCGCCAGGGAGAAAATCCAGCGTGCCTTCATCCTGGGAAACAAGCGAACCGCCACACAGGATGCTGAATTTGCCATTCACCAGATGGTGGAAATCGCTGCCAGGGCGCTGTCGCCCGGGATCAATGATCCCTATACCGCGATCACATGCATCGATTATCTTACAGCCACCTTGTGCTACCTGACACGCTCCAGGTTTCCTTCGGCTTACAGGTATGATGATCAAAAACACCTGCGGGTCATCACAAAACC
>DSEO01000270.1 GCA_011056635.1 Bacteroides sp.
CGGGAGTTCCGCAACGTGCTGGAACGGCTGATCATCCTCTGCGACAAAGAGATCACCGGGAAAGATGTGACTTCCTACGCCATGCCCATCTCCAGGTAGCCGTCCGGCGCCAGTTCATTCCCGCAGGATCTCCTCCAGGAGCGCCTCATAGATTTTGTGATTGTCAACGCTGTCTTTTTCCGCGATCCGCTGGAAGACATAGATCTCATATTCATACCCGCCGAGCACCGTGAAAGGTTTTTTATCCCTTACCAGGTGGACCAGCCTGAAGTGGGGATTGTCCATCAAATTCTCCAGTGGAAGCTGTCCCTCGTTGGGACTGAAGTGGGCGTCCCAGATCACGATCGCTCCCTCCTCGATCTTCTTTTCCGGATGCTGCCGGTCATGCACGAACTGGTGGCTGCGCTGCTGATCATATGGATTGAGTTTCATGAAATGGGTAAAGAAGGGATCGTAGTAATAGATCCTGTTCTCGAAATACGCTGATTCCCTCAGCCAGACGGAGGCATCCTTCAAAATCCTCTGGGTACCCACCAGGGGTACGGGGATGGTATAGACCCTGTGCGGGGTAATCACCAGGACCACGCAGAAGATGGCGGTTAATACCTGTTTCAGGACCTTAGGGACAGGGATCCACTCCATGATCCGGCTCCATGCGAATACCCCCAGCAACACTGCCGAGGGTATGATGGCGATCATCACCCTGATCATTCCCACGGAATTGGCCGCCCCTTTCCACCAAACATAACTGTGTGCCGCAAAATAGACCAGGAAAGGCATATATACCACAAGCATCTCTAGCAACCATTCTTTCCCTAACCTGCTTTTTGTTACCAGCGGATCCAGGATCCACAGGAGCAGTCCCAATATGATCAGGACCGCTAACCCGATCCCGAAAATGTACTTGGACGCCTTTACATAATGCAATAACTCACCGCTTCCGTAAATGCCCTGTGCTGTTCCCTTGTAAGGCATCTGGTGGATGACCCAGAGAATGTCATCATAATAGAAGCTGCCCACGATGCTGTAGAAGACAAATCCGAAGAACAGGAACGGGATGGGTTTCCACTGCCGCTGCCATGCATAAGCCACCAGGAACAGGGGTAAGATCACCACTGCCTCATTCCTGACAAAGGGAAGGAAGGAGAGCAGGAGCGCGGACCATATGTATTGTTTCCTGTAAAAGAGGAAGATGGTCAGGATCAGCATCAGGCTGGCCAGGATCTCGGTCATTCCGCTCAGCATCAAAACTGTATACAGCGGAGAGGAAATTACCAGGAAGATGGCCAGGATGGGATACCTGAATTTCAGGAGTACCGCGGTCCTGTATGTAAAATAAGCCGCGGCAGTACCGGCCAGCACATTGAAAATACGGATCCCGTTGAAACCAAACTGTGCAAATGGTGAACTGATCGCTGTAAAGAACGGTTTCCCCCAGTGATACAGAAAAAAATGAGGAAACTGGAATGCATACCTGGACCGGCGGTAATGCCCGATATCATCCGCACCGCCATGTGTTCCTTCGGACAGGAAAACAAGGACTGTGTAGGTAACAAACAGTGCGAACAACAGGGCCGGGACCAGGTATTTCTGATATTTATTGCTCATTTCAGTACACGTTTTCGAATGACTCCGTATTTGATGATGCAATAGATCGCCCTGAACCCATCCTTCCAGTTGATTTTCTTGCCCTCATCATAGGTTCTTCCGTAGTATGAGATGCCCACCTCATAGATCCTTATCCCGGGGATCCTGGAGATTTTGGCCGTCACCTCCGGCTCAAATCCGAACCGGTTCTCCTTCAGGTGGATCTTCTTGATGATCTCTGAGCGGAACATCTTGTAACAGGTCTCCATGTCCGTCAGGTTCAGGTTATTGAACATGTTGGAGAGAAAGGTGAGCATTTTGTTGCCGATGGAATGCCAGAAGAAGAGGATCCTGTGCGGATTGGATCCCATGAATCGGGAACCATACACCACATCTGCCTGTCCCCCGAGAATAGGTGCCAGCAGATCCCTGTACTCCCGGGGATCATATTCCAGGTCAGCATCCTGTATCACGATGTAATCCCCGGTAGCTTCTGCAATTCCTTTTCGAATGGCAGCACCCTTGCCCATGTTCTTTTCCTGGTCGATCAGGCGGATGGGTCCCCCGTCGTGCCTCTCCATCCAGGCCTCAACGACCTCCCGGGTCTTGTCGGTGGAACAGTCGTTCACCACCAGCACCTCCATACTGATCCCGTGGATTTTCAGCTCCAGGATCCGGTCAAGGATCTGGCTGATTGTTTTTTCCTCATTGAAGGCGGGGAGGATTACAGAAAGGGTATGGTTCATTGATCTGTTAATTTGAAGATCTCCGTTCCACCTGTCTGACCTATCTTTTTGCCGAATATCTCATCCAGGTTCTCCACATCACTGTATGGTTCCCGGGACCCAAGGATCACATATTCGATACCGATCTCCTTCATGGCTGCAATGCGATCCTCCAGGGACAATTTTGAATACCCGGAATAATCCGTAAGACCCTTACGATTACATAGATAAAGGGAAATATTTATACTGCGGTCCGGAGTACAATGTACTTTTGCCGACCGGTCAATTCCCAGCACATCCAGTGTACCTTCAATATCGAACATTTCAATAGTTTTGCTGGAACTTACATAATGCATGTCCCGGTCACTGTACCTGTAATGTATCCGGTTCATGCAGTTGATTACCAGGAAAATCAATGCCACGCTGATGGCTGCTTTGGTCCAGATGGACTGATAAATCCCCGGAGCCATTTTCCGGAAGATCGTAAAACCTGTAAGATAGACCGTCACGAAGATAAACAGGTTGTTTGTCTGGTAATAATCATGGTTCCGCATGTCTCTGAAGAAAAGTAACGTAAACGAGACTGCTCCCAGAAAAATAAGGATATTGAAACGGTACAGGAACCTGTTTGCCTTTTTCCTGAAGATGAGGGTGAATACAAACACCGCCAGCGAAAAGTATAGAAAATAGGAGGTATGGTAGGTCCCGTTCCTGAACCAGTGCTTCATGCTTTCCAGGGTAGCCCGGATGGTTTCCCCGGATAATCCCCAGATGGGTCTTATCTCTATCGCTGACACACTGCCACCATGTGCATCTGAATACAGCCGGGCATACAGGTACCATGCAATAATCAGGAAAATGACCAGCATAAAAGTCGCAATATGGGCTAATCTGAACGGGAAATACGATTCGCTGTCCGCTCTTCCCCGCCCGTTGAGCAACTCCAGCAGCGCGACCCCGGCCAGTCCAAAATATGGAAGAAGGGATGGGGTTTTAATCAGTCCCGCCAACAAAAAGAACAGCATCGATAACAACCAGGGAGACATACGCCTGACCGTTTGATATTTTATAAAATAGTAAAATCCTATGAATGTGAGGGATAGCGCCGCCGCATCGGGTATGAAATTATTCAAATAGAAAACGTAAACCGGTGAGCTGAAAATGATCAGTGGTATAATCGCTGCATAGAACCAGTCACGTGTGAAATGTTGACCGGCTCTGAATAAAAAGATCAGACCTGTAAAACCAATGACCACCTGGAATATCCTGAACAGGAATTCGTGGGTTCCGAAAAGCCTGTATAACATCGACACGATGTAATAAAAGATCGGGAATTCAACTACGGTGATATCCGAGGTGGAATTATCCGCCAAAAGTGCATTGGTCTGCGGCGTAAAGAAGTTTCCCCCGTAATAATAGTTCACCGGAAATGCAGCACTCACACAGTTTCTCCATTGATGTATCCCGATCGGTCGGTAAAAAGCAATGTGATGGTAATCGTAGAGCAGTCCGCATACAACCAGGACCACAAGAAAAACAAGTTCAGGCCTGATCTTTTTAATATTCAAAAATTTGTTTAGCTGCATCCTGGATCAATTAAAGAGACTTTTCCCGTTTACATCATGAATAAATACAATCTAAACATACAAACCTACATAAAATATTATATTATTTTTGAATCAACTTTTCATCCCGATCCAAATACATGGCCACTAAACAGACTTCCATCGTGATCCCGGTTTATAATGAAAAGGATGTAATAGGCGGATTTCTTGAACAAATTGATGAAGCAGGATTATTTCATCGATATGAGTTCCTGGTGGTGGACGACGGATCCGATGACGGGAGCAGTGAGATTATCGGACAATACCCGGTCAGGCTGCTCAGGCACCAAATGAACAAAGGTTACGGGGCTGCACTGAAAACCGGGATCCGTCACGCCTCAGGAGAGCGGGTGATCACCATGGACAGCGACGGACAGCATGATCCGCAGTATATCAATCAGGTCAATGAAATGCTGGAAGAATATGATCTGGTCATCGGAGAACGCAGCGCCGGTTCACACCAGGTAAGGAGAAGGATTGTTGGAAAGCGCCTGGTCAGGTGGATCGGGGAATTCCTGGTGGAGCAGAAACTGCCCGATTATAATTCGGGATACAGGGGATTCAAAAAAGAGATCATCGCCGGGATGCTGCACATGATGCCCAACGGATTCTCCTTCTCGACCACTTCCACACTGGCTTTCCTGAAAGATGGCTACGACGTGGGAACCCTGGAAATTGACGTGAGCGAGCGTGCGGGCAGGAAGAGTAATGTGAAAGCGGTCAGGGATGGCTCCAAGACCATATTGCTGATTTTCAGGATCATCATGCTGTTCAATCCCCTGAAGGTATTCTTCCCCGCCAGCGTGATCAGCTTCCTGGCCGGGGTGGGTTTCGGGATTGCAGGATATATTTTTTATGACCGTTTCTCCAACGGGGCCATTGTGCTGACCATCCTTGGAATGTTCCTCTTTTTCATCGGGCTCGTGGCCGACCAGATCGCCATCATGAACAGGAGGACACCATAGCATGAAACATCCGGTTCCGGTGAATCATTGGGAAGATCGGGATGTGGAGGCCCACTGGGATGCGGTCGCTTCCATCTATGTAGCTGAAAATGAACGGGTGAAGGAGACCCACGACCAGCGGTTCCGGGAAGCGGTCAGTCACCTGAAGCTGAAAAGCGGGATCTCTGTCCTGAACATCACCAGCCGCGACGGGGAAGCCACCGATTACATCCTCCGCGAGTGCCCAGACTGCAAAGTGCTCAACGCCGAGATCTCATCCGGACTGATGGGGGTGGCCGCCGGGATCAGGCCGGGGATCAGGCAGAAAAAAATTGAGACCTACTCAAGAC
>DSEO01000109.1 GCA_011056635.1 Bacteroides sp.
GGAAAGTCTTCCAGCCCGACCGCACATGCCTGTAAACATACTCCAGCTCCAGGATACCGGTGATGGTATCCGGGATGTCCTCCATACGGGGTACCAGCACATCTATGAATGTGAGGGCCTCCAAACCGGAGGCCCCTTCCCCGGCCTGCTCATCCCTGGAAAAGAGCGGGACGGTGATGCGCTCGGGGAATGCTGAAAAATCAACGGATACGTCTACAATCACATTCCCGGTCAGGTCAATTTCCCTGGTCCCCTCTTCTTCTATTTCGATCTGATGCTCACTGATGCTGCCGTTGAGTTTCAGGTATCTGGACCTGACTTTCTGCTTCTCGGTACGATCCAGCGATACCGCTCCATCCAAATCCGCCCGTTCTGCAATTGTTCCTTCTGCATCCAGGTCCAGGCTCCTTGTGAAGCTGATGTCTCCGATCTCGATTTCCCCGTATTCGGTGGAAAACCGGTTCCATTCCGTGAACCGGAGATTGGTTTCAGCAGGAATTTTCAGGCTGAACTTCAGGTATTCGATCCGGTCAGCTGGGGAAAAATGCCCGGCCTGAACACCTCCTCTCAATGCAGCGTAATTTCGTTTCTTGCTGATTGTAAATACCATGCGCAGGTTCTTGCCCGTATAATCATCATACGGGACAGCACCCGCCGTGAGGTATTCATAATTCAAAGCCTGGATGAACTGTGTATTGTCCGGATACCGGGCATCCAGGATCTGGATCAACTGGGTCTGGGCGCTGGCACTCAATTCCCAGAGGTTTTTACCCGCCGGTGAGGTCTCCGAAGGGGTAAGCTGGTATCCGAAGAGGTCCATCCCGACCAGGGAATTATCCGCAGCTTTAAAGGTGGCCGATTTGTAACGTTTCAGGGAAGTGCATCCGCTGAGCAATGCAAGGATCATCAAAACGGAAAACAGTACAGGTGTTTTTTTCATCGTGTGATGTTTTTGCTGATCATCATGAGCGGGATCCAGTTGCGCGAGACCGGTTCCCTACCGGTCTCATTCACGCAACACCCTGGCCCTGATCCTTTCGTCCGGTAACTCGTTGCAGGTGATCTCTATCTCTCTGACAATCTGTGTACCCGGACAATGCAAATCCAGCCGGCAATCGAAACACATACCATCCTGATAAATATCTTCTTCGTTCCGGTCCACACATCTTTCCACGCCCAGGTTTTTTACTACCAGATAATACATAGGTTTAAAAATATGTTGTGATTCTTAAATATAAGAAGATGAACCGTTTTACACAAAAAAACCTGCTGAACGCCTGAAATTTCATTGCAGGTCTACACATCAATCTCCCCTTCCAGGTAGGTTACTGCCCTGCCCGAGATATGCACCCGGTCTCCGTGATCCTCACACACAAGATCCCCGCCCCGCTCTGACAATTGTCTGGCAGTCAGTCTTTTTTTTTCAAGTTCCCCGGACCAGTACGGGGTCAGGGTGGTATGTGCCGAACCCGTAACAGGGTCCTCACTGATCCCCACACCCGGCGCAAAGAAGCGGGAGACGAAATCCACATCCCTGCCCCTTGCGGTCACGATCACACCCCGTTTCCCGGTTTTTGCCAGCCTGACAAAATCCGGGGCAATCGCTTCAATATCTTTCTGGTCGGGATAGACCAGCATATAATCGGTCCGTCCCCTGAAAGCCATGACCGGAGTTTGACCCAGGGCTTCTGAAAGCTCCTCCGAAATTTCAATCACTTCAAGCCTGTCGGCCGGAAAATCCAGGGTCAGCAAGCCTTCTGATCGCATGACCGAAAGGGTCCCCATTTCCCGTGAAAAAAACCGGATCAGGTCAGCCGGATGATCGTAATGCTCGAATAAAACATGGGCGGCGGCCAGGGTGGCATGCCCGCAGAGCTCCACCTCCACCAACGGGGTGAACCACCTGATTTCATAACCGCCTTCCGAAGGAACCGTGAACACGGTTTCAGACAGGTTGTTCTCCGCCGCAATCTGCTGCATCAGCGAATCTGCGGGCCACTCGTTCAGGATACAGACTGCGGCGGGATTGCCGCCAAAAAGCCTGGAGGTGAAGGCATCCACCTGGAACAATTTCATTTTCATGCGATTCACTTGTTTTCAAACAAAACTAAAAACTATTACACAAAATCCCTTCTATTTTGTTATAACAATGGATTCCAAGTTGCAACCAAACATAACAAAAAGATGAAAATTGCCCTGTTCAGTTCAAAATCATACGATTCCGCGTATTTTTCAGAGGAGAACAAAGCCTTTGATCATCAGATCACTTTTTTCGAAACGCGGCTGAAGAACAGGACAGCCGACCTGGCCGAAGGTTTTGAAGCTGTATGTGTGTTTGTCAATGACGTCATTGACAGGGAAACAATATGCAAACTGAAGGACCACGGAGTGAAGGTCATCGCCCTCCGCTCAGCCGGCTTTAACCATGTGGACCTGGCCGCTGCCGAGGAGTGCGGCATCAGGATTGTGCGTGTTCCCGCATACTCACCCCGGTCCATCGCCGAACATGCACTTGCCCTCATCCTGACCCTGAACCGCAAGACCCATAAAGCGTACAACAGGGTCCGGGAAGGGAATTTTTCGCTGGAACGCCTCACGGGGTTCAACGTGGGCGACCGTACCGTAGGTGTGATCGGTACCGGCAAGATCGGAGCCACATTTGCCCGGATCATGATGGGACTGGGCTGTCATGTCCTGGGCTATGATAAATACCAGAACAAAGAACTAGCTGATGCAGGTGTGGAATATACGGGACTGGAAAAGTTGCTCGGAAGATCGGATATCATTTCCCTGCACTGTCCCCTTACCCCGGAGACCGCTTACCTGATCAACAAACAGACCCTTTCCATGATGAAGCCGGGTGTGATGCTGATCAATACCAGCCGGGGGGCCCTGATTAACACCAACGATATCATTGAATCGCTGAAGAATGGCCATGTGGGGTACCTGGGGATCGATGTGTATGAGCAGGAGGAGAAACTTTTCTACAGGGACCGCTCCGAGGAGATCCTTCAGGATGACCAGATCGCCCGGCTGATGTCTTTTCCCAATGTACTGATCACCGCCCACCAGGCATTTTTTACCAGGGAGGCCCTGGAGCAGATTGCAGTGACCACCCTGCAGAACCTGAAAGATTTCGAGGAGGGGAAGGAACTGGTGAACGAAGTGCGGTATTCGGAGGTGAGTCAGTAACGCAGAATTACAGAATAATATGAAAAAGAAACCGGTTTCCGGGAATACCGGGTATCTTTGCATGTAAACAGACCACTGATCATGAGAAGTACATTCATTTTTTTTCTGACGATTGCCTTAATCATTGCAGCTATCGCCGGGTGCAGCTCCGGAACGCAGGAATCCGGATCCGGCGGGGATGAGGAACAACCGGAACTTGTGCGGAAATACAGGGATGACGGCACATTGTCCAGTGTTACCCAGGTGGATGAAAAAGGATATGCACACGGGATCAAGGTGAACTATTACGAGGACGGCAAGACCGTTCACTCGAAGGTGTCTTACCAGCACGGACGAAAGCATGGCCCGGCCATCTGGTATTTCCGGAGCGGCCAGATCTACGAGCAGACCAGCTTTCATTTCGGCCGGAGGGACGGGGTCACAAAGCGATACTACGAAGACGGCACCCTGATGGAAGAGATCACCTTCGAGCAGGGCGAGGAACAGCCGGGAAAGAAGGTATACGACAGGGACGGGACGCTGATCACGGAGTGAAAATGGGTACGCGGTTCGCTCGGTGATCACACATTTAAAACAGGTCCATTACCTTTTCAGCTAACTCCGGCAATTCCTGCCTGCCATCTGAATCCCTGTTCTTTGCCAGGAGGACGATGGCTGTTTTACCAAGCGGTCTGATCATGATGAATGCACGGGGCCGGCCATTGGAACCCGCATGGTAAACGGTCAGTTCTTCCGAATCCGGATTGGAAATATACCAGCCCATGCCCATGATCCCCACCGGATCGACAGCGATGGGTTTCCATGCCAGCTGAAACATGATCGAATCACAAACATAGGTGGCATCCATTACTCCCAGGGCAAAAAGCGCCATATCTGTGATAGTCGACTGCACAAGTCCCCCCGGCGCCTCAAAGAAAGGGAGTGGAGCTTTAATTGATCCTGCTCCCACCGGGTCCCCGATATATTCTTTTACCAGCTGGTTATACGATTTTCCCGTCAGCTCTTCCAGCACATCCCCCAGTACTCCGTATCCCCTGGTGGAGTACATGATGCTTTCTCCTGGGGCGAAGGCCAGGTCCAGTTTCCCGTCCTTCCAGATCCTGTCCTGGTGTGGGATTCCACTCCTGTGGGAAAGCAGATGTGCGAAGGTAATTTCCACATCGGGATATTTCTCGGGCAATACATCCCTGTACCTGGGATCATAGTCCCCGATCGGATCATCCAGTGATTTTATCTTCCCTTTTTCGAGCAACTGCATGGTGATCATTGAAGTTACAGGTTTCGTTACCGAAGCATATTCATCAACGCGGCCGATCCTGTCCTCCCCAAAGGAACGTATCAGGACAAGCTCATCCTCCCTGATGACGCCGATGCTGATATATTTATAATTTTCCATTACATCCTCAGCGATCCTGTCAATTTCCTCTGAATGTTCCTTTGACATCATATTCAGGGCAGTATATATACCATTATCAGAAGCATCACTGAAGACATCACATGAGCGTGTGGTGCCTGAGAAAAGAGCGATGACTGCAAGACCGATGATCAGGTTTGGCAGACTTGTTTCATTAAAAGATCCGAACATTCAGGAATTAAATACAGATACCAGATCAAAATTACTGAAAAAATCATTTCCCCAGCAGGATATAATTCCTGAACTCGCCGAGTCGGTTTCCGAATAATAAATATTTCTCGATCCAGGAAATGATCCTGTATTTGAATCTGTCGTGTTTGGACTTCACCGGGTTCATGCTCCGGACAGGGCCGGAATAACGCAGCTGGTCCTTCCAGTCAAACCGCGCGATCCAATCTTTCATCACTGCCGGGTGAGAACCCCGGAAAAGGGTGAGCCGGGTGAGGTTCCCGTAATCGAAGACGCGGTCGAACAGATGTGCCTCAATCTGCTGTTCGATCTTCTCCCGCCCTTTGTGGTTCATGCTGAATACCTTGATCTTGTCCTGCATGATTGCGGGGGGTCGA
>DSEO01000110.1 GCA_011056635.1 Bacteroides sp.
AAACGCATACCCCTCCGGCTGTCGAACCCTGGTGGCCATGCCTTCCGCAGCATTCGTTCCTGACGGAACCCTGACCGCCGCTGTGCCTTCCGCAGTATACGGTGTCGCTGCTGAACCTGCTGCTTCGCACCAGCTTAGGCAGCGATGACCGCATCTGCGTCCGGTGGGTTCTGATCCTGGCGGAACCGGTTATCGCCGCTACGAACCTCCCTTCGGTCCGGCCCGTCAGGCGGCTCATTCCCGGTTCCGCACAGGATAAACTCCTCTCAGATGGGCCTGTACCTTATATTGCGGATGGTTCCTACAGGAACGGATTTCAGGGGACGGGACCTTGCACAGCGATGCCCGCATCTGCGTCAGGGTATTGTTCCCGGGCGGTATCTCCGGTGAGCTGCCTAAAGGATTTTCGCAGAAAAGAATTTCAGCAGCGGGCGGAGATGCCGCCGGCGATTGAACCCCGTTTGTCGTGCCTTCCGCAGTATACGGTATCGCTGCTGAACCTGCTGCTTCGCACCAGCTTAGGCAGCGATGCCCGCATCTGCGTCAGGGTATTGTTCCCGGAGGGATCTCTAACCGCTGTTCATGGAGATCAGGAACTCCTCATTGGAGGCTGTTCTGCTGATCCGGTCCCTGAGAAACTCCATCGCCTCTACCGAATTCATGTCGGACAGGTAGTTCCGCAGGATCCAGATCTTGTCGAGCATGGGCTTCTCAAGCAGCAGTTCTTCCCTCCTGGTGCTGGAGGGGTTCACATCCACTGCCGGGAATACACGCTTGTTGGAAAGTTTCCTGTCGAGCTGCAGTTCCATATTGCCGGTTCCCTTGAACTCCTCAAAGATCACATCGTCCATTTTGGAGCCGGTTTCGGTAAGGGCTGTGGCCAGGATGGTCAGGGATCCTCCGTTCTCGATATTCCTGGCAGCACCGAAGAATCGCTTGGGCCGCTGCAGCGCATTGGCATCCACACCCCCTGAAAGCACTTTCCCGGAAGCCGGGGCGATGGTATTATAAGCCCTTGCCAGCCTGGTGATGGAATCCAGGAGGATTACCACATCATGGCCGCACTCCACGAGCCTCTTCGCTTTTTCAAGAACGATATTGGCGATCCTTACGTGCCTTTCTGCCGGCTCATCAAATGTGGACGATATCACCTCTGCATTCACGTTACGGGCCATATCGGTGACTTCCTCTGGCCGCTCATCAATGAGCAGCACGATCATATACACCTCCGGGTGGTTGGCTGCTATGGCATTGGCAATATCTTTGAGCAGGACAGTTTTCCCTGTTTTGGGCTGGGCGACGATGAGTCCCCGCTGTCCCTTTCCGATGGGCGCAAACATATCCACCACACGGACCGAGAGGTTGTACTGGCCATTTCCCACCAGCGTGAACTTCTTTTCAGGAAAGAGCGGCGTCAGATAATCGAACGGGACGCGGTCGCGGATATAATCAGGACTCCTGCCGTTGATCTCTTCCACCTTGATCAGGGGAAAATATTTTTCTCCCTCTTTGGGTGGCCGGATGGTCCCCGTCACATTGTCACCCGTCTTCAGTCCGAAAAGTTTGATCTGGCTCTGGGAGACATAGATATCATCGGGTGAATTGAGATAATTATAATCTGCCGATCTCAGGAACCCGTAGCCGTCGGGCATGATCTCCAGGACACCTGAATTGGTGATCAGTCCCTCGAAATCGTATTTATCCACTTCCCGTCGCTGCTCGTAAGGTTTTTTATGCCCGTTCCTGTCCGGCCGCTCCGGCCTGTCAGTACGCTCTGTGCGATCCGTGCGCTCTGTGCGCTCAGTGCGCTCAGTGCGTTCAGCCCGTTCAGGGCGTTCACTCCTTTCCGTGCGCTCTCCCCTTTCGTGAGACGGCCTCCGCTGAAATCCCTCGTCACTCTTACGCGGATGCTCCCGCTGTTGTGGCTTATCATCCACAGGCTTGGGCTGGGGGACGGCTGCAGGTTCAGGCTCTTTCATTTTTTCCTGAACGGATGCCTTTTCGGTCTGCGGAGCGGTCTCCCGTGCCTTTTTTTCGGGTTCCCGCTTTCTTTCTTTTTTTGGCCTTCCGGGCTTCTTTTTAACATCGGTTGACGCTTTTTCAGCCCCGGCCGATGATTTTTCCGTACCGCGCTCCTCCTGCTTTACGGATTTATTTCCCGCAGCCACAATGGCCTGGGTATCCAGGATCTTGTAGATCAGATCCTGTTTTCTGAAAGACTCCACGCGTTTGATCTTCAGATCTTTAGCAATGTCACGCAGCTCTGAGAGCAGCTTTTTGTTTAATTCAAGAATATCGTACATATGTAAATAAGGTAATTAAAAAACCCAGCAAGGATAATTGTATATCAAGTTAACTGGAATAAAAAAGAATGGAACAATCGTTCGTTAGAATGGAATTCTGTTGCAAAAGTAACAGAAATATAATGAAATGCAAAAAAATAAGCAGCAACAATCACATGCATGTTTGGTATCAAAATTAGATTCCCATATATTTAGGCCGGCTTCTTTGAACTTTGATGTAACTTAAATGTCATTTTTTCGTATAACGAACCCCGGAGCCCTACCCTAACCTAAAGGAATGAGACAGCTAAAAATTATCAAACAGGTTACCAACCGCGAGACCCCGTCTCTTGACAAGTACCTCCATGAGATAGGAAAGGTGGACCTGATTTCCGCGGAGGAGGAGGTGGAACTGGCAAGAAGAATCCGGAAAGGAGACCAGGTGGCCATGGAAAAGCTGATCAAAGCCAACCTCCGGTTCGTGGTTTCGGTGTCAAAGCAATACCAGAACCAGGGACTGAGCCTTCCGGACCTCATCAATGAAGGGAACCTGGGACTGATCAAAGCGGCCCAGCGATTCGATGAAACCCGCGGGTTCAAATTCATCAGTTACGCGGTCTGGTGGATCAGACAATCGATCCTGCAGGCACTGGCTGAACAGGCACGGATCGTCCGGCTGCCCCTCAACAAGATCGGTTCAATCAACAAGATCAATAAGACCTTTGCCGAACTGGAGCAGAAGTTCGAGCGCGAGCCCACCGTCCTTGAGATCGCACAGACCCTGGAACTTGCCCCGGAAGATGTGAAGGATGCCATCCGGAGTTCCGGCCGGCATGTCTCCATGGATGCGCCGCTGCAGGACGGGGAGGACGGGAATATGTACGATGTGCTGCTCAACGGGGAAACTCCCACACCCGACCGCGGACTGCTCAATGATTCACTCCGCAAGGAGATTGAGCGTGCACTGAGCACGCTTACTTACAGGGAAGCGAGCATCATCCGCCTGTATTTCGGACTGAACGGGAAACACCCGCACACCCTGGAGGAAATCGGTGAAGAGTTCAACCTCACCAGGGAACGGGTCAGGCAGATCAAGGAAAAGGCCATCAAGCGGCTCAAACATACCACCCGGAGCAAGATCCTGAAAAGTTATCTCGGATAACCCGGAAAGAAAAAGATCAGTCCTTCTTAATGATATCCCCCGCACTGGAACTGCTGGAGCGTATCACCCTGGCATCGCCCATGTAATAGATGTTGCCGGCGCTTGATACATGCATGGAGATCTCCTCCGTGGCATGAACCCTCGCATCCCCGGCACTGGACACATTGACATCCACTTTCCCAGCAACCAGATCAAATGCATGAAGATCGCCTGCACTACTCAGGGACGCATGCAGGGATCTTGCCTTTCCTGAGAGTTTGGCATCCCCGCTGGAACTGACTTCCAGGTCGATCCGGTCAGCCTCCACCTCCAGGGTCAGATCACCGGCACTGCTGATCCCCAGTTTCAGGTCATCACAGGAAAAAGGCGTCTCGCCCGTACAATCTCCCGCACTGCTGATCCAGAGTTCGGTCAGCTCGGGAAGCGAGACATACACTTCTTTTGACCTGGCACGCCGGATCCCGTAATGGTCGGTGCCAATCTCCAGCATCCTGCCCTTCACCCTGGTTTCGATCACATCCATCAGGTTCTCATCTGCCACCACCCTTACTGCAAAATTTTCATCCTGGGTGAGATAAACGTCAATACCGGAACTGATGTGCACACCGGTGAATCCCGAGACATTCCTGATCTCCTCCTTTACATTTCCGTTGCCCGTGATCCCCTGGCTCCACCCGTCACCGTAGATGCAGGAAAAAGGGAGGATGGCAAGCAGAAGCAATGATAAAATCGTAGTTGTTTTCATATTGAATGGAATGTATGGTGCGGCATCGCAATGCGTCTTTTGATTGCGCTGCCTGTGTTATACGTTGCCGATTTTACATAAGACGCATAATTTTGAGAAATGTTACTCCACATGCAGGACCAGTCCCTTCAGGTACTCTCCTTCGGGATGAAAAAGGCTTACCGGATGATCCGGCGGCTGGGACAGATGATGCAGGATCCGAACCGTGCGCCCGGCGTTGGCTGCCGCCGCAAACACGGATTTCCTGAAATTTTCCCGGCTCACAGCCTGGGAACAGCTAAAGGTGAACAGAATCCCTCCGGGTGCGATTTGCTCCAGCACCTTCTGGTTGATCCGCTTGTACCCCTGCAGGGCATTGTTCAGCACGCGCTGATGTTTGGCAAAGGCAGGCGGATCCAGGATGATCAGGTCGTATGACTCACGGATCTCCTTCAAAAAATCGAATGCATCTTCGATAAAAGCTTCATGTTGCACGTTTCCCGGAAAATTGACCTCCATATGCTGCCGGGTCATTTCGATGGCCCTGGCGGAGCTGTCCAGGGTGTGCACGAGGCCTGCCCCGCCACCCATGGCATACACGCTGAATCCCCCCGTATACCCGAACACATTCAGGACCTTTCTTCCCTCCGACCAGGTTCCCAGCAATTTCCGGTTCTCACGCTGGTCGATGTAAAATCCCGTTTTCTGACCCTCCATCCAGTCAACCACGAACCGGTATCCGTTCTCCAGCACTTCGCCGCTGCCGGAATCTCCCAGCAGGAATCCACTGCGTTCCCCGATCCCCGGCCTTTCGGGCAGGATTCCCTCACTCTTATTGTATATGGAGTGAACCCTCCCGCCGGCTGCCCTCACCAGTGAATCGGTGATGGTTTCCAGGCTGCGGAACATTCCCACCGAATGGACCTGGATCACCAGGGCGCCGGCGTAATAATCAACAATCAGTCCCGGAAGACCATCCCCCTCCGCATTGATC
>DSEO01000111.1 GCA_011056635.1 Bacteroides sp.
GCCACGCTCGGTGGCCTCCATCGGGGGGATCTTTGCCCACGGGGACCGGGCGCTGGAAATGCCGGACACCCTGACCGTGCTGTATGAAATGGACGGGTTCAACATGGTCTGGGAACACAACGGGGGAGTGCAGCAGGGACCCTACGACCAGCTTTTCGGCGTGAAATTCATCGGGACCAACGGCACCCTGGTGGCGGACCGTGACAAATGGCGGGTTTTCCCGGAATGGGGCGGTGAGGACTGGCGCATGGAGGAGATGGAAGAGCAGCCCGGCGACCAACTGTCCCATGTGAACCACTGCGGGAATTTCATCAGGGCCATCCGGTACGGGGAACCGCTGAATGCGGGGATCGAGATCGGTCACAGGGCTGCCCTCTACGCACACCTGGGCAACATCTCACACTGGGCCGGGGAACGGGTGGTTTATGATGAGAAGACCCGGAGCATCACCAACTCGGAGAAAGGGAATGCCCTGATCACCCCGGAATACCGGTCACCCTGGAAATTCCCGGTGATTTGAGGGAGTAAATTTTCTTGCTTGCCTGACGATATCGGACCTGGTCGGGCAATAAAGTAGTAGTTAATCCCCCTGTTGAAAAGTTACTATTTTTGGTAACTTTTCATTATCTTTGTTCATAAGATATGCGTATCATCAAGGAAATGGAGATTAAGACTATTAGAACAGAGGTGGATTACGAACAGGCCTGCAGCAGGATCTATGAGCTGATGCACCTGAGTGACGCACAGTTCGACGTTAATCCTGAACTTGGAGAAGAACTGGAGTTGCTGGCTATACTGGTGGAAAGGTACGAACAGAAGCATTACTCCCTGGGGCCGCCTGATCCCATAGAGGCCATCAAATTCCAGATGGAACAGATGGGATTGAAGCAAAAGGATATCGCCCCGCTGTTCGGCGGGAAAACCAGGGTTTCGGAGGTGCTGAACCGTAAGAGGCCGCTTTCCATGAAAATGATCATCCTGCTGAACAGGTACCTGGGCATTCCGCTGGAGTCTCTTATCAGGGGCAACAAAGATGTCTACCTCTCGGAAAAGGAGATGGAAATGGTCATGGAACATCCTGCCATCCGCGAATATGTCAAAAAGAATCCCGGGTTCTGATCAGGGATCAGAATCAACAGGATACGGTATGAAATTGTATGCACCCCAAATCGATAACATCCTTTACCAGCTTGAACGCACGTCGCGCCGGTTTGACAGGAAGATGTTCGATAAGTTGCAGGGGATATACAGCCTTATGGGGCCGGTCAGGCCCGAGGGTGATGATCAGGTCAGGTCGTTATGGATCGAAGTACCTCGCGAAAATATCGAAGATTTTGGGGACTACAAAGAATTCAAGGAGGAAGGGATTGTCAATAGCCGAAAAGATTTTGAAGCATACTGGATCTCGGAGTATCCGGATCAGTCCAAATGGTATCAGTTCACCACAGCTGAATATCGGGACAAAAGATACTTCTATTTCAATTCCCAACCGGTCTTTACCATCGATCAGTCCGAAACCCCAGTGGAAGATGAAGATCATCACTCTGAATATGTCTGGGAATTCCTTTTCTGGCTGGAAGATGCAATTAAATACCTGATCTTCAAGATAAAGCAGGATGAGGATGGCTACAATGAATTCCTGTCAGATCATCTTTCTTACCACAAGAGGAAAGGACGTATAGGAAGGAGAGCGTGCTGGGAGATCCTGGGAGATGATGCCATTCTTCTTGATGAACGCCTTGGTCCCCAGCGGATCGATACATTAAGGAGAATCGTTGATGCGCATAACCAGGATGGATCCTGGCCTGTACTCAAGGATATGACCGCGGCTGATTTTCTCAGATTCTGCGAGATCTGCTACGATGCAAATGATTATTACGGGGAAAGCGGGAAGGCTCTTTCTCCAGTTGAAAAGTATCATCGCATGGCGGACGGTCGTGACGGAGGCCTACTTTCCATTGACCCGGATTCATCCAGGGAATTCAGGCAGTGGTATCAGGGTGGAGAGAGGTTGGGGGCACATCCGTGGGAGATCTGCCGGGGTGGCAACTCGACCCACATCACACTGGGTGTTTCAGAGATGAATAATGGTTGGTCACTAATGCTAGACGGTTCCAGCGTCGTCAGGGTAGAAGAAACTGTAAGGATGGCTGTGGCCCTTCATAACGCCAGTATCCCGTTCCACCTTCGTGAAGCACAGGAGATCTTCGATATGGTCAGCGGGAATGACTTCATCGGAATTGTCCCTGATACTGTGTTCCCCAGGTATTGCCACAGCCTGTTTCCTGAGGAGGACAAGATCATCGACTTCATGAACCTGGGTTACGAAAACACGGAAGAGATCATTGCTGCTGCCCGTTGGTATCCACTGGACCGGATCAGTGTGGCCAGATCTTAGCCGGTCATTATACGTAAGATTTCGGGGGCAAATTTCTCAATGATTTGTATAATTTCGGGGGTAAATTTACAATGACCTTCTCCAGTGGTTAAACTTGATTGCAGTCTAAAAGTATGGTTGTTAATCGGGTAAAGTCTAGCACAATTATTGGGAAGAACTCCATGATTCACACATTCCTATTAGAAGAAAAATCCAATGCGTGAATATTGTAAATTTTCCAATTAATTATATAACACTTCCCGGAGTTAATGTACTTAGTTTTATAGCTCTATCTTTTTTTGTAGCAATTAAAAATCAGCGTTATGCGAACGGCAGGAATAGTATTATTGATTATAGGAATTCTAAGTACTTTGGTGTTTGGAGTACAGGCTATTCAGGATACGGAAACCTTCAGTTTTTTAGGAATCGACATAGGCGTATCGAGCGCCAACTGGAGTCCGGTAATAATAAGTGTAATAATTTTGGTGGTTGGCATTGTCCTGATGATCTTAAGCAAGAGGAATCTCGCTAAATGAAAGAGCAACATGAAGGGGAACTCTGCTCAGCAAAGCTAAACCTCCGGGGAGTTCCCTTTTCTTAATATTTTAGTCGAATACTATTGAAATAATATGTCGGGATTCCGGTGTAGTATCCACATGAAGGAGGGTGTCGGCCTCCACTCCGATAGGCCATCCAGACCCTGAATTCTCCGGCCAGATCAGATCTTGATGAATATCTTTTTCCGGTAGAGCCAGTAACAGAGCAACCAGGCGATGCCCAGTACCACCACCGAATTGATGAACATGGCCAGGGTTTCAGATGATCCCAGCCGGATCAGTCCATCGGCGATGAAAGAGGATGAAAAATCGACCAGCCACTGTTTCCCGGCAGTCTCCATGAACACATAGATAAAGATGGGGTTCATTCCCACAATGGCGAAGAACCAGGTCCATTTCTTCATGCCGGCCAGGTCCACCAGCCAGTAGAAGAATGCCAGGGTAAGCAGCGCCCATCCCCCGGTGGTGAGTACAAAAGAAGCGGTGCAGATCCGCTTGATGATGGGATCCAGTCCCGTCCCGTCCAGGATATAGCCCAGCAGCACCGCCGGGACACCGAATACAATCAGGATCCTGATCTTTTTCCACCCGGAAGCCTGTGACGCCAGCAGTTTCCCGGCCAGGACCCCCCAGATGGTGTGGGCCGCGGTGGGGATGCAGTTGAAGGCCACCCAGCCGCCCCCGTCGTTGATCTTACCCATGAGCACCATGTCCATGAAGGAGCCGAAGTTGTGGTCCTTCACAAAAGGCTGGTCATAGCCCGGGATCCCCGTGAACCGGTACAGGGATTCACTCAGCACAAGCAGGCCCAGGGAGATCAGCAATTGGGTCCTTCCGGGCAGCCGCATGATGGCATAGGCGATCAGGATGGTCACCGACAGCTGGGAGAGTACGTTCCAGAGCTCCCAGACCAGCCTGCCCTTGTAGCCGATGTGGAGTCCCACCCCGAAGGCAAGCAGGATCAGGCAGCGCCGGAGAATGTGGAGGGTGACCTCTCGCTGGGAATCTCCCCGTCCCTCTCTTTTTTTCACCGAGAACCACATGGCAACCCCCACGATGAACATGAAATAGGGCTGGACCAGGTCCCAGAACCGGAGTCCGTTCCAGGGATGGTGGTGAAACTGCAGGGCGATCCCGTGCATGACGGACCCGGGTTCCGTGGCATTGAGCCAGGTGTGGTAAATGCCGGCCCCTTCGGCGATCAGCAGGAACATGACCAGTCCCCGGATAAGATCCAGTGACAGCAACCGTCCGGGTTGAAAGGAATTGGATTTGTTTATCATCTTTACGTCTGATAGTATGCTCGGGACTGGCAAATCCCAGTATCAGGAAAATTAGTGATTTTTTAGTAGTTTTAAGCCCGCTCATGAAGTTACTGCGGTATGTTCTGATTACCGCAATCCTTATTTAACTAACCAGAACTCAGATGGCTGATTTAATTGATTCCCTGGTAGAGATCTCGCAACATTACGGCGCCAATTCGGATTATGTGATCGCAGGCGGCGGCAATACCTCATTCAAAACGCCGGACAGGTTGTGGATAAAAGCAAGCGGCATTTCTCTTGCGGATATCGGCAGGGACGGTTTTGTAGTGCTTTCAAGAGAAAAGCTCAGGGAAATGGAGACCAGGGAGTACAGCAGGGATCCGATCATTCGCGAGGATGAGGTTAAAAATGACCTGAAAGCCGCCACCATTACCACGGCAGGACTTCGGCCATCGGTGGAAACCTCCCTGCACAACCTGATCGAATATGCTTTTGTGGTCCATACCCATATGACCCTGGCAAATGCCCTGCTGTGCTCCAACCATGCGGCGCAGGAAGTCCGGGAACGATTCGGAAACGAGGCACTATACGTGGAATACACCGATCCTGGATACACCCTTTTCAAGAAGCTCCAGGACCGGATCGGGACCTACCATGACAGGTACGGGAAGGATCCCAAAATCATTTTCCTTCAGAATCACGGTGTTTTCGTAGGTGCCGATACCACAGAAGAAATAAAGGCAATCTACGATTCCATCGAAGCCAGGATCAGGCAGGGCAAAAAGCTGGATCTCCCGGATCATCAATGCTTAACATACTCCTCTGATACCTCAGAGGCGGTATCCGCTTTTTTTAATTCCAGGGGCCTGGAAACCGGAAGCTATACAAGCGATCTGATCGATCATTTTTCAGCCGGGGAACACACCTTCAGGAAGATCAGCAGACCGTTCA
>DSEO01000321.1 GCA_011056635.1 Bacteroides sp.
GCTCCCTGCGGTCCATGATGCCGCCGGGAACAACACCAGCGGTTGGAAATGCCTTACTCGAAATGGAAATTGAGCATGACAATATAGGATGTCACCCTGTCGATGGACTCCACAAACTGGAAGTGGGGCGGCCGGCCCAAATCGTCGATGATATTCCGCAGGCCTATGGCCAGCTTGATCTCCGGAGCAAATTTGAAATACCTTAAATAGGTGTCCACGCCGAACCCGAACTCCACGTAAAGATCCGCCGGCTTGAATTTGACGTATTCATTGGAATCTCCGTCATATTCCTTTTTCGCCGACATGTCATAACGGAAGTTCAGTCCCCCCACTACATACGGCCTGTAATTGTTCACCCTGGCGGAACGGTACTTGAAATGTAGCGGGAAATCCAGGAAACTCGGCCCGATGGCCACCGGGTTGTCCACGTTGCTGAGGCTGACCAGTTCCGTGCTGTGGTTCAGCTGTTGATCATATTCATAGTAAGTTACCTCCCTGGATCCGAAACTGATCCCGGGAAGGAACCGCAGATTCCAGTTGTCACTCAGCCGCAGGTCCGACACAATGCTCACCTGGAATCCGGGCAAAATGCGGCTTACATCTGCATATACAAAATCAACCGCTTCATAATTCCGCTGAATCCCCAGGTCCATGGTATTCAGTCCCACCGTAAAACCGAAATGGAGTCTTTTCAGGTCGAAAGCCGGCAGGTTGCGGGGTTTCTTTTCCTGGCAATAGCCGGTGGCGGTTACAAGCAGTATCAGAGCAATCAGGGGCAGCTTTTTCATTATTCAATTAACGAAGCGGTGATCACTATTAGTATGAAGGGAATCCGGACGAATCAATCTCCCAGCAATTTTTCCAGTGCGTTTTCAAAATCCCGCGCATAATCTGAAATGAACCCGAAAGAGACATCGTCAATCCGGAGCTCTTCCTTGGTCACATGGCCCAGGGCGGAAAAATGCATGCCCGATTCCATCATGAAATCCAGGAAATCCGTCTCCTTTTCGGAAGAAACACTGACCACCACACGGCTCTGTGATTCGCCGAATAAAAATGCATCGCCCCGGATCTCAGCCGGGGAGGTCACATCGAATCCGAGTCCCGCCGGAAGCGCACACTCAACCAGTGCGATGAAGAGCCCCCCCACCGACACGTCATGGGCCGAACTGACCAGGCGCTCCTGAATGAGCCTGGCAAGCACACCCTGCATCTTCATTTCGTAATCGAGGTCAAATACGGGCGCAGCCGATTCGTGGATCAGGTGCATAAAGGAAAGGTATTCCGAGGAGGAGATATCGTTGTCGGACCGCCCGATCAGAAAGATCATGTCGCCTTTCTTCTTAAAATTGACTGTCATCACATCATCCGGGCTGGCAAGCATTCCCACCATTCCGATCACCGGCGTGGGGATCACAGAAGCAATATCCTCCCCGTTGTGGGTCAGGTTATGAAAACTCACATTGCCCGCCACTACCGGGATCTCCATTTTCCGGCAGGCTTCGCTGATGCCCTTCACACTCTCCGCAAAATCATGATAAACAAAAGGATCGGACGGGTCACCAAAATTCAGGCAATCGGCAACTGCCAGGGGACGTCCACCCGAGCATATGATGTTCCTGGCAGCCTCGGCCACTGCGATCATGGCTCCCTTCCTGGGTTCCAGCCTGCCATAACGGTAATTGCCATCCACACTCAGAACCAGCGCCAGATCCTGGCCGCTGATCTTAACGATCCCGGCATCCGATGCATACTCACTGCTCAGGTTGGACAATCCGGCCATGGTATCGAATTGCTCGTAGATCCATCTTCTGGAAGCAATGTTCGGAAGGGAGACCATCTTCCTGGCGATCTCCTTCAGGTTTCCCGGGTTGGGCACTTCATCGGCATTCACCACGCGCGGCTTCTTCCCTCTTGGCTTCATATCCCTGATGTATACCGGTGCACCTCCTCCCCTGACCAGCAACTCCACGGGTAAATCGCCGTAAGATTCCGTGTTCTTCAGGATCCTGATCCTTTGCTCATTGGTGACTGTTCCCACTGCAGCACACTCCAGTCCCCAGCGTTCAGCGATCTCCCTGACCTTGTCTAAATCCTGCTTATCCACAGCCAGCATCATCTGCTCCTGGGTCTGGGAAAGCAGGATCTCCAGCGGATCGATATCATCCCGCAGGACAGGAATACGCTCCAGTTGCAGCTTCACTCCCTTTCTTCCCCTGAAGGCCATTTCAGCAGCCGCACAAAGCACTCCGCCCGCTCCGATATCCTGCATGCCACGGACCAGCCCATGGTCAATGATCTCCCTGATACAATCCATCAGGATCTTGCCATAAGCCGGATCGGCCACCTGGGATTCCGGGATCATCTGTCCCTTTTTCTGCAAAGCTTTCGAGGCAAAACCCGCTCCGTGCACCCCCCTGCCGGATGTCTTCATCCCCAGCAGGACCGGCACATGGTTAGCACTGGTAAATGCAGCCCTGGTCATTCGCTCCTTACGGACAATCCCCACACTCATCATATTGATCAGCGGGTTGTAATTGTAGCTGTCATCAAAAAGGATCTCCCCCCCTACCACGGGTACCCCGAAATTATTCGAATAACTGCCAAGCGCTGTAACCACCGAATTCACCATATCCCGGATATGCCTGTGCTTCGGGTTACCAAACCTGAGCACATTCAGCTGCGCCACAGGTTCCGCTCCCATGGTCAGGATATCCCGGTTCACGTTACCCACGCCAACCGCTCCCTGTCTCGGATCCACCGCGATGGGATGGTTATGGGATTCCATTTTTACAGCACAGGCCAGCTCATCATTGATGTGAATCACTCCTGCATTTTCTTCCCTTGCCTTCACAAAAACATTCTTCCCTTCCACAGGCATTCCCTCCAGCCATTTGATGGAGCTTTTGTAGGAGATGTGTTCCGACCACATGGTCGCAAACATGTTCCATTCAAAAGGATTGGGCTCCCGCCCCAGCATCGAGCCGATGGAATATACCTCATCCCTGGTCAGGTAAGAGAGAGCCCGGTTTTTCAGCTGTGTGTCATTCATGGTCATTTGTGCGATCTTTGGAGGCAAAGATAGTGAATTGATCATATCAAGAGTTTTTTTACATTTGTTTGAAAACCGAATTGATGAATCCAATTGCGCTGATCACGGGAGCTACTGCAGGTATTGGCCGGGCTGTGGCATTGCTTCTGGCCAAAAGCGATTTTGACATCATTGTTACAGGCCGGAGAAGTGAAAAACTGGATGCCCTGGAGGAGGAGATCCGGTCCAGGACTGCCGCGGATGTGGTCACACTGGCCTTTGACATCAGGAAACCCGATGCAGTCGATGCGGCATACGGCAAACTTTCAGGAAAATGGCTGCAGGTGGATGTGCTGGTGAATAATGCCGGGCTTGCAGCGGGACTGAGCAGGATCCATGAAGGCGACCTGGAGGACTGGGAGCAGATGATCGACACCAACATCAAGGGATTGCTCTATATCACCCGCCTCGTATCGCCGGGCATGGTGGAAAGGAAGAAAGGGCATATCATCAATATCGGTTCCATCGCCGGGAAGGAAGCCTATGAAAACGGGAATGTGTATAACGCCACCAAGTTCGCCGTGGACGGGCTCACCAGGGCCATGCGGATCGATCTGGTGGAATACGGGATCAAAGTCACCGCCATTCATCCGGGTGCGGTAGAAACCGAGTTCAGCATGGTCAGGTTCAAGGGTGACCGGAAACGGGCCGAAAAAGTTTACGAAGGATTCACACCCCTGTATGCGGAAGATGTGGCGGAGGCCATTCTGTTTGCTGTCACACGCCCTCCCCATGTGAACATCGACGACATGCTTATCATGTCAACGGCACAGGCCAGTGCATCCCGGATACACAGAAATAAATAACCCATGTATACCATTGCATATCTGGAGGAATTCACCAGGAAGGTATTTCTGAAGATGGGCTGCAGTCCGGAAGATGCCGCAGCAATCGCAGATGTATTCATAGCAGCCGAATTGAGAGGATTGCCCAGCCATGGCATGATACGGATCAAGGATTACTTTCAGCTCTGGCAGGCCGGAAGGATCAATGTGAAACCACAGGTCAGGATTGTGCACGAATCTCCCAGTACCGCAGTGGTGGACGGAGATGGAGCCATCGGGATGGTCGCAGCCACAAAATCCATGCACATTGCTATTGAAAAAGCCAGGGAGGCCGGGACAGGCTGGGTATCCACAATGAACTCCAACCATTTCGGAATTGCAGGCTATTATTCCATGCTGGCCCTTCCGCATGACATGATCGGTATCTGCATGACCATTGCCAATCCACTGGTGGCACCGACTTTTTCTGTTTCACGGATGCTGGGGACCAATCCCATTGCAGTAGCCGTTCCTGCCGGCAAACACCCTCCCTTTGTGGCTGATTTTTCCACCACGCCCCTCGCCCGGGGCAAACTGGCTGTCGCCGCCAAAAAAGGAGAAAAGGTTCCGCTGGGTTATGTTCAGGATGCGGACGGTGTACCCTCGGATGATCCGGACATCATCACCCGTGGGGGATCCATGGTCACCCTGGGAGGCACCCGGGAACAGGGAAGCCACAAGGGATACTGTTTGAGTGCCATCGTCGACATTTTTTCTGCCGTGCTATCGGGTGCCGGCTTCGGTCCGTTCTGTCCCCCCTCCGTAGCCTACCTACCGCTAAAGGAGGAGAAGGAAGGGAAAGGGACCGGCCACTTCTTCGGGGCCATGCGCATCGATGCTTTCCAGAAACCGGAGGAATTCAAATCGAAGATGGACCGGTGGATCGAAACCTTTCGCGCCGCCAGTCCTGCCAGGGGCCAGGACCGCGTCCTGATACCCGGTGATCCCGAGCGGGAGAATGAGGAGCGGATTGCCCGGGAAGGGGTGAATGTACTGGCTCCGGTGCAAAAGGAAATGAAAGAAGTTGCGGATGTTATGGGTCTTGAATTCAGGATGGACTGATTGGTTTGCTTACTTGAATGTTAGTCCAGCCGGGGAATCCGGCCCGGGGTCCAGGGGGCTTTCATCTCTTCCAGTATCCGGTCCAGTTCTCCGATCTCTTCATGGATCCGCTCAAGCTCCTCCAGCAGGGGCGGGAATTCTTCCCTGAGGATGGCCAGC
>DSEO01000056.1 GCA_011056635.1 Bacteroides sp.
ATATTGCCCGGGGTGCGCCACTGTCTCAATGAATACCATCGTACCCCTGATCTGGAATATATCATCGGAAACACCCGTGAATCCGGCAGGATCCCGGCTGTAGGTTTCATAGAGTGAGGTAAGCTCCGCGCCGATCTTTGAATGGTATATCTTGCCTCCCTCCGGAGGTGCGTAATAGGGAATGATATCCAGCCCGAGATAATCGCGGCAGTGGTTGGAATGGATATCGGCATCCGTGGTCCTGATCTGGCCGTTGGGGAGTGTCACCGTCCACTGAACCCGGTCTTTGCTGTCAAATTCCTGACTGAATGCCTTCTCATAGACACCTGGAAGGAATGTATGGATACCGTACTTCTTGGACTGTCCTTTATTATAAACGACCACACTACCCGATTCATCGACCGAAATGGTTTTATTTCCGGGATTCTCGTACCCGAAATAGGCCGTGAACATCCCATTGCCAATATATTCCACGCACGAAACAACAATGTTGAACTCTTTCTTGCCCTGTTCCGGACTGTTGTTATTTTGTCCCTTCAAATGGAACGGGAACAGGAAAGCAAGCATTGTGAAGGTTATACTCAGCACCTGAATTTTCCTGTGGAGTAAAAAGTGATATGTCATATGAAATTTTTATGGATTTTTTTGATTCCTTAAATGGCTGCAGGATGATTGGCCGGACAAAGGTTACGAATAATTTACCCGTGTATCTGTTAATGAAATCATAAATCTGATGTGACGGGATACTAATTGCGCGCGACCGGGATCGTCACGCCCACCAGTATCTGGAGTCCCCGGTTATACACCGAAGATTCATCTTGATCCCTGTTCACATTGACGAATCCGACCACATAACGGGTCTCTGCAAAAAAATTCTTGTTTCCCCGAGGAAGCTCCACTCCGCCCCCCAGACCTGCTCCGAAGTCGAAAAATCGGGTATTATCTGTTTCATCCTGTTTCCACCCGTCACTGTATCGAAAACTGGCCCCCGCCAGCAATCCAATGCTGGGCCCGATCATGGCATAAGGTACCAGAGGACCATCCATCCGGAAGTCATAGGTGATCAGGAGCGGGAACTCCAGGTAATTGATATTAAAAACAATAACATCGCCGCCCTCGTGTAGCCTGGCGCCCTTCTGAAGGAACATCGGTTCCGCACGGAACCCGATCCGGTCTGTAACCTGCCGTTTTGCCACGGCTCCTATCCCGGGACCAAAGCGGCTGGAATAACTTTCCGAGCGGGGCTTTGGAATCACGCTGATTCCCGCAATGTTTAAGTCAATTATACCTCCGATCTCCCACTGGGCCTGCAGTGGAATTACAGTTGCCATGACAAGGTAAACGCAGGTTATTAATCTGGATGGATGCATGATAGTTTTCTCCTTTAATTATTATTGGCTCTGATGTCAAATCGTTACGTCCAGAGGGCTCCGCAGATAAAAATAAAGCATATCACACAGGCTGCCAGGATATTTAACTTTCGTTTATGTTAAAAACAGGTTAAAAGATGACGGCTGCTGTTCTGGATCGCTGAAAGAGGTCTGCAATTGAACGCCCCTGGGTAGCAGTTCACCGATAAAACCTGCACGGATACCGAAAAACCATGGTATCGCCGCTGCTGCGATGTTAGTTTTGCTTTATGATCCTGTGGATCCTCATATCGTTATTGGTCCTCCTTATACTTTGGATACTGCTCGTGCCGGTGATCATTTATCTGGATACAGCCCGGAATCGTTACCTGCTGATCCTTCCCGGCATGTTCAGAGCTGCGGTGGTGCCTTCCGAGGAGCTTTTCCATATCAGGGGCCGGATCTTCCTGGTCCCTTTTACCGTTCATCCTTTTCAGAGGAAACCGAAAAAAAAGCTGGAGAAGCCAGCCAAAAAACCCGCTAAAAAAAGGAAAAAGGTAAAGATTTCCGGAGGACTCAAACTGGCGATCAATCTATTGCATGCTATACGGATCAGGAAGCTTCTGCTGGATATCGATACCGATGACTTCATGCTGAACGCCCGGCTTATTCCTGTGTTCTCTATGGTCAACTCAGAATATATTCGGTTAAGGGCGAATTTTACAGGAACCCTTTCCCTGCTTCTTGATATGAGGATACGCATGGGTACCCTGCTGTGGATTTTCATCCTGCATAAGATAAAATCATTTTATTAACCTTTAAATTATATTGTTATGGACATCAACGTAAAAGAATTACTCGACAAAGTATCTGAGCATGTGAAAGAACTTGCCAGCACGGAAACCGTACTGGGTGAAGAGTTCAAACTCGGTGAATTCACCTGCAGGCCGGTTATCAAGGTTGGAACCGGTTTCGGCAGCGGGATAGGTACCGGTGAAGAATCCAAAAGCAAGAACAAGGGATCCGGGGGAGGTGCCGGTGCCGGCATCGGGGTCGTTCCCCTTGGATTTCTTGTCACCAGAGGCGATGAGATCTCGTTTATCCCGGTGGATAAGAAATCTTCCCTCTCCACGCTTTTTGAGAAAGTGCCTGACCTGGTGGAAAAAATGGCCGACCTGAAAACCAAAGAAAAGGGAAAGGAAGAGAAGGGAGAAAAGGAAGAGAAGAAATAATCCTTTCCCTAAAAAACCATGGTCATTGTGCCCCGGGCAGGGATGGTGGACTTAATCGCCTTTTCTTCGATCCACAACTGGAACATCATCTCATGATCGTCCAGGTTATGGGCTACTGCGGCAATGCTTCCATCGGGGTTGGCAAATGCCGTTGCGATCAGGTCATCATTGTTTGATGTACAGGGGATTCTTTTTGCCCCCGGTTTGATAAACCTGGAGAAATGCCCGAATACATAATGCGGCGGGTTGTAGGTGACTGTGCCGGTTGCCAGGTCCGCATTGACAATATTCGTCCCGTGTAACCCTCCCGCATGCCTGGGGCCGTTCTCCTCATCCAGGATCAGGTTCCAGAACACCCACCCGTTGGCCCAGTTATTCAGGTCATGGATCACATTCGCGGCCAGGTTGGTTGCTGAACGCCATGATCCGCCCATGCCTGCCTCCGTATAAAGCAGTTTTTTATCCGGGTAGGCATCATGGACCATGCGCACATTTTCATAATGGTTTCCCACATACCAGTGGAAAGCTGTGCCCCAGATATATTTTGAAGCATCCGGATCCTCGAATGCCGCCTCTGCCCGCTGGTACATGATCCCCCGGTTATGGTCCCATATCATCAGTTTTATATCCTCCATCCCGTGTTTGTGCAGCGCGGGACCCAGGTAATCCCTTACGAAATTCTTCTCCTCGTTCGCAGTAAAAATACACGACTCCCATACCTGCACCGCCATGGCCTCGTTCTGTACGGTCAGTCCCCACATAGGAATACCCATCTTTGCATATTCCTGTACATACCTGACAAAATAATCTGCCCATGTCTGGTGATATTCCGGAAGAAGTTTTCCCCCGTGTTTCATCTCCCCGTTTGTCTTCATCCACCCCGGAGGGCTTCACGGTGAAGCAAAGAATCGCAGTTCACCGCCGGATACATCCATGGCTGCCCGGATCATGGGGATGCGGTACGGCAGATCATGTTCGATGGTAAAATGCTTCAATTTTTTATCCCCTTCCACCTCAGCATATGTGTACATCTCATCGGAATAATCACAGCTGTGGATGGTGGTGCGGCAGAGATTGTACGCATTCCCTTCCACCGGATCAAAACATGCTTTCAGGAATTGCGCCCGCTCCTCCTCCGGGAGTTTGCCAAAGGTGATCGCTGCGGCATCGGTAAAGGCCCCTCCGAATCCTTCAATGGTCTGGAATGTCACATCATCATCGATCAGGATGGCCGGATAATTTTCATCGGGCTGTTCCAGCGGTTCAAAAGCCCGGAACCCGGCATCGTGCAACAACTGGTTTGTGGACTCTGCCGTGACAATTATCCTGGCCTCACTGAAATCCCCCTGCTGGCCGTGGCTTTGTTTTACCGGGACAAATAAAGCCAGCACTAAAATGACTGAACGGATCCGCATCTTTTTCATGACGAAAGTCTTTTGGGTAATTTTCAATTCCTTTGAAAAGTGACTTCAATTTATGAAAATTAAATGCACTGCAGGAGGATCAATGAAAAAATTCCCCTTTTACCCTGAATTAACGAGATGTCCCTCAGGCAGAATTGGCATGCCTCCCGTAGAAGAGCATGTATTGTTTGTGGGATCTTAACTGGGCAACGTTCAGCCTCACCTGCAACCCTGTAAATATTTTCATCAGCAGGTAGTGGACCAGGTTCATGTTGGTCCTTTTTATCCAGGAAAGATGGCCCTCATATCCGCGTATGATCCGGTCAGTAATGTTTTCGACCTGTTGAAAGATCAGGTTATTCCCCGATGAATATTGACGGTACTCTTTCTCATCCGCGTGGAACAGGAGTTTTTGCTTTTTCCAAAACCACAGAGACTTTCCGGCATCACCGGGCGATCTGACAATATCCACAATCAGAAAGACCCCTTCGGGTTTTAAGACACGGCTGATCTGTTTGAAAAAGGCATTCTTGTCAGGATAATGGAATGCGCTCTCAATGCAGATCATCACATCTACCGATTGATCCGGAATGTTTTTCAGTTCCTGGGCATTGTCGTGGATAAACCTGATCCTTTCATTTTCGTGATGTGTCCTGGCAATGGCCAGGTTTTCCTGGTTCAGATCTATGCCAGTGATATGCTCTGCTCCGTATGTAAGATCAATATAGTGGCAATTCAATCCGTTTCCGCATCCAACCTCAAGCATATGCTTCCCTTTCAGATCGCCGATATAAGTCAGGCAATGATCAACCAGGTTGTTCTGCCTCTCCTCGAGTGTTTCATTTTCCTTCAGGTAGAAGGGATAGTGAAGCATGTGCGCCTTACCAAATGCCGTAGAAAAGATCTCGTTCATCGACCTGTAATAGTTTCTGACGGATCCAAGCGTCTGAATATATCTTACTGCTTTCATTTTCCTGAATTTTCTACAAAGGTAAGACAATTATTGATCAGTATGCGGTTTACCCATTCAATGAAATGACCGATATTCGGAGCGTCGGTATGACCGCCGTCGTGCTGCCGCCATGCAAGGTGCCCTTCCAGGAGCCC
>DSEO01000054.1 GCA_011056635.1 Bacteroides sp.
GCACCCATGGCCCGCAGTTCATCCACGTATGCCTGTGTGACGGGGAGGTCGGTCTGATCAACGGCCAGTCCCTGCCATGCCCGCCGGTCAACGGATCTTTCGGAAAGAAACTCCTCCGGCCGGTCGATCCGGTACCCGTTGAGATTCTTGTCAGTAAAGTATACCCAGTAGGTGCTATCGGAAATCTGCTGTGCAAGTGTTTCCGGGGTGACCAGGAGCAGAGCGGCGACTATCAGCAGTGCCATGGACAGGTGTAGTCCCGAAAACAGGGGCAACCCTTTGAACAGGCGTAGCCCCGACACCGGGAGCAGTCCCGTCACCGGGATCAGTCCCGACACCGGGATCAGTCCCGACACCGGGATCAGTCCCGACACCGGGAGCAGTCCAGCCACCGGAACCAGGCGGGCGGCGGCCTTCTTCATGGCCTTTCCTTCACGTGCGGACATGGGTATCAATCTTTATGTTCTATGGTTACTGGCTCCCCGGTCTCCTCAAACCTTCTGAGCAGTTCATCCATCACTTCCAGGTACTTTGCCTGGTCCACCGCTTTACCTTCATCGAACTCAATGGAATATACCTCATTCCCGGCTTCATCAAAATACACCCAGGTGCCGTGGGACTGGTCATCTTTGTATATTCCCTTTATTTTCAAGGTGCTGTCAGGATAAAACACCTCGTATCCACCGTTCAGCATGTCTTGCCGGTACGATCCGCTGAGCCTCAGGGCCCCGTTCTCGTAAAACTGGTTCCAGTCACCGCTTTTCTCATCCTTCCTCCAACCGATTTCTTCCGAAACGCCACCATCGGGGTAATAATTCCTGACCGTGCCGTTCAGGCTGCCATCTTCATAGGGTTCCCTGATCCTTACCGAACCATCGTATTCCGAGTAGTAGGTCCACACCGAATCCTTCTCCCTGTTCACGAACCAGCCTTCGGCCGCCAGCTTTCCGTTCTCATAGAACATCCTGGTAAAACAGCGTCCCCGCACCGTGTCGAAGTACATTTCGGCGGACTTGATACCGGTATCAAAATAACGGGTCATCATCCCCACGGGCTCTCCTTCATGGAATTCGGCCTCGTACCGGGTGGTGCCGTCGGGATATTCCTCTTTCCACTGCCCGGTTTTCCGTCCCCGCTCATCCAACCTGTTCTGACCGTGAACCATGGCAGATCCTGCGATCAGCAATAGCAGGAACCACAGGGATATGCCTGATTTCACTGACATACCCGATCCCATGGGCTTCCCGGTCTTTTCGGATCTCTGGGATCTCATGGATACACGGTTCATTCCGGTAATATGCTGAAAAAACATATCCCTCCTCCTCATCACGATCAAATCTACCCTGCAAATTTGGGTTTTTTACCCAAGAAAAAAAAGTGCCGGCTACACTTACCCGATATCATCTGCCGGACCGGCTGAAAGGATATTTATTATCTGGTTACTATACTATTTTAGTGCTTTATCGGATAAAAAATATCCATCGATAGACGTTTATTATCCAAAACAACATAAAAATAGTTAACAAATAGATATAAAGTATCTATTCCTGAGATGTCGACACCACCCATGTGCTGAGAAACAGCAACGGGTGGATAAATCCCGGCCAACGACCTCTCGCTGATCTCAAGGCTTGGACAGTATTTTGTTTGGCTGTGACGATCCCAAACAGGCCAGCTCAAGCGGATATAAGCGTACTTAACCCTGTCAGTCTTTCGTATCCCTGCAAACCAAAGAAAAAGAGGCCGTATCATTTGATACAGCCTCTCCGTGTTAAACCAATTCTGGTGGTGTTATCTCTATTTTACTTCCTCGAAATCCACATCCGTCACCTCATCATCATTCCCTCCTTTGCCGGAAGTGGCCTGCTCACCGCCCGGCTCACCGCCCGGCTCACCGCCCGGTTCACCGGCCGGACCTGCCTGGCCTCCTGCCTGCTGGGTTGCGTTGTAGATGTCCTGTGAGGCAGCCTGCCATGCATTGTTCAATGCGGTGGTGGCTTCATCAATGGCACCCAGGTCCTCTGATTTATGGGCTTCCTTGAGCTTGGTCAGGGCCTCTTCGATGGGTGTCTTCTTGGCAGCCGGGATCTTATCGCCGTAATCTTTCAGCTGTTTTTCGGTCTGGAAGATCAGGCTGTCGGCACTGTTCAGTTTATCAATGCGTTCCTTGGCTATCCTGTCGGCTTCCTCATTCTCCTTGGCCTCTTTCTTCATCCTTTCAATTTCTGAATCCGAGAGACCCGACGAAGCTTCGATGCGGATGCTCTGCTCTTTACCTGTACCCTTGTCCCTGGCGGACACGTTCAGGATCCCGTTGGCATCGATGTCAAATGTGACCTCGATCTGGGGAATACCGCGGGGTGCGGGCGGGATGCCGTCCAGATGGAAGCGCCCGATGGTCTTGTTGTCCCTGGCCATGGCCCTTTCACCCTGAAGCACGTGGATCTCCACGCTGGGCTGGTTGTCGGCTGCAGTGGTGAATGTCTGGGTTTTTTTGGTGGGAATGGTGGTGTTGGCCTCGATCAGCCTTGTGAACACGCTTCCCATGGTTTCAATGCCCAGCGAGAGCGGAGTTACATCCAGCAACAGCACATCCTTTACCTCTCCTGTGAGCACACCTCCCTGGATGGCGGCGCCGACGGCAACTACCTCGTCCGGATTGACCCCCTTGGAAGGTTTCTTGCCGAAGAAATCCTCCACTACCTTCTGAATGGCGGGTATACGGGTGGAACCTCCCACCAGGATGACCTCGTTGATGTCTTTTGCACTCAGACCCGAGTCTTTCAATGCTTTTTTGCATGGCTCCACCGTGGCCTGGATCAGCTTATCAGCCAGGCTTTCAAATTTGGCCCTGGTCAGGGTTTTCACCAGGTGTTTCGGGACACCGTCCACCGGCATGATGTAAGGAAGGTTGATCTCGGTCTGGGTCGCACTGGAAAGTTCAATCTTGGCCTTTTCGGCAGCCTCTTTCAGCCGCTGCAATGCCATGGGATCCTTCCTCAGGTCCACTCCCTCATCCTTCTTGAAATCTTCTGCCAGCCAGTCCATGATCACCTGGTCAAAGTCATCGCCTCCCAGGTGGGTATCGCCATTGGTGGATTTGACCTCAAAAACGCCGTCGCCCAGTTCCAGAATGGAAATATCAAAGGTACCTCCTCCCAGGTCAAATACGGCGATCTTCAGATCGGAGGTTTTTTTGTCCAGACCGTACGCAAGCGATGCAGCTGTAGGCTCATTGATGATCCTTTTCACCTTCAAACCTGCGATCTCGCCCGCCTCTTTGGTGGCCTGGCGCTGGGAGTCACTGAAGTAGGCGGGAACGGTGATCACAGCCTCCTTCACTTCATGTCCCAGGTAATCTTCGGCGGTCTTCTTCATTTTCTGAAGGATCATGGCCGAGATCTCCTGCGGCGAATACTGGCGGTCATCCACCTGTATCCGCGGTGTATTGTTCTCACCTTTCACCACCTTGTAAGAGACCCTTCCAATTTCCTTGGCCATTCTGTCGTAAGTTTCGCCCATAAAGCGTTTGATGGAGAATATGGTTCTCTGGGAATTGGTAATGGCCTGACGTTTGGCCGGGTCCCCGACTTTCCTTTCTCCGTTTTCCACAAATGCGACCATGGACGGCGTTGTTCTTTTCCCTTCGCTGTTGGGGATCACAACGGGTTCATTTCCTTCCATCACAGCCACACATGAATTTGTGGTTCCGAGATCTATTCCAATTATTTTACTCATAATGCAGTTATTATTTTATGTATGATTTTCTGACTATCGATACTGACTTTTATGTTCGATGTGTGAATGCGCATAGATTGTGCCAATGTGAATTTTTTTCATGCGGGTGCAATAATGACACAAAATAGCCGGTCATCCGTCCCCCGATAAAGGGACATTGTCATATAAACTGACAAATTGACCGTGAATAGGAAATTTATTGTAAACTTTGCAGGGAACCATCATTCCTGACCATGGCCCTTCATAAAAATGTGAAACGCGTGACCACCCACGTGCTGGGTGCGATGAAGCTCAAAGGCGAGAAAATCGCCATGTTAACGGCGTATGACTATTCTTTTGCCCGCCTGCTGGACCAGGCAGGCATTGATGTGATCCTGGTGGGGGACTCCGCTTCCAATGTGATGGCAGGGTATGAGACCACACTTCCCATCACCCTGGACCACATGATCTACCATGCCGCCTCCGTGGTAAGGGCAGTGAATCGTGCGCTGGTGGTGGTCGATCTGCCTTTCGGGACCTACCAGGGCAATTCCATGGGCGCGCTGGCATCCGCCATCCGGATCATGAAGGAAACCGGGGCCAGCGCCATCAAACTGGAGGGAGGGGAGGAGATCATCGAATCGGTGGACCGGATCCTTTCGGCAGGGATCCCTGTGATGGGACACCTGGGGCTCACCCCGCAGGCGATCCACAAGTTCGGTACATACGTGGTCCGTGCCACTGAAACGGATGAGGCTGAAAAGCTGAAATCAGACGCGAAAGCGCTTGCCAAGAGTGGTTGTTTCGGGGTGGTCCTGGAAAAGATCCCTGCAAAACTGGCCGGAGAAGTGACCCGGTCCGTCAATATTCCCACCATCGGGATCGGTGCCGGTCCGGAGGTGGACGGACAGGTGCTGGTGCTTCATGACATGCTCGGCATCACCCAGGAATTCTCGCCCAGGTTCCTGCGCCGGTACCATAACCTCCAGATGGAGATCAAAGGAGCGGTGCAGAATTACATCGAGGATGTGCGGTCGAAAAACTTCCCCAACGAAAAGGAGCAGTATTGAAAGGGTTAGGGGTTAGGGTGTTAGGGGTTAGGATCTTGACCTAACTTAGCCTAACCCAACCTAACACAACCTAACCCAACCTAACCCAACCTAACCCAACCTAACCTAACCTAACCCAACCTAACCCAACCTAACCCAACCCAACCTAACCCAACCTAACCTAACCTAACCTAACCTAACTTCTAACATCTAACCTAACCTAACTTCTAACACCCCTAACGCTTGCGAAGCAAGCATAACACAACATGCCATCGATTCAGATA
>DSEO01000207.1 GCA_011056635.1 Bacteroides sp.
AACAATCCGAATACGGACGGGACATTCCTGTTCGGGGCCATCATCAACAGTGCCATGCTGACCTCACCGATGGCTGTGGCCATTGATGAAGACGGCAGCCTGCCGCTGGCCTCCCCTGCCCCGGGCATGTGGCCCAATCCCAACTGGCTGCGGACCGCCAGGGACCGGATCAACGAAAGCAAAAACACCAGGCTGCTTTCCAATGCCTACATGGAAGTTGAACTGATCGATGACCTGAAGATCAAAAGCAGCATCAATGCCGATCTGGGGAACACCCATCAGAATATTTTCTATCCTTCCACAGTAGGGGGGATATTCCGGCCACCGCCCACCATCCCCAGCGGGAGCCTTGTCCAATCGAATTATCTTTCATGGGTCAATGAGAACACCATCACCTATGCTAAAACCATCAATGACCATCAGTTCGATTTCTTGGGAGGTTTTACCGCGCAGAAATACAGGATGTCATACAATTCCATCCAGGGAGAGCAATTTGCCGATGACAAGATCCAGCTCATCAGTGAAGCGGGCCAGATCACGAATGTGAACGCAGACGTGCAGGAATGGTCGCTTCTCTCTTACCTGGCCAGGGTGAACTATAACTACAAGATGAAGTATATGGTCTCGGCCGCCATCCGAAGGGATGGTTCTTCCCGTTTCGGAGAGCAGAGCAAATGGGGGAATTTCCCGTCCCTTTCCGTTGCCTGGATCCTCTCGGAGGAAGAGTTCATGCCCCGGGTCGATGCGCTGTCACTGCTCAAGCTGAGGGCCAGTTACGGGGTGGTCGGTAATTTCAACATCGGTAACTACACCCATTACTCCTATATCACCGCAACCAACTATGCCTTCGGTGAGACCCCCTATATCGGCAGGAGCGTAACCAACCTGGGAGATTCCCAGCTGCACTGGGAAACCAGCGGACAGATGAATGTGGGGCTGGATGTCAATCTTTTCAGCAACAGGATCCAGTTCACGTATGATTATTACAACAAGCGCACCACCGAATTGCTGTACAAAGTCGATATCCCCCAGGCCACCGGGTTCAGCAGCATCCAGACCAATATCGGGGAGATCAAATTCTGGGGGCACGAATTCCTGGTTTCCACACGGAATCTCGTGGGGGAACTCAAATGGAACACCGACTTCAACATCTCCTTCAACAGGAATGAGGTGGTGGCCCTTGGAAACAACGATGCACCGCTGCATACCGGGGAGGAGATCACCAATCCTTACATAACCATGGTGGGACATCCCATCGGTATCTTTTACGGAATGGTTCACCAGGGCGTCTATGTCGACCAGGAAGATTTTGACAGTTCACCCAAACACACCACTTCCCAGGTCGGTACCGTGAAGTTCAAGGATGTGAACCAGGACGGCGTGATCACGCAGGATGACCGGGAGATCATCGGCAGTCCCCATCCGGATTTCATATTCGGGATGACGAATACATTTTTCTTCAAAGGACTGGATCTTTCCATCACCATGGCCGGATCATACGGGAATGATATTGCAGCCCGTTCGGAACAGTTCCTGACGAACCTGGACGGAGTCTTCAATGTGCTTGCTGAAGTGCAGGACCACTGGAGGTCACCCGAGGATCCGGGCAGCGGCAAATACGGGAGCCTGGCCTCCGGGACCACCTACCTGGAGCGGGACTGGTTCAGCAGCCGCTTTTTGTACGACGGCAGCTACCTTGCCATCAAGAATGTTACCCTGGGTTACACCATGCCGGTCATGAACAGCAACGTGTTCAAAAATATCCGGATCTATACCAGCATCCAGCAGGCATTGATCTTCACGAATTACCCCGGCAACCCAGAAGTGAACATCACACGTACCGGTGAAGCAACGTCCAGTTCACTGACACTGGGCAGCGACTTCACGGGTTACCCCGTACCGAGAACGATCAGTCTGGGCGTTAATTTTGGATTCTAAAAACTAAGAAAATGAAAGTAATCAAGATATTTGAGATCGTAACTTTATTGTTACTGATAACGGCATTTCATGCCTGTGAATCATTCCTGGAGCTGCCTCCGGAGAATGCGGTTACCGTGGCCAATTACTTTGAAAATGAATCAGATTTCGAACAGGCCGTCACCGGGATCTATTCCCCGCTGCTGACCATCAACGATGCGGGGAACTATTCAGACTGGGCCCTCTCCGAGATGCGGTCCGACAATACCCATTTTATCTATAATCCGGCTGTCAGGGGACAACTGGAAGCCGAACACTTCGCCGATTTCCTGGTGGAGCCTGATAATCCGGGGATTGCCACCATGTATAACTATTATTACCTGATCGTTTCCCGGGCGAACCAGGTACTCGCCCATATTGACGGGGCGGATATCGAAACGGACGCCAGGGACAACCTGAAAGGACAGGCACTGTTCCTGCGGGCTTTTGCCTATTTCAAGCTGGTCCGCTATTTTGGCGGTGTTCCCCTGTACCTGACACCGGTGACCACCATGGAGGAATCTGTCCTCCCCCGGTCCACCGTGGAAGAAGTCTATGAAGTGATCCTGGACGATGTGACGGAAGCGGCCCAGTTGCTGCCCGGTAAGGCAGACCAGGAAACCGGGAGGGTTACCTCGGGCGCCGCATATACCCTGCTGGGAGATGTGAACCTGACCCTGGGGGACTATCCGGCGGCTGAGACGGCCCTGAAAAATGTGACCGGATACGGGTTGCTGACCGATTATGCCGGTATCTTCGATCCCCAGAACGAGGGAAACGACGAGATCATTTTTGAGGTGGAATTCCTGGAAGGAACCGTGCTCGGACTGGAGAGCTCATTTCCTTACGTATTCCTTCCCCAGCTGGAAGATCCGGCAGTGATCACGGGCGTGACCCCGTCCAACCCGGGAGGCGGAGGGTTCAATACCCCCACGCCCGATCTGATCGCCGCCTTTGAGGATACGATCAATGACCAGCGCTACACCGCTTCCATCGGTTATTATTCGGGCGCTTCCAGCATGTCGGGTATCGTCTTTGACCGGATCCCCTACATCAAAAAATACCAGCATCCACATTCGCTGTATGGTGAAACCGGTCAGAACTGGATCATTTACAGGTATGCGGATGTGCTGTTAATGCTGGCCGAAGCGGTCAATGAGCAGGGAACCCGCCAGGGCGAGGCCGTCCTGTTCCTGAACGAGGTCAGGACCAGGGCCGGGATCGTAGATGCAGAAGCCGGCAGCCAGCAGGAGATGCGGGAGCTGATCGCCAATGAGCGCCGGGTCGAGCTGGCTTTCGAGAACAAGCGGTGGCATGACCTGGTGCGGACCGGGAAGGCGGTGGAGGTCATGAACGCTTACGGGCAACGGATCAAGGAAAACCCAGAGCTGTATTATTACCTGCACGCCAATACGGGTCCCATCGGTGCCTCCTACAACGTGAATGAGAACAAACTGATCTATCCGATCCCGTTCCGGGAGACCGAGCTGAACCCGGACCTGGGACAAAACCCATTGTAGCATGCATATTTCCATCCATTCATTCCGGAGAAAACGGACCCTTGTTGCGGCATTCCTGATCCTGCTGCTGACCGCGGCGGCGCAGGAGCCCGGGGACACATACACCATGCTTCAGGAGGGCTTCCATCGCCCTCCTGATTCCGCCCGTCCCCGGACCTGGTGGCACTGGACCAACGGGAACGTAACCATGGAGGGGATCACGAAGGATCTGGAATGGATGAAGGCTGTCGGCATTGCTGGATTCCAGCTGGCGGATGTGGCATTCGGGATGGGACAGGAAATCGACGAAAAGCGCTTTTTCATGTCCCCCGAATGGCTGGATGCCGTCAGGCATGCGGCGGAGGAAGCCGATAGGCTCAGCCTGGAGATGAGCATGTTCAGCTCGGCCGGCTGGAGCCTGACCGGCGGGCCCTGGGTGAAACCGGAACAGGCCATGAAGAAGGCGGTGTGGAGCCGTACAGCGGTATCCGGACCGGGCAGGGTTCATGACACCCTGCCCGTTCCGCCCTCCAACATTGGTCCCATCAGGGACCTGAACCGCGGCGGCCGTCCCGGTCCGTCCGCAGCCTTTTACAGGGACCAGCTGGTGGTGGCCTTTCCCACCCCGCCGGATGCGCAGGGGGACGCCGCGCTAAAACCAGGTAGCGCGGGCAGGCCGGTCCATGGCGGCGATCAAGGTCATGGGGACCAACCTGCCCGCAGCGGCGATCCCGTGATCATCACCTCCGCCGGCCCCATGGATACCTCCCCGCTGACGGACCAGAGCCTGAATACGTCGGTCACCCTGCCGGGCACGGCTGACCAGTCACCGGCCTGGATCCAGTTCAGCTATGAACGGCCCGTGACGGTCCGTTCCTTCTCCATCGCTTCCAGGCAGGGGATCCCGTTCGGACGGGTTTTGGCCAGCGAGGACGGGATCAGCTTCCGGACACTGGTGACTTTGCCGGGGACCCAGAACTACCGGCCGGGGACCGTGCGGACCTATTCCGTCCCGGAAACCACCGCGCCTGTCTTCCGCCTCGAAATGAGCGGGGCACCCCCGCAGCCGGCCGAAGTGATGGCCGAAACCCCGCCCGCCTACCCCGAGGCTTTCACCCTGTCGGAGTGCAAATTCCACTCCCTGGCCCGGATCCATCGCTGGGAGGACAAAGCGGGCTTCAGCCTGCAGTTTGAATACGGATCCACCCCCACCCCGGAGGCCTCCCCCGGCTCCATTGTTCCCGGAGACCGGGTCATTGACCTGACCGGGCACATGGATGAGAACGGGGTGCTGGACTGGAATGTTCCGGAGGGTGACTGGACCATCCTCAGGATGGGCTATTCCCTCACGGGCGCCCAGAACAGGCCTGCCGTTGCCGCCGGTCTCGGGTACGAGGTTGACAAACTGAACGAGGACCACACCCGGGCCTACCTGGAGGGCTATTTCGGTCCCCTGGAAGAAAAACTGGGACCGCTGGTGGGCAATCCCCTTCAGTACCTGATGCTGGACAGCTGGGAGGCCGGCATGCAGAACTGGACCGACGACATGGTGGAAGAGTTCAGGGAGCGGAGGGG
>DSEO01000208.1 GCA_011056635.1 Bacteroides sp.
CAATGCATCCTGGATGGAGCTCCCCTTTTGCACGATGATCATGTTGGATCCCAGGTCAAATTCCCTGATCCACTGGACCCACTGCGGAGGATCCTCCCCGGAGAATGAATCTCCAGGCATACCTCCAACAGACGGTCTGCAGGTCATCAGCAGGCAGATCCCTGCTGTTAAGACGCAAATCTTTTTCGTTGTTTTCATCAGGTCAGATTTAGGCTAAATGGTTAACAAAGATTGAAAACCAAGTTACAAAATCGGAACCAGTCCGTTTTGCCCCGTGTCCCAAAATTTTTGTCCAATGTCCCAAAATTCTTACCCGTGTCCCAAAATTTTTGTCCAATGTCCCGAATTTGTTACCGGTGACCCGAATTTCTTCCCCGTGGCCCGAATTTTTTCCCTGCATCCCGGAATGGACTTCCGGGATGGTGACATTTTGTCAAAGAAACTGTTGTGGTCCAATATTTGACCTATGCAGGCAGTATGTCGGATGTATAATATTGGATTGAGCTATGGTAAAAAAATCTGAAAATCTTGATAATCAACAAGATAAAACCAACGGAATGGAAGAGGAAGTGACAGGGCAGCAGGTTTCCGGTGAGGCCGGGGAAGGGGCGGATTGGAAGGAAGAGGAGGAGGAAGAGACAGAAGTGGAACAAAGCGAACCCACCCCGGAGGAAAAACTGGCAGAATTACAGGACAGGTACCTGCGGCTGTCTGCCGAATTTGACAATTACAGGAAAAGAACCCTGAAGGAGAAGATCGAACTCCAGAAAAATGCCAACATGGAGCTCCTGTCCGCACTGCTTCCCGTGGCCGATGATTTCGACCGGGCACTTCAGTCTGTGAACGAGGCGAAAGATATCCAGGCTGTCAAGGAGGGGATGAAGCTCATTTCAGGAAAATTCCAATCCTTCCTCAACCAGCACGGTGTGAAAGAGATCGATGCCAAAAACAAAACCTTCGATACCGATCTTCACGAAGCGATCACCAAGGTCCCCGCCCCTGAAAAGAAGCTCAGGGGAAAGGTTGTGGATGTGATTCAGAAGGGTTATTTTTTGAACGATAAAGTATTGCGGTTTTCGAAAGTTGTAATCGGGGAATAAGAGACCAGGATCCATGGCGAAAAGAGATTATTATGAAATTCTGGAAGTGTCCCGGGATGCATCGCAGGATGAGATCAAGAAGGCCTACCGGCAACAGGCGCTGAAGTACCATCCCGACAAGAATCCCGGGGACAAAAGTGCGGAGGAGAATTTCAAAAAGGCGGCTGAAGCTTACGAGGTGCTGCGCGATCCTGCCAAACGCAGCAAATATGACCGCTACGGTCACGCTGCCTTTGAGAACGGCGGGGCAGGAGGGTTCGGCGGCGGGATGACCATGGAGGATATTTTTTCACAGTTCGGTGACATCTTCGGCGGATTCGGCGATTTCGGTTTTGGCGGATTCGGAACTTCTTCCAGGGGAAGAGGAGTGACAAAGGGATCCAACCTGCGGGTGAAGGTCAAACTGAACCTCAGGGAGGTCGTCACCGGGGTGGAGAAAAAGATCAAAGTCAAGAAATACGTAGCCTGTACCAGCTGTAACGGTACAGGAGCCAAGGACGGCAGCTCCATGGCCACCTGCAGCACCTGTCACGGCAGCGGTCACGTTACACGGGTGACCAACACCTTTCTGGGACAAATGCAGACTTCCAGCACATGTCCCACCTGTCACGGCGACGGTCAGGTTATCCAGGAAAAGTGCACCACATGCTTCGGGGAAGGGGTCGTGAAGAGTGAGGAGGTGATCAAGATCAACATTCCCGCCGGCGTGGCCGAAGGGATGCAGGTGAAGATGAGCGGAAAAGGGAATGCGGCCCGCAGGGGCGGCATGAACGGCGACCTGCTGGTGATCATCCAGGAGGAGAAACACCCCGAGCTGATCAGGGATGGAAGCGATCTGATCCACAACCTTTATCTCAGCATACCGCAGGCTGTACTTGGTGACACGGTGGAGATCCCCACGGTGGACGGGAAAGCCAAGATCAAGATCGATTCGGGAACCCAGCCCGGAAGGGTCCTCCGGCTGCGGGGGAAGGGTGTTCCGGAGGTGAACGGGTACGGGCGGGGCGACCTGCTCGTCCATATCAATGTATGGATCCCCAGGGACCTGGACAAGGAGGAGCAGAAGACATTTGAAAAAATGAAACAATCTGATAACTTTGCTCCCCAGCCTGACAAGTCGGAGGGAGGTTTCTTCAGCCGGATGAAAAACTTTTTTGAATAACATGGGTATCCTCTCTGTAAGGGAAGTGGTGAAGGATTTCAGCGGGCACAGGGCCCTGAACAATGTCTCCATGGATGTCCCCCGGACCAGCATATACGGACTGCTGGGTCCCAACGGTGCCGGAAAGACCACCCTTCTCAGGATCATTAACCAGATCACCGCACCCGATGCGGGCACCATCATTTTCGAAGGACACCCCATCGGCAGGGACGACACGGCCCTGATCGGCTACCTGCCTGAGGAACGGGGCCTCTACAAGAAGATGAAAGTGGGGGAACAGGCGCTCTACCTGGCGCAGCTCAAGGGATTGTCCAAACACGATGCCATGCAGCGGCTGAAGCCCTGGTTCGAGAAATTTGAAATGGGCAGCTGGTGGGGCAAAAAAGTGGAGGAGCTTTCCAAGGGCATGGCACAGAAAGTGCAGTTTGTCACCACGGTGATCCACGAACCCACGCTGCTGATCTTTGATGAGCCCTTCAGCGGATTCGACCCCATCAACGTGAACCTGCTCAAGCAGGAGATCCTGGAAATGCGAAAGAACGGTGCCACCATCATTTTTTCCACACACAACATGGCTTCGGTCGAGGAACTCTGCGACCACATCACCCTGATCAATGAAGCGGAGACCCTGCTGCAGGGAGAGATCAATGACATCCGGGAAAAGTACCGGACCAGCAAATACCGGGTTGTCTTCACGGGTGATCCGGATAGGCTTTCCCGCGGACTTCAGAAGCAATTTACGCTGGAAGGCCTGGAAAAGAACGGGACGGGACAGCAGGCAACCATCACCATCAGGGAGGGTGCCAAATCGGACGACCTGATCAGGAACCTGCTGGAGATCACCGAGATCAAGGCATTCTACGAAGTACTTCCCAGCATGAACGATATTTTCATACAGGCTGTCACCGAACATGAGTAAAACATCACTGATCATCAAAAGGGAATACCTGACCCGGATAAGGAAAAAATCCTTTCTCATCATGTCCATCCTGGGTCCCTTCATCTTTGCCGCATACGTGCTGATCCCCATGTATTTTGCCACTTTGGAGGACAAGGAGGAAAAGACCGTGGTGGTCATCGATGAATCCACCCTGTTCACCGAATACGGACCGGAAGGTCCCCACTGCGTACTCCCGGAAACCGAATACCTGAAATTCAAGATCATCGAGGGAGTCCCCCTGGAGTCCTACCAGGCAGGGTTTGACGCCACGGGATATTATGCGGTCCTGTTCATTCCCCAAAACATCCTTGCCTCCGAATCCTCCATCCTGTATTCCACCCGGCAGATCAGCATGGATGTATCCGGCCACATCAGAAGTGCCATGGAACAGGAGCTGGAGCACCTGAAACTGGCCGCCCACGATATTCATAACATCGAGGAGATCCTTGCGGAGGTGGAGACCAGCGTCAATGTGCGGAACATCAAATGGACCAAAGCGGGGGAAGCGGAGGAAAGCAATACGGGTGTGGTGATGGGGGTGGGTTACATGGGGGGACTGCTCACCTTCTTCTTTATCTTCTTCTTCGGATCACAGGTGATGCGCGGGGTCATCGAGGAAAAGACCAGCCGCATCATCGAGGTGATCGTCAGCTCTGTGCGACCGTTCCAGCTGATGATGGGAAAGATCATCGGGGTGGGGCTCACCGGGCTGACCCAGTTTGCGATCTGGATCGTGTTTTCCATACTCCTGATCGCAGGGATCGGGACCGCATTTTTCCCCGAACTCACACGGACCCCCACCGAACAGGTGGTGGCATCGGATCTGTTCAGTCCGGGGGCAGTCACTCCGGACCCGGGTACAACCGGTGAGCCCGCGGAAATTGCAGGAAACGCCGGCGGGGATGCGGAGGAACAGGCCATGGGGACGGAAGCGGGGATACCGGAGGCCGGCGGCGGGAAGATAACCGGTGATGAAATGGGTCTGGCCGGGGAGATCTTCGCTTCCCTGCGGACCATCGACCCGGTGGTGATGATCCTCTCCTTCCTGTTCTACTTCATTTTCGGGTACCTGCTCTACGCGGCCATGTTTGCAGTGGTCGGTTCGGCGGTGGACAACGAAACGGATACCCAGCAGCTGATCTGGCCGGTGATCCTGCCGCTGATCCTGGCCATCTATGTGATGATCAGCGCCATCAACAATCCGGACGGCTCCCTGGCTTTCTGGTTCAGCCTGATCCCGTTCACATCCCCGGTGGTGATGATGGTGCGGATCCCGTTCGGAGTGCCCTGGTGGCAGGTGGCTCTCTCCGCTTCGCTGCTGGTGGCCACATTTTTGGGCATGACATGGGTGGCCGGCAAGGTATACCGCACAGGGATCCTGATGTACGGTAAAAAAACCTCCTACCGCGAGATCTGGAAATGGCTGCGTTATTCCTCTTAAAATCGACTACATGACGCTTGCTATATTAGATTTCGGTACCAACACCTTCAACCTGCTCATTGCCGTACGGAAGGACCGCAGCTTTGAGATCCTCCATGCCAGCAAGCAGCCTGTCAAGCTGGGGCGGGGGGGGATCCAGATGAACCGCATCGCTCCCGACGCTTTCGAGCGGGGCTTTATCGCCATACAGAACCACCTGGAGACAATCCGGGAATACGATGTGGATGAGATCCGTGCCTTTGCCACTTCGGCCATCCGGAATGCCACCAACGGGAACCAGTTCGTGGATGCGGTGAAGCAGCGTTTCGGGATCAGGGTCAGGGTGATCCCGGGCGACAGGGAGGCGGAGCTGATCTACAAGGGAGTCCGGCAGGCAGTCCCCCTC
>DSEO01000211.1 GCA_011056635.1 Bacteroides sp.
AGCAGGTCCGCCCCGATGGCCAGTCCCCCGCAGGAAACAATGAAAATACCCGCAGCAACCCACCACCGCATGGAAGCTTTTACCGCCGGTTCTTGATTATGTTTGATGGTGCGCCTTGTCTGTATTACCGAATAGGTGATGTATGCGACCAGGAGCATCAGGAACACACCTCCCTCCAGCCTGCTCAGTCTCCCGTCCAGTACGAACACAAATAGCAGGATGCTCACCAGCATCATCATGGGCCAGTCATTTTTCACCGACTTCTCCGGGACAAAAATGGGATAGATGATCGCAGTGATGGCAAGCACCAGCAGCAGATTGGCGATATTGCTACCCACCACGTTCCCCATGGCTATTTCAGGAAAACCCCTGATGGCCGCCTGCAGGCTTACCAGCAGTTCAGGGGCGGAAGTCCCGAACGCGACCACCGTCAAACCGATAATCATGGTGGGGATACGGAAAATACGCGCAATGGCCACGCTGCTGTCCACCAGGTATTTTCCTCCTGCGAAGAGCAGAAGCAATCCGGCGCACAACAAGAGGATTTCTTTAATCATGGGGATATCGAAGGGAACCTAGTCGTCTGAAATATTATCCATGGCTTCTTTTGCATCCTTTGAAATATTCCGCCTGATCTCACCTGTTTCTCTGGATACATTTTTCCTGATCTCGTCAGCATCCCTGGTCAGGTTTCGTTTGATCTCGTCGGTCTCTTTGGTCAGGCTCTTCCTGATCTCATTCATGTCTTCCTTCATGTCGGAAGTGCTGCTCTCGAACTCCCTTTTGATATCTTCGGTGGCTCTCCGGAATTCTTTCATTCCTTTCCCGAAAGTCCTTGCAAGCCGCGGTATTTCCTTTGAACCGAATAACAGCAGTACGATGAGCAGGACGACGATAATCTCCTGTCCGCTGATAAATAGAAATATGCCGTACATCCCTTCTACCATTTACGCAAAGATAACAATTACCCGACAAAATGGTACGTTTAGGAACGGATGTCAGGTCCCTCACCCGCATTCCCGTCAAATGATAATCAACGACTGCCGGACGCAGCCGCGGTCATCGCTGGGGAAGGGAAGGCACGGCCATCGGGGTGCAACACCCGGCGGCATCTCCAACCGCTGCTGAAATTCTTTTCTGCGAAAATCATTTAGGCAGCTTACCGGAGATCCCTCCGGGAACAATACCATGAAGCAGATGTGGTCATCGCTGCCTAAGCTGGTGCGCAGCAGCAGGTTCAGCAGCGATACCGTATACTGCGGAAGGCACAATCGCGGTCATCGCTGGGGAAGGGAAGGCGCGGCCATCGGGGACGCATGGTCACCGGGTACGTACGGATCTCAGTTCGTGCTGATCTGCAGCATATATTGCCCCACTGCCTTATCCGCTTTGATGACGTAACTCCATTTACCGGTGTGCCTGGACTTCTCGCCTTCACCGATGGAAACCGACTGATTGAAGTTGATATCGGCCGATGAATTGATGGTCAGTTCCTTGAATACTTTTCCGTCGGGATACTGCAACCGTATGAATATTTCACCCGATTCCACAGTCCCGCTGACCATGCACCTGAAATTCCGGATATCCTCCTCCACATCGAATTCACCTTTGGAGGTATCGGTTGTTCCATTGAAATTTTTCCTCAGTATAAGCTGGGAACGGTTTCCCTGATCAAAGGAATTAAAGAAATGGTAATCGAAACTCTTCCCTGTACCGAATTTTAGATCTTTATCCATCAATATCGGCAGCTGCAGCTTCAGGGATTCAGCTGAAATGTACGGCAGATCTTTTATCCGTACCTCGACTTGCTTCTGTATCTCTTTCATCTGCTCCTGCTGCTGCTTCATCTGCTCCTGTTGCTGCTTCATCTGTTCCTGCTGCTGTTCAAGCATCTGTTTTCTGATCCGCATTTGCTCCTCCATTTCGGATTGTTGTTGCTTTTCTGCATCCTTTTCCTGGGCAAAGACAAGGGCTCCGGAAATCATGAAGCAGAGGACCAGCGAAAGGTACCGGAGGGATTGTATGGTTTTCATGGTGGTGTTTTAAATTGGTTTATGCATTTCAAATTTACCACCCTCATCCGTACACCCGGGTTAATGTAGTGTTAATGATTGGTTAATGACAGAGGGAGACATTATCTTAGCAGTCAAATCGACCGGAATGAAAAGCCGTTTTCTGATCTGGCTGTCGGCGCTGGCGCTACTGGTCCTCATTGTAGCGCAGGTTGTTTTTATCACGGAAACCTACCGGACCAGGCAACAACAATTCGACGCCAAATTCGGGAATATTGTGAAGGAAGGGATGATTGCCTTTAATGACATGGATTACCAGTTCAGTTTCGATTCGGTCCTGTTCCTCCTGGACCATATGGCCGTAGATTTCCTCTTTGCAGATCCCGATACCCTGGAAAGTACTCCTGCCGGGGCATTTCATAAAGTACTCACAGCCTACCGCGAACCTGCCGACTATCTCAGGGAATATATCCGGCAGGCCGGTGAGGAGCCCATCTTTTCGTATCATGTGCAGATCAAGGAGCTCTACCTGACCGACCTGGGATACCAGCAGAAAGTGTATCCCGACAGCACCCGGCTCCCGCCTGCCCCCGAATATGCCCTGCTTGCGGGCACCTACACATTTGAAAGAAATTTTTTCCGGGTCTCGTATGATGTGCTCATCGATTTTAAAAACAGGTCTGAGTTGATCCTCAACGAAATGTGGCTGATCCTCGCAATGGCCGTGCTCACCCTGCTGTTTATTTTTTCCGTGTACTATCTCACCCTCCGCAACATGATGGTGCAGAAACGATTGTCGGATATGAAAACCGACTTTATCAACAACATGACTCATGAGCTGAAAACCCCCCTGTCCACCATTGCAGTCGCTTCCAGTTCCCTGAGCGACCGGTCCATTATCCAGCAGGGAAAAAAAGTGGAAGAGCTCTCTGCGATGATTAAAAAACAGAACCGCCATCTTTCGCAGCTGATCGACCGCATCCTGGATATCAATATCTGGGAGAAAGACCAGGTGAGGCTGGAGCGTTGCCAGGTTTCCGTAGAAAAATGGATCCGGGAACTGACGGAAGCCTTCCTGCTCGAGCAGGGGAAAACGGCACCCCGGATCGATCTCAGGTTCGACCTCAGTGCTGAAACACACCTCCTGGATGAAGTACACATGTCCACCGTGATCAACAACCTCCTCTCCAATGCGGTGAAGTATGGAAATACTCCCTGCAGGATCGGAGTGGATATCCGCAGTAATACAAAGGAGCTATCCATCACCGTCACGGATAACGGCCCCGGGATCAGCAAAGAGGAACAGAAACATCTGTTTGAGAAATTCTACCGTGGAGAAATCTCCCGGAAAAAGGTGATCAAAGGTCTCGGACTGGGACTATACTATGTGAAGCAGATCGTGGAAGCCCACATGGGTACGATCACCGTCCGGAGCAATCCGGGGAAAGGAACTGTATTTCAAATCAAAATTCCTGCAGAAAATGAATCTGTTACTCGTTGAAGATGATATGGACCTCCAGAAAGTGCTCGCACAGTACCTGGAGCTATCGGGATTTACGGTCCGTACCGCCAATCACGGCAAACACGGGCTGGATGTTTTTCACAAATACCACATTGATCTCTGTATCCTGGATGTGATGATGCCGGTAATGGACGGATTCACCCTGGCCAGGGAAATACGGGCGCTGGACCCGGCAATGCCCGTGATATTCCTGACAGCAAAAAACCAGAAGGAGGACAGGCTCAAAGGATTGAAGATCGGCGCCGATGATTATATTACCAAGCCTTTCGAGGCAGAGGAACTGGTACTCCGCATCCACAACATCTTGAAAAGGACAGGGCGGGAAGGCCTGGATTCGGTCACCCTGGGATGCCTGCAGATCAGGTTCAATGACCTGGTCATCGATGACGGCAGCCGTAAGTACAACCTCACACCGAAGGAAGCAGAACTGCTGAAGTATCTGATCGAGCACAGGAATACCCTTCTGAAAAGGGAACAAATCCTGGAAGAACTGTGGGGCCAGAACGACTATTTCCTGGGACGCAGCATGGATGTATTCATCTCCAGACTCCGTAAATACCTCCAGTCAGAACCATCCATCACCCTTGAGACGAAAAGGGGCGTGGGATTCATTTTCAGGATCGCCTCCTTACTTTCCTGAAGTTCCTTTCTGCACCCCGGCGGTTTTTTCCTTTTTCATGGTATCGAAGACCACAGGAGTAGCAATGAACAGGGATGAATAAGTACCCACAACGATCCCGATGAGCAAGGCAAAGGTGAACCCGCGAATCACGTCTCCGCCAAATAAGAAAATGGCCAGGATGACAAAGAAAGTACTGAGCGATGTACTGAAAGTCCGGCTCAGCGTACTGTTCAGGGCGGTATTGAAAACCTCCTTGCGTTCCCGTCGTTTTTGCAGGCCCAGATACTCCCTGATCCTGTCAAATACAACCACCGTGTCGTTGATGGAGTAACCCACCACAGTCAGTATGGCAGCAATGAAGGACTGATCCAGCTCCAGGGAGAAGGGCATCAACCCGTGTAACAGTGAGAACAATCCGATGATGATCAATACATCATGCAACAATGCGGCCACTGCACCCAGTCCGAACTGCCAGTTTCGGAACCTGCCCAGGATATACAGGAAAATGACAAGCAGTGATGCAAAAACCACGATCACAGCGGCTCTTTTGATGTCACTTGCGATCGTCGGACCAACTTTATGAGAACTGATGATATAGTCCTGGCTGTTCAGAAAATCATCCAGGTTGGCATCCTCGTCCAGGTACGACTGAAGTCCGTTGAACATCTGGGTTTTGATGATGGAGTCCACCTCGGGCCTGTCGTCCTCGATCATGTACTTCGTGGTGATCCTGACCGTGCTCTTCTCTCCGTAAGTGATTACGGTCGGGGCTTCTCCGAAAGCGGATTCCAGGTCCCGGGCCACATCCATGGTCTGCACCTCCTCCTTGAAGGAAACCACATAATTGCGGCCGCCGGAGAAATCCACCCC
>DSEO01000204.1 GCA_011056635.1 Bacteroides sp.
GTTACAACCGGATTCAAGTTTTTTTAGTTACTTTGCCGGATAAGGATAAAAATAACAGGTTAACCTGTGATTCCCATGCCGGATAACGGAACCATCATCCAGTTTAAAGGTCTGATCTCTTACAAAATCATTGAGAGATTGCTGGACAAGCTGCGGTCGGCTCCTGAATTCCTTGAGATGAAGAAGCCCGCCCGTAAAAGGCTTTACAGCGTCTTCGTGGAATCCATTGACAACATTTATAAATATGCAGCCGGCAAGGGTGCGGGAGTAAGTAACAAACACAGGCCTTCTGTGATCTCCGTGCGGAAACAGGATCATCAGTATATGATCACTGCCGGGAACCTGATCCTGAATGATGATCTGGAAGAGTTCAGGTTTAAGCTTGAACGGGTCCGCCAGCTGGACAGGGAAAACCTGAAAACACTGTACGAGGATATCATCAACCGGGAATCCGGGGAGGAGGACAAAGGGGCCGGACTTGGCCTGGTTACCATTGCGCTGAAAACGGAACAGAAAATACAATACAGTTTCACACCGGTTGACAGTAACCACTCTTTTTTTGAAATCCAGATCATTATAAACGAATAACGCATGAAAAAGCTTATCATAGAATCCACGCTGAATTCCCCCCGCGTGATCCTTGATCCGGAGAAAAAGATTTTTGAGTTTTCCGGGGAATCACGACCCGAAAATGTGAAGAGTTTTTATATGCCCGTGCTGGAATGGCTTGAAGATTTTGCGGATGAGCTCTCAGGCCGGGAATCCGCCAGTGGGAAATTTCCCCTGGAGTTCCATTTCAATTTCGAGTATTTCAATTCCACATCGGCAAAGTTCATCCTGGATATTTTCAAGACGCTGAGCAAACTGAATTCCAAAGGAAAGCCAATCGGCGTGAAGTGGCACTACGAGGCAGACGATGAGGACATGCTTGAAGTGGGAAAAGAAATGTCCAGGATGTCAAAGCTTCCCTTTGAGTATGTGGTTAAATCCTGATACCCATAACCAGGATATCATCAATTTGTTCGACCTCTCCCTGCCATTTTTCCAGCCGCTGGATGAGAATCTTCTTCTGAACTTCCATGGGCTGATCCCGGATCTCAAGCAACAATTCTCTGAGATATTTTGACCTGAAAGTCTTCCTGTCAGGTCCGCCGAGCTGGTCCACATACCCATCGGAAAAAAGGTAAAGGGAATCGTCCTTCTTCAATGGGATCTCCTGGCTGGTAAATGGAATGACCTCCTGCTCATAGATCCCGATGGGCATCCTGTCGCCTCTGATCTGGATCAACTCACAGTCAGGTTCCGCAGAATCCTCAACTTTTCCGGCACCTTCTCTGATCAGGTAGACCGGCCTGTTGGCTCCGGCATATTCCATCACAAGGCTTTTTGTATGGATGATGCAGAGTGCAATCTCAATCCCGTCGCGTGCCTCATGCCTGGAGCCGGTCTGATGCAGCGAAGAGATCACAAAGTCTCTCAGCTCGTCCAGGACCTGGTTCGCCCGGATGGATTCGTTCCTGTTGACGATCTCATTCATGTAGGTAATTCCCAGCATGCTCAGGAATGCCCCGGGAACACCGTGCCCGGTGCAATCTGCCACGGCGACCATGAGCCTTTCGCCCCTGAGGGTGGTCCAGTAGTAATCACCGCTGACAATATCCCTGGGTTTGAAAAAAATGAAATGATCCTTCAGGATATCTGACAGGAAGGTGGTGGGAGGGAGAAGGGCTGACTGGATCCTTTCCGCATAATGGATGCTGTCCAGGATCAGGTCTTTCTGCCGTGAAATGGTATCCCGCTGCATGGTGGTCAGGTCCAGCTGGGCCTCGATCTCTTCTTTCTGGGCTTCGATCTCTTCTTTTTGCAAAACCACCTCCCGTGTCCTTTCCTTCACTTTCTGCTCCAGCTCCCGGTTCATCCTGGAGATATTCTCAAGATATTCATGCATCTTCCGGGTCATTTCATTGTAGCCTTCCGCAAGTTCCCCGATCTCATCGTTGGTGCGGACAATGGTATAGTTCCCAGTTTCACCTCCCCGGGTGTTTTTGATGTTTGCGAGGAGTTCCTTCACGGGGTCCGTGATATCCTGGTTGGTCCATTTGATGAAGAGCAGCAGGTAGATCATCGATGCCATGATCCCGGTGGCAATACCCACCAGCATGATGATCGAATCCACCGCATTCACATAGAACAGTCTCTCATATTTTTCTGCGGGAACGGTTTCCTGTTCCGGGTTGATGAACCTGGCCAGGGGTCCGATGAGGATCTCTTTCTGTTCCATGGAGATGGATTCCAGGTTCAGTTCTTTAATGGATGTCAGGCTCAGGATCAGATAGACCAGCACGACCAGCAGGGGGAAAAATGTGGTCATGCCGCTTGCCATGAGCAGCCGGTCCCTGATCTTCCCCCTTTTTTCCGGAATACCTGTCCCCGCAGTTCTGTATCCGTGAAAATATGCTCGATGTATTTGATGTGGACCCTGTGTTTCTGCCAGAAATAAACGAAAAGGAATTCCAGAAGGGTTGCCACCAGGGTGATGTAGAAGAACTGTATGAAAAGGTCCTTTTCGATCTCCCCGTCATACCTGTCCCGGATGATGATGACGAACAGCGAGTAGATAATGATCACCAGGTTGGGCAGGGTAAGGATGATGCTGTTCACCACAGGAGTGGCAAACAGCTGCTTCCTGCAGTAGGCATGCAATTTTTCGGGGATTTTCCTTTCCTTTCTTTTCAGTCTGAAATACCGTTTAAAAGGGCGGTTATAAAGGAGCCCGGCCAGGAAACAGGCGACCAGCATGTAGAACAGCAGGCGGAAATACATCTCAAAGGGCCCCTCTTCATCGATTAGCTTGATGGTGTTCTCCTCATGCCCGGTATCCTGGTCCGCTCGCCCCTTCACTGATCCGTCTCCGGGGATGGTGTCTGACCTTGTTGTGGAGACGGTCTCTGGCCGTGATCCGTCCATACCCGCGGCTATCCGGGCGATGCTGTCAATTTCCTGCCTGGCGGGAGTTTCCCGGATCATGCTGTCAATTTCAGCCTGCGTGTAGACCACCCCGGAGTCCGCTGCCGGGACCAGTTCGCTGCCGATTGCCTGTCTGCTTCTCTCGGCTATTTCGGGGATATGCTGGAAGGCAAGGAATGTCAGAAAAGGAATGACAAGAAAGAAGTAGAGGATGGTGGACAGCAGGTAGATCCTCAATCCGTAATACCCGGGAACAGGTTTATTTTGCATCTGCCGCAGGTTTTGATTGCAGGATAAAAATAGAAGACATCTTCGTCAATTCAAAAGATATTTCGGGGATTGACCTGACCGGTGGCTTGAAGCGGGGCTGTTATCTGCGATGGTGCAACAGCGTCACATCCCCGACCTCCGTGAAAAACTGACCGTTTACGAAGTTTCCGGAACATTTCCACACATATACACCCTGGCTGCAAAGGGTACCGTCGTGGTACCCGTCCCAGCCAATATTCACATCATCGCTTACAAAAAGTTGTTCCCCCCACCGGTTATAGATCTCCAGGTGGTATTCATCCACCCCTTCCCAGAGGGGATGGAAAATGTTGTTTTTTTCTGGAGCTGTAAGGTCAAAATACCCCCCGTTGGGACCATCCATATCCGGTTTGAAAGCATTCGGGAAAAAGATCTCTCCTTCGCCCACTACCACCACCGCTGCGGGTTTCACCAGCCTGTCGGTGCAGCCGTCCTCCGTCCACACGTCCAGACTGATGTCATAGATACCCATGGCCTTGTAAAGGTGACTCGGGCTTTCCTCTGTGGATATGTTCCCATCACCGAAGTCCCACAGGTAGGAGAATCCGTATTCGGAGAGGTTGAAAAATTTCGTATACTGGTCGGGAAGCATCACCAGTTCGGGAGCCACCTTGAATTCCACGTGAGGCATCCTGTATACCTCCACCCGCCTGTAAGCGTAATCGCGACCTCCTTCGCCGGTGACTGTCAGTTTCACATTGTACAGCCCGTACTGTTCGAAAGTATGCTCCGGCTCATACTCCTTGGAGGTGGTCCCGTCATCGAAGTCCCAGAGATAGGAATCCCCGTATATAGACCTGTTGGTGAACCGGACCGTATGGGGTTCACAGCCGGGATACAAGGTATCGAACTCCGCCACCACGCTGGCGGGAAAGATGCGGATCGTATGGAATGTGGAATCGGCACAGTGTTGTGAAGACACATAAAGACTGATCTGGTAATCGCCCCAGCCCGAATAGGCATGCGGCTGTGGATCTTCCAGGGTGCTGGTGGATCCATCGCCCATTTCCCAGTGATAGGACCAGTTACCCGGAGTGGTCATATTGGTCACACTGACCTCGGACGACGGGAACGCCTGGTGGGTCGGTGAAGCAATAAATTCGGCATAGGGCTGTGCATACACCTCCACGGTATCTGTCCTTGAATCCACACACCCGTGAATGGAAGTAGAGATGAGGGTGACCAGGAAGGTGGTATCAACACCGGTAAAGTTAAAGTACACATTGGTCGGATCCGTGGTGGAAAGGCTGGTCCCGTCCCCGAAATCCCACATATACGTGTTCCCGCGGACGGATTCGTTTGTGAAATGGGCCACGAACGGACTGCATCCGGCGTCATTGAAGGTGAAGTCCGCAATGGTCCGCGGATAGACATAGACCTTCTGCTGTGTCGAGTCCACGCATCCGTAATCCGATACGGCAGTCAGTTTCATGATGTAGGTGGCGATCTCATCGTTCATGTTGTCATATACATGATGGAACGGACCCATGGAAGTGGTATCCAGCACCGAGCCATCCCCGAAATCCCAGTAATAGCGGTCCGCGTTCAGGCTCGTATTTGTCACGGGCACATCGAACAGGGCACAGTCAATGACCCGGTCTATTTCAAACCTGGCCTTCGGTTTCGGGTGGATGGTGATCACCGCGGTGGTTGCGTCGGTACAGTTGAACCTGGACGTGGTCACAAGCCGCACCTGCCTGGTAACGGGGTCATCCGAAAA
>DSEO01000373.1 GCA_011056635.1 Bacteroides sp.
GGATCGACCCTTATATCGCCTTCAGGAAGATACCACCCGCTAACATCTACTGGAAAAACATGGGGATCTACCAGCGCTGCCTGGAAGATTTCAGGGTGACTCCCATTATGGTGAACAGCCTGACGGATGAGAACTGCATGAATTGCCATTCATTCAACGGAGGAGATCCGTCTCAGATGGTTTTCCATATGCGGGGGGCGTACGGAGGGACGATGATAAAGAACGGGGAAGAGACACGGTTTGTGGACACCAAAAGTGACCATACCCGCAGTGCGGGGGTATACCCTGCCTGGCATCCGGACGGAACGCTGATCGCTTTTTCTGCCAATATGGTCCAGCAGGGATTCCATGCCAGGATGGGAAAGATCGATTATGTGCACGACAGGTTTTCCGATATCCTGCTTTACGATGTGGAGAACAATTGCGTTACCAGGCCGGCAGAACTGGCCACTGAACAGCTGGAGAACCTGCCCGCATGGTCCCCGGATGGCCGGATGCTCTATTATATCTGCGCTGAAGGAGAGACAGATACGCTGCCGTATTACAGCACATTGTACAACCTGATGTGCATCCCGTTTGATCCGGAGACAAGGGCATTCGGTCAGCAGGATACGCTTATCCGTTACAGTGATTTCGGCAGAAGCGTTACTTTTCCCAGGGAAAGACCTGCCGGAGGGATCATTTCATTCATCGGGGCGGATTACGGTTATTTTACCATCTATAACAACGAGGCCGATGTCTATTTCTACCGAAGGGAAAACGGGGAGATCACCAGGCCGGGCATCAATTCGGTCTTTACCGAAAGCTATCCCAGCTGGTCATCAGGAGGGTCGTGGCTCATGTTCGTGAGCAAACGGGATGACGGGATCCACTCCCAGGTCTGGTTCAGCCATGTGGATGAGGACGGAGTGGCGGGTAAGCCTTTTGTCCTTCCCCAGAAGGATCCCGGATTTTATCAAACTTACATGTACAATTACAACCGGCCCGAGTTCATCAGGGGAAAGGTAGCTCTCAATCCCCGGAAGGTCTTTGCCCTGGCAAAGGAAGGTGCGGATACCACAGGCTTCAACATGGCAGCGAGCATCAGTGCTGCCACCGGTGCCACAGCTCCGGCAGAAGAAAAGCAAAGTGTATTCTTTTACAACGATTGATCGCTCCCGGCACCGATCATGAGGACAATACCTCTTTATCCACAGGGCATTTGGTGGTCCTGCATGCTCAATTCTTCTGTATTTTCCCGCGGATCGCGGATCCGTTTGTATCGATCCGGATGATCAAGAAACCCGGATCCACTGAACCCAGATCCACCCGGTTCCGGTTGTGCGTTTCCAGCAGTTTTTCACCGAGCATGTTGTACACCCTGACGGTGAATTCTCCCTGGCAATCGATATGCAGGATATCCGTTACAGGGTTCGGGTAATATTTTACCGTTTCCTCCCATTGTTCTGCGATCCCGGTATTCTCAGATACGGAGATGTATCCGGTTTTTGAAGCCGTATTTTCACCTGCTTCGTTCGCGCAAGTCAGGGAAACCTGGAATACGCCGGGATTCTGGTAGGTAACCAGCGGATTCTGGTCGGAAGATGTGCCCGGGGTGCCACCCTCGAAGGTCCAGCTCCAGGCCGTGGGATCGTTGAGTGAAAGATCGATGAACTGGACGGTCAGCGGTGCATTCCCCGACTTCACATCCACTGTGAAATTGCTCACCGGTGCCAGTTCCAGGTCCCGCGTGCCGTTTGCATAGAATACGCCCCACGTAGCGTCGGCAATCAGAGGTACCGGATCTCCCTGTCCGGTTATTTTATTTTGCCCAAGTCCGATATAGGCAACGATGTCCTCATACTCGGGGTAATTGACGGGATCTTCATAATCGAAAAGGATCCGGTCGTCCGATTTGGAGAAAGAGGGGAACCCCGGCCTTGTATTCATGGTGATCACTCCCACTTCGCCCGACAGCAGGTCCGCGCCTACTATGGCAAATTGTTCTTCATATGCATCGATGTAGTCAAAGGCGATGATATTCGGGGAATTTTTTGAAAAGACCGGATTCCCTACGCTTATTTCCTCGGGCAGCGACCCGAAAAGCTTTGCAATGCTTCCGTCCCCGAAATCACCGGTTTCATTGTCCCAGATCCGGATAAAACCGATATCCCAGAAACTGATCGGTTCCCCTTCGGCGGTTGTCAGTTCGTTGTAGGCATCGTACATCAGGTACTCTCCCGAATGGTCGAATTCAATGGCATCGGCATACAGCACACCTCCCGTATTTGTACCGGAGTGACTGGTGGTGGGATTGTAGAGCTGGAATTGCGCCCACTGTTCGGAAGTGAAATCATACACATAGATGGCCGTATCGATATATATGCTGATACAGGCCAGCAGGTTTCCGTCCCTGGAGACAGCTACATTATCCCAGACCTCCTGCTCCGATATAATCTCTTCGCCCGGGTTTTCCGGGTCTGTAAAGATGCTCCGGATCTTCGAGTCCCCGGATACGAAAACGGCAACATTGCCATTGTCGATCACGGATACCCTTCGTTTCATGTCCGTGGTGCTGAGCGGTTCAAATACCTCGGCATTCGTATCACACCTGTAGAGCGTGTTCGGATCATCCGGATTGGTGTCGTAGGACAGGATAAACTCGTCGCCGCTGTTTTCCTGGTATTCCTGCTCGTAGTCCACCTGCTCCTCGTCGAAGATGCCCACCGCATCGAATGCTTTCCCGGCTTCCTCCACCTCCGTGGAATTTTCTCCGTAAAGGTCCTTTGCGGATTGCACCACGGCGATCCTGAAATCGATGAACTGGGATTTTGTGGTCAGGTAATTGGCCAGGGCCCTGTAAAATACCTGCTCGGCTTTTTCTTTGCTGACTGCTGTGGCGAACAGGTAATAGGCATGGCTCCCGATGCTGTTGTTGATGTGTACCCCCCCGTTGTCCTGTTCACCGATATACATTTCCGATACGTGTGCCGGCTGCCAGTAATGGTCATTCAGGCTGCTGCCCCCGTTATGGGGATCGGACATGTTCCGCATGGTCCCTGATGGGAAATACTGGGTTTTCACCACATCCTCACCGATCAGCCAGTCCTCCCTGTCCACCATGGCCCCGAAAATATCCGCATAGGTTTCATTGATCGCCCCCGGCTGGTTCCTGTATTCCAGGTTGGCCGTATTCTCCACCACACCGTGTCCCATTTCATGAGCCACCACATCAAGTCCCCCCGCCAGGTTGTACAGGGCAGTTCCGCCGTTTCCGAAATAGATCAGGGGCGAACTCCAGAAGGCGTTGTCCATCCCGCTGCCGTCTTCGTTAGCGAGGTTTGCCACCCCCGTGATGGTCATTCCCTGGTTGTTCAGCGAATTTCTTCCGAAGGTATCTTCCAGGTACCTGTAGGTTTTCGTGGCCGCATAATGAAGGGATACCGCTGCCGGGTTGTTCCAGGTATTGTCGTAGGAACTGACGATCGTAAAGCTGCCCGGGTCGATGCTGGCATCGAAGGTCCGGATGATCCCATCTCCCTTCTCTGGGTTGAACATGGATTCCACCAGGTTGACCATGTAATAGGTGCCATTTTCCAGGTAGGTGTCAAAAGTCCTCAGCACACCGTTCAGGTCATACCCCGAGGAAACCACAGGTCCGTCCGTTTTCGTATTGTTGTAGCAGGAGACCACCTGTCCGGAAGCGGCATCCACGAAATATTTCCATGTTTCGATGAACCCGGAACGGATATCGATCTCGTAACAGAGCACAGCCTTCCCGGATTCCACCTGGTAGATCACCGGGGAGGAGGAAGGAACTTCATCATTCAGCAGTGTTTTCTCTGCGGGGGACAGCTCCCGCCACCTGCCGTTGCTTTTCAGATCTGCAATGGCAAAACCGATGGCTCGCTCCGCATCGATCTGCAGGGCCACATCCGGCATTTCCGCTGCACGGGTCAGTCTGCCGGTAAAGATCTCCTTCCGGTCATCCAGGTGGAGAATGACCTCGGCCCCGTAGATCCGGATCCCCTGCCATTGTTGCTGTGCCCTGATGTGGGTCATCCCCAGGTCATCCGTATAGATCTCTTTGATCTTCAGTGCATCTTCCGGGCTTTCCAGGTTGGTCACCTCCCTGGTGGCCTCAAAGAAATCCCGGAATCGTTGTTCCGGTGACTGCACCCCGGCTGATTTCAGGTCACTTCGTCCGCGCTCGATGAAGATGGGGCTCCCGGAATCCTTCGACAATATGATCCGTTTGATGGATGGATCACACAGGGAGACAGGCTTGCTGAATACGGGCGAAACCCGGAAGGTGGTCTGTGCATCAGCGGTTTTAAGTGCACCTGAATGGTTGATCGTCCGGTAGCTGAATGCGGGCAGGAATGTATCCCGGGTCTTTTTTGTTACGGGTTTGAACGGGTGATCCGGCTGACCGGAAACGGCACACACCGCCAGTGAGATGACGGCACAGCAAAATATCCTTTTCATTTTTTCTGATTTGGCAGGGTACTTACCAGGGTTTTGTAAAAGTCTTTTATTGCGGGGTGTTCAGAGGATTCGGTCCAGGTGACCCTGTATGTTACCGTGTCGGATATGACTTCGAGGAAATAGGTCATGTTCCCCACCTCATCCAGGTCCATGGTTTCCATGTGCAGGCTGTCCAGTTCAGCCTGGATAGCCTTCAGCCGGGAACGTTTGATCCTGTTGATTTTCTGCAGCTCGCCCCCGGTATCTTTATAAACGGCACCATTGTCGCCTATGGCATACCTTTCCGTGAGGTTGGCAAAGCCGCCGCTTTTGCCGAAACAAATGGTATCCACCGGGATATCGTTAACGGATAAATTACCTTTGGGAGCACAGTGATTGAAGGTGAAAGTGCACGCTGTAAAAAACGCCGGAATGATCAAAAATGATAGTTTTTTTGACATGATGGTAGATTTCGAAAAATTATTTTTTTCAAGGACAAACCAGATTACTGACCGATCA
>DSEO01000372.1 GCA_011056635.1 Bacteroides sp.
GCACATCGCCGGGATAATGGACCCCCAGGTAGATCCGGCTGTAGCCCACCAGGAAAGCCCAGAGGATCATGACTCCTGCGAACCACCATCTCCGGACCAGGAGGCAAACCAGCATGGCCACCCCGGCTGTGTTGGCCGCATGGGATGAGATAAAACCATATTGCCCTCCGCATTGGTCATTCACCAGGTGCACCATTCCCTCGAGGGAAGGTTCATGGCAGGGCCTCAACCGGTGGAAGACATTTTTAAACAGGTGTACCGATGTCTGGTCTGTCATGGCCACCGCCATCGCCACAAAAAGCACCAGGGGAAGCAGCTGCCAGCCTTTTTTCCATCCCAGGTAAACCAGCACCAGCAGGTAAAAAGGCCACCATGTCAACTTCCCGCTGAACCACGACATGATGGCGTCCCAGTTCTCACTTTGCAGGCTGTTAACCGCTAAAAACAGACGCGTATCCAGTGATAGCAGTCCCTCCATGAGAAAGTCAGGAATTCAGGATGTTCCAGATCAGGTCATTCAGTTTCACAAGTCCGTGATTGGCAACGGCGGAGATAAACTGGTACCTGACATCCGGCATTTCCCGGATAATCTCCTCCTTCAGTTCTTCATCCAGCAGATCCGATTTGGATACCACAAGCAACCTTTTCTTGTCCAGCAATTCCGGGTTGTATTTTTCAAGTTCCCGCAGGAGGATCTGATATTCTCCCGGGATATCCCTGCTGTCGGCCGGAATCATGAAAAGCAGCATGGAATTTCTTTCAATGTGCCGCAGGAACCTGTGGCCCAAACCTTTCCCCTCGCCGGCCCCCTCGATGAGACCCGGAATGTCGGCCATGACAAAAGAACGGTCGTCCCTGTATTTCACGATACCCAGGTTGGGCACCAGCGTGGTGAAGGGATAGTCGGCAATTTTCGGTCTGGCGGCAGACATGGCCGACAGGAGGGTGGACTTGCCGGCATTGGGGAATCCCACCAGTCCCACATCTGCCAGAAGTTTCAGTTCAAAGATGAACCATCCTTCCTGTCCCGGCTCCCCCGGCTGGGCAAACCTGGGCGTCTGGTGGGTGGCGGACTTGAAATGATCGTTGCCGAGTCCCCCGCGACCACCACTGATCAGGATCTTTTCCTCACCATGCGCAGTGATCTCCAGGAGCTGCTCGCCGGTGTCCGCGATCCGCGCTACCGTTCCCAGCGGCACCTCAATGATCGCATCCTTGCCGCTGGCTCCCGTCTTCAGTGAGGAGCCCCCGCTTTCTCCGCCCGATGCAGACACATGTTTTGTGAATTTCAGGTGCAACAGGGTCCACAGATGTTCATTTCCCCTGAGGATCACATGCCCTCCCCTGCCGCCGTCGCCACCGTCAGGTCCTCCTTTTCGGGTGAATTTATCCCTGTGGAGGTGCGCCGATCCGCTTCCTCCATGACCCGATTTGCAGAAGATCCTGACGTAATCGACGAAATTCTGGTTGGACATCGCAATGATTTGTGGATGCACTCATTTAACCTGATCGATCACCTTCACAATGCGCTTGAATATGGCATCGATGGAGCCCATGCCGTCCACGGGCACATATTTGCGCATTTTGTCATAATAGTGTGCCACCGGGATGGTCTGTTTTTCATAAACATCGATGCGGTTATTGATGGTCTCCAGGTTATCATCCGTGCGTCCGGTTTCCTTCCCCCGGTTCAGCAATCTTTTCACAAGCTCTTCGCGGGGCACATCCAGCGAGATCATCACACTGATCTCTTCATCATAGTCGGTCAGCGCCTTCCGAAGTTCCCTGGCCTGTGCCACCGTCCTGGGGAAACCGTCGAAAATGAATCCCGGTCCGGCTCTGTGCTCCTCCAGTTTCTTCCTGATCATTCCGATCACGATCCTGTCAGAAACAAGTTCCCCGCTGTCCATGATCTTTTTCGCCTTCATGCCCAGCTCCGTCTGGTTGGCCACCTCTTCCCTGAGCAGATCGCCCGTTGAAATATGCACCAGTTTGTACTTCTGAATGATTTTCTCCGACTGGGTACCCTTTCCCGATCCGGGTGGACCGAATAATATCAAATTAAGCATAAACCTGTGATTCTTTTAGATGCAACCAAAAGTAATAAAGATTTGCGGCATTACTCAACCACCTGGTAGATTTCCCTTAAATTTCTGCCATATTCATTATAATCCAGGCCGTACCCCACCACAAAATCATTGGGGATCTCCATACCCACGTAATCGAGCCTGACTTCCCTGATGGTGCAGTCGGGTTTGTGAAGAAAGGTGGCCACCCTGACTTCCGCCGGCTGGAAACCGGAGAGTTGCCGCAGGATCGTTTCAAGGGTGATCCCGGTATCCACAATATCTTCGAGGACCACCACCACCCGGTCCTTCAGTTCGCGGTTGATTCCGATCAGCTGCTTGACGGTCCCCGTGGACCCGGTTCCGCTGTAGGAAGCAAGCTTCAGAAAGGTGATCTGGCAGGGAAAATCAAATTTTCTGAACAGATCCGAGGCGAACATGAATGCCCCGTTCAGGATTGGCATGAAGATGGGATCTTTCGCCGAAAAGTCTCTTTCCAGTTCCCCGGCTATCCGGGTCACCTCCTGTTCGATTTTGGCCTGCCCGATGTATAACCTGAACTGTCTGTCATCCACCCTGACAATCTGCGGTACCATGGAAAATATTTTCCATGAAAATAGTCAATGATCCAGAAGAAAAAAAATAATCGTAATTTCATGGCTGATAAATGAACCTCCCGAACCATAAAGATTATGCAACCTAAGATCAGCATCATCATGGGAAGCACATCGGATCTTCCCGTGATGGAACAGGCAGCACTTTTGCTGGATGAAATGGAGATCCCCTTTGAAATCAATGCACTTTCAGCCCACCGGACACCACAGCAGGCCATGGATTTTGCACAAAAAGCGGCCGAAAGGGGGATCAGGGTCATCATCGCAGGTGCAGGCGGGGCCGCACACCTCCCTGGTGTGATCGCGGCACTCACACCGCTGCCGGTGATCGGGGTTCCCATCAGGGCGTCCATTTCCATAGACGGTTGGGATTCCATCCTCAGCATCCTCCAGATGCCGCCTGGCATTCCGGTTGCCACGGTGGGACTTGACGGAGCAAGAAATGCAGGGATCCTTGCCGCGCAGATCCTTGCAACGGGCGACCCTGTCATCATGGAGAAAATGATTCAGTTCAAGCAGCAACTGGCCACCAAGATCGTGAAAGCCAATGAGGAACTGAAAAAGGTCAAATTCAAATATAAAACCAACTGAACAGCATATGATACCACCATGCAGGTGGCAGATGAAAAGACCGGGAATGCTGATCCCGGTCTTTTTTTTGTCCTGCACTGCCGCGGGCGGACAGTTCCATGCAGGTGAAGCCGCGGTTGCAGCCACCGGGGAGAGTTATTCCACGCGGGCGGGTTATTCAGCGGCCATGCAAAACCAGGCAGGTCTGGGAAGGATCCGGCGTCCCGCCCTCTCGCTGCACCACCAGCAACCCTTCGTGACCGGTGAGGTGTCGGTTACTTCGGTCGCCTTCCAGTTCCCCGTAACCCGCGGAGCATTCGGAATCCATATGACAGGATACGGGATCCCGGGACTCCGTTACGGTGCAGCCTGGATCTCATACGGAGTGGAACTGCACCCGGACGTGTATGCGGGTGCCGGAATACATTTCCATGTTTCCAGCGTTCCGGGAGAATGGATTCACCGGTGGGGGACCAGTTGCGCCCTGGGTATCCAGGTCAGGGTGAATGAGGAGCTGATGCTGGGTGCCCACGTGATGCATCCTGCTGCCTGGGACAGCGGGAGGCAAGGAGGCAGGATGAAGGAGATGACGATTGCCACGGGCTGTTCCTACACATTCTTTCAGACTGCAACCCTGTATGCAGACCTGCATGTCTGTCCCGGCACTTTCCTGCAGTCCGGTTTCGGGCTGGAAACCATGATTGCCAATCGTGTCCGTCTCTGCATGGGTATGCAACACGCACCCCTCTCCGTGGCCTGCGGCGTTGAAGTCCTTCACCGGTCATGGTCCGTTCAGATTGCCGGTCAGTATATCCTCGATACAGGAAATATCCCCCATGCTTCCCTTGCCTACACATTGTAAATTCCGGTCCATCCAGGTCGCGGTTCTGTTTTTCCTGCCATTGGCAGGGTTTTCTCAGATACCGGAAGAGTTTGAGACCCTGGCGGAAGATCGGAGCGAGCCGGAGGAAGCAACGGACCTTCCCACCGAAATGCTGGAGGAGCAGACCGACAGGCTGGAGGCTCCCCTGAATCTGAACCTGGTCACGGGGGGAGTGCTGCGTGAATCCGGTCTGTTCACACCTTACCAGATCCACCAATTGTTGAAGTACAGGGAAACATACGGCGAACTCTATTCCATTTACGAGCTGGCGGTCCTGCCGGGATTCAGCAGGTCCCATTTGAAGGAAATTTCGGGCTACATCACTGTGAACCCATCCCCGTCCGGTACTGGTCAAGCCCACTCCCGGTCAGCACCTGGCAGCCTGCCCGGTCCTGCCCCACGCAATTTGTTCCTGTGCAACCTGGGAAGGATCTTTCCGAAACCGGCAGGATACAGCGCCGGAGGAGATGCGGGTAACCAACCGGTATATCTGTCCACACCGTTCAGGTTCAATTTTCGGATCAGGGCCCGTTTGACGGACAGACTCTCACTCGGCCTGGCCTTTGACAAAGATCCCGGTGAGCCGTTTTTCCACGGCATCCATCCGGAATTTGTTTCCGGTTATTTGCAGTACCGGGGGACCGGCACGCTCAGGAAGCTGATCCTGGGTTCTTACGGTCTGCAACACGGACTCGGACTGGTTAACGGAACCGGATTCCTCCACAGTCCCGACAACTTCGAGGTTCACAGGCTTTCCATGTCCGGGCTCAGGCCCTATGCCTCCCTGAATGAAAACCGGTTTCACCGGGGTATCGCGGCCGGTTTTAAA
>DSEO01000254.1 GCA_011056635.1 Bacteroides sp.
AAAAAAATAACCATTCTTGCCTTATCCGGGCTTTTATTCCTCACTTCCGCCACACAGGCGAAATTGACATTCAAAGAGATCCGGACTGCCTCCGATCGTATGATCGTTGCCTTTTTTATCAGCGATACGGTAGATCTGAATGAAGTGAACATTGATGATCTGTCGCAATGGAAGATCAACGGGGAGGCTCCCCTGAGCATCCATAAATATGTGATGCAGGCCGATGCGTGTGACCACCACATTTACCTGGAGACCGCCATTCTGGAAGAGGGAAAGGAGTACAGGGTGGAAACTCCTTACGGGACGATGGCGTCCACATTTCAGGAGCGGGATACATACTGTGAATCCATCAAGACGAACCAGGTGGGGTACAGTGCTTTCTCAGAGGTCAGGTATGCCAATTTTGCCATCTGGCCGGGTACGGGAGGAGCCCTGAAAATAGAAGGGGAGTTGCCCGTCTATGAAGTATTTCATACCGGAAACGGTCAAGTGGTTGCATCCGGCAGGCTGGAGGTGACCGGCGAGGATGCTTCGTCCGGGGATTTTGTGTACCGCCTGGACCTTTCCGGCGTTCCCGAAGGAGGACCTTACAGGATTGCGGTAAAGGGATACGGATGTTCATACCCGTTCGGGGTGGGAGGTGATTTTTCAAAGATGCTGGCCCACACGATCTTTCGCGCACAGTACCTGCAGCGGTGCGGTTGCCCGATCCATGAACCGGATATCCGGAAAAATCCCTGCCATACCCTGATCTATGATGTGGACGGTCCCATCGGAGAGGCCAATATAGATGTGATTGGAACAGAAAGGACCTTCAGGTGTTACGGGGGGTACCATGATGCGGGGGATGCAGACCGGCGGGCCTACCATATGTCGAACCCGGTGATCAACCTGATGATCTATGAGGCATTTCCGGATTACTTCAGCGACGGACAATTCCATATCCCGGGCGATTTCTCCGAAGACTACCGGATCCTGAACTATGAGAACGGGATCCCCGATATCATCGACGAAGCGGAGTGGGGGACCCTGGTTTGGGAGTATCTTCAGAATGAAGACGGCAGCGTTCATTTCGGTACGGAGACCAGGGGCTATCCCGATCCGTTTGCCGCACCCATGGATGAGGATGATCATAAATACGGGACGGTTCGGACGGATGACCGCGCCACCTGTACGGGGGCGGGGCTCTTCATGCACCTGGCCAGGATCCTCAAACCCTACAGGCCCGGGAAGTCAGCCGCGCTGGTTAAGCGGGCAGAACGGGCCATGGCGTATTGCCGGGATGTTATGGCAGGTCCCGAAAGGCTGTATTACCACGTCCAGCGATACCTGTTGCTGGGAGAGGAGGCGGACCACCAGGCAATCCGGGAATTGTATACCCTGGCCGATTCATTGAAGGATCACCTCTATGCGACCCCCGGGTATTCGTTGAATGATGCGGACTTTGATAATCCGGCCTATATCCTCTCTTATGTGCTGGCGGAGGATGCGGCGACCGATCCTGAAATCGTTGCCTTTTTCAGAAAGGCCATCCGCGGGGCGGCCGATGCAAATATCAGGGAGTTGGGAATGCATGCCTATCCGGTGGGGAACGATCCCGATCGGGGAGGTTGGGGACACAATGTGAGACAGCCCCAGTATGCCTGTGCTCCTCTGCTTCAGTGGAAACTGACGGGCGAACAGCGGTACTTCGATGCCGCCTCGGAGTTAATGGACTATAAACTTGGTCTGAATCCGCTTGGGATCAGTTATGTAACCGGACTCGGATCTCACCGGGTGCACAACATCCATGACCGCGAAAGTGCCTATACCATTGCAAAGGGATGGGGTCCCAAGCCGGGGATCACCGTATTCGGTCCGGGCGTGACCGGGTGGAGGAGCCGGGCAAGGGTGGTCCCGGGCATCCGGGAACTTCCCAGAGAGAAGCAGTTCACCGACGACCGGGGAATCATATCCTTTACCGAGTTCACCATTTTTGAAACCATGCACTACGATGCGCTCTACACCATTCTGGCCGGCGGGGGTACCTGGGATGGCGGCGATCCGTTCAAAGCCGGACGCTAAGAATCAACAGACACATAAAAAAATCACAGATGCAGTATCAGAAAAAACTTCTTTTCGTTTTCGCCCTGGTCCTCTGGCAGGGTATGGATGTTTGGGCCCAGGGATACCAGAATTTCAAAGTGGCGGTCTATTGCCGCGCCTATGAGGTGGAAAAAATGAATGACCCGGGGTGGCTGACCACAGTCTGGGACGGGATCACCCGGCAGGTGCACGTGGATAAGGTCTACCTGGAGACCCACAGGGATCTGCTCATGGTGGATGAGGAGACCCTGCAGGCGGCCATTGATTTTTTCACCGGCAGGGGCATCGAAGTGGCCGGGGGGATCACCTATACCGTGAATGAAAGCAATTATTTTGAGACCTTCTGTTACACCAATCCCGGTCACCGGGATAAGGTGAAGCAGATTGCCACCTATACGGCCCGTTTTTTCGATGAGTTCATCCTGGACGATTTCTTCTTTACCAGCTGCAAATGCGATCTCTGCATTGCGGCGAAAAAAGAGATGAGCTGGACCGATTACCGGCTGGAGTTGATGAAGGATGCAGCTGTAAAGCTGGTCCTCGAGCCGGCCAGGGAGGTGAATCCGGATGTGGAAGTAGTGATCAAGTATCCCAACTGGTACGAGCATTTCCAGGGGCTCGGATTCAACCTGGAGGCGCAGCCTGCGCTTTTTGAAGGCCTTTATACGGGAACGGAGACCCGGAACCGTTCGGGCAATCAGCACCTGCAGCAATACCACGGGTATGCCATTTTCAGGTACTTTGAAAACCTGAAGCCGGGACAGAACCGGGGGGGCTGGGTGGATACCGGCGGTTCGGATCCGCTGGACAGGTATGCCGAGCAGCTGTGGCTGACCCTGTTCGCAAAAGCACCGGAGATCACCCTATTTGATATCCGGCAGATGCAGTATCCCGTCCGGGACAACACCCGGGCTGAATGGCAGGGGACCGGAACCAGTTTTGATTTCGATAAAATGAAAGAACCCATTAAGCAGGCAGACGGATCAATGTCCGCGCCGGTCACCTATGCACGGGCAGCCGGATATTCGCTGGAGGTGGTTGACCGGGTACTGGGATCCCTGGGCCGGCCGGTGGGCATTAAAAGCTACAGGCCTTACCATGCGGTGGGAGAGGATTTTCTTCAGAACTACCTGGGCATGATCGGGATTCCCATTGAGATTGTGCCCGAATTCCCCGGGGACGGGGAGATGGTGCTGCTCACCGAAACGGCAGGTCATGATCCGCAGATCGTGGAGAAGATCAAGACCAGGCTAAAACAGGGAAAAAATGTCACGGTCACATCCGGCCTGTATCGTTCGCTCCAGGGCCATGGAATCGAAGATATCGCAGAGTTAAGGGTGACGGACCGGAAGGCGGGGGTGAAGGAGTTTACAACGGGATGGGGCCCGCCGGTCACCATCGAAAAGGAGATCATCATCCCGCAGATCCAATATCTCACCAACGACTCCTGGGAGGTGATCTCGGCACTGGATGACACCAACGGATGGCCTGTTCTTCACCGGGCAGACTATTCCGAAGGCGAGCTTTTCGTGCTGACGGTGCCGGATAACTTCATTGATTTCTACAACATGCCGGTCCCCGTTCTGAACAGACTGCGGCAGGAAATCGCGGGATCGCTGGATGTGTTGCTCGAAGGTCCGTCGGAGGTGAGCCTTTTCGTGTACGATAACCACTCTTTCGTGGTCGAGTCGTTCCTGGATGAGGAGGTGACCTTCCGCATCGTTGTGGACAGCGCATATGACCGGATTACCGATGTGTCCACAGGAGAAGTCATCATGGGGGAGCTGCGGGAAGCCCCCTCCTACAGGGGCCGGAAACTGGGCCGGGATTCCTGTGTGTTTGAGATCACCCTGAAGCCCCATTCATTCAAAGCGTTCCAGTTCTGAGAACAGGCTTGCCTGAGGGGTTCAATAAACCTGCTCCAGGTAACCCAGGACAAAGACAGCCGGTGCGTTCCAGTTAAGGCATACCTCATTGGAGGCATAGCTGGCCTGCACATCCTCGAAGGCTCCGGCAGGGTATTCACTTGCATATTCCACCTCCCCCCGGTCCTGTCTGTCCTTGTTGGGACCACCCACGATAAAACCGGGGACGGGGGCTTCGATGCCGTCGGCTCCGCTGGGCCGGTGGTGCGGATGCATTACCTGTTTTGCCCCGAATCCGGTCAGGAAGCAGTACCCGGTGGCATTTTTCCCGAAAATGTAATCCAGGTTCCGGACGGTCCCATCCAGGTAATTTTTATTGCCGGTCAGGTGATGGGCGTAACAGAGGATCATGGCCTGGTTGAGGAAATCGCTGTTGGATCCCCATTCGAAGTAATCGATCCCCACCTGATAGGGAATGGTATCCATCCGGGCGAGGATATCATCTGCAAGCGCCAGGTGCTTGCCGGAGAGTGATTCGGCCAGACCGGGATCAATTTGTTCCCTGTTGGCAAGCAGTGAATGGAAACCCATGTTCCGGATGAAGAATTTCCAGCTGTTGGTAAGCTGGTGCATATAGGGTTCTTCGTTTTCAAGGAGATATCTCAGGTACCTTTCTTTCCCGGTGGTGAGATATAATTCAGCGGCAGCCCACCAGAAATCATCGCTGAACAGGTCGTCACCATATTCACCTGTACGCACATCCTCCGGATTCCGGAAGGGGACGTTGTCATGATCCGCCGCCCAGTCCCACGCCTTCTCCGCAGCAGCCAGGACCATCTCAGACCATTCAGGGTCGGTCTCCCCGTAAACCCTGCTGGCCTGGGCCATCACCGCTGCAAAATTCAGGCTGGCAGCGGTTCCTTTTCCGATGATCAGCCTTTCCAGGTCATACGCCTCCGGCATGATGAATCCGCTGAAATT
>DSEO01000154.1 GCA_011056635.1 Bacteroides sp.
AACGAGCTCCTGGTCAGGTTCAGGCAGGGACCGGAACCCTCGCAGGTGTTGCTGCTGCCCCTGGATCCCATGGACGGGCAGGCGGATTTTGTGCAGAGCGTGCCGGTGACCGGCGGGGAGAAAGGCGGGGAGAAAGGCGTCATGTGGATCATCAACGGTCCCTGGCATACTCCGGGTGACGGTATGGAATCCAGGTTACCGCCGGAGAGGGGATTTGCACAGAGTTACCGGGAAGGAGAAAAAATTATGGGATGGAGAGCGGCGTCCCGCCCCCTGGTCCGGGAGCTGGTCATCCCGGAAGATGCAGCATTCAGGCGCGATGCTTATGCGGACTGGCAATATGCCAGCGGGGGAACCTTGCTTGGGATCCTTTCACTCTACCGGTCCACGGGGGATGAGCAATACCTGGCATTCGTCCACGAATACGCGGAATACCTGCGGGAGCACACGGACTATTTCCGCTGGCAGTATTTCACCCTGCATGCCATGCGGGGGAGCTACCACCGCCTGTTCCGGATGACCATGCTGGATGATTCCGGGGGACCGGCACTTCCCCTGGCGCAGCTGCAGCTGATGGATCCCGGCGATACGGCTCTGATGCCCATCCTTTCAGAGGTGAACGATTATGTCATGCATGGCCAGCAACGCCTTCCCGACGGCACTTTCTGCCGGCCCGAGCCGGTGGACTCCACGGTGTGGGCGGATGATCTCTTTATGTCGGTCCCCTTCCTTTTGCGGATGGCGGAGATCACGGGGGACAGCACGCTGTATGATGAGGTGGCCCGGCAGGTGATCCGGTTCGCGCATTACCTGGAAGATGCGGCGACGGGACTCTGGTTTCACGGTTGGTACGACCGGGAGAAAACCCCTTCACCGGTGCGCTGGGGAAGGGCCAACGGCTGGGTCGCCTGGGCCATCAGCGAAGCCCTGCTGCACATGCCGGCCGGTCATCCCGCTTACGGGCGGATCCGGGAGATATTCCGCCGCCACATGGAAGCCCTGGCCGGGTACCAGGACCCCTCCGGAATGTGGCACCAGGTCCTGGACCACCCGGAAACATTCGAAGAGACCTCCTGCACCGCGCTGTTCACCCTGGCCATGGCCCGGGGGGCGCGGTACGGGTGGCTTCCGGACATGTACCGGGAGAATGCCCTGAAAGGATGGATGGCACTGCAGGAGAAGATCATGGAGGACGGGACGGTCAGGGATATCTGCCGGGGTACCGGGATCGGGGACGATGTGGAATTCTACCAGAACAGGGAGCGGTTCGATCATGATCCGAGGGGACTGGGAGCCATGATCACCGCCGGGTGCGAGATCCATGCACTGCTGACAAAAAACCAATGACACGCACATGAAAACACTTCACCGGACATCCCTGAATTATTTCATTGATTTCCTGCTGCTCCTGGTGCTGCTGCCCGCAACTGTACAGGGAACGGAAACGGAACCATATACAAGTTCCGGGGAGCACCCTGGGTCCCCGCAAGAGTGGCCGGTGCTGAAGCATTACGATGCGGATCACGTGGACCGGATCGCCCTTCCGCTGGGGGGGATCGGCACCGGGACGGTCTCCCTGGGGGGGAGGGGCAATCTGCGGGACTGGGAGATCATGAACCGGCCCGCGAAGGGGTACAATCCCGGTCCCCGGTTTGATCTCGCCCCCTTTTTCGTGCTTTTTACGGAGACGGGGGACAAAAAAGACACGCGCCTGCTGGAAGGCCCGGTGCCGCTGTATGAATACGAAGGAAGCCGGGGTGTGGACAGGGTGACCAACCACGGGATGCCCCGGTTCGAAAAGAGCACCTTCGATGCGGCCTATCCGTTCGGACAGGTGAACCTGTTCCATGACGAACTGCCCGTGAAGGTCCGGATCAAAGGCTTCAATCCCCTGGTCCCCGCCGATGCGGACAAAAGCAGCATTCCCCTGGCGGCCCTCACCTTTGAGATCGTGAACACTTCCGGCCGGGAGGTGGATGCCTCCGTTTGTTTCTCCATGCAGAATTTCATCGGTGAGGATGGCTTTGCCGGCACCTCCCTGCGGAACAGGAACGAATTCCGCGAGGAGGACGGCCTGACCGGGATCTTCATGCGGTCGGAAGGGGTGGACTTCGGGTCGGAGCAATGGGGCACCATGGCGGTGACCACCTCCTCCCGGGCACTGGTCACCAGCCGCACCTCCTGGAGAAAGGCGGACTGGGGCGCGCATTTGCTCGATTTCTGGGATGATTTCAGCGCGGACGGCACACTGGAGGAGCGTGCACCCACGGGAGAGGACAAACCCATGGCCTCACTGGCCGCGAAGGTCAGGCTTGCACCCGGTGAAAGGAAGGAGATCGATTTTTTCATTACCTGGCATTTCCCCAACCGGAAGGCATGGTCCTATACCCTGCTGAAAAATTGGTACACCACGCAGTACCGCGATGCCTGGGATGTGGCCCTGAAAACCCTGCCGGAACTGGAAACCCTGGAAAGGGAGACCGCCCGCTTCGTGAACGCTTTCCTGGCGTCCGGTCTTCCCAAAGTGGTGAAGGAAGCCGCGCTCTTCAACATTTCCACGCTGCGTACCCAGACCTGCTTCCGGACGTCGGACGGATACTTTTTTTCCTGGGAAGGCTACCACGACAATGCCGGATCTTCCTGGGGATCCTGCACCCATGTGTATAATTACGAGCATGCCACCGGGTTCCTTTTCGGGGAGCTGGCGCGGCTGAAAAGGGAGATCGAGTTCGGTATGGCCACCGACAGCGGGGGACTGATGAGTTTCCGGGTGCGGCTGCCGCTGGACAGCATCCCCAACTTCAAACGCGCGGCGGCGGACGGACAGATGGGAGCCATCATGAAGATGTACCGGGACTGGCAGCTGTCGGGCGACGACCAACTGCTGTGGGAGTTGTATCCCGCCGTGAAAAGGGCACTCCGGTTCTGCTGGATCGAAGGCGGCTGGGATGCGGACATGGACGGGGTGATGGAGGGCGCCCAGCACAACACCATGGATGTGGAGTATTTCGGTCCCAATCCGCAGATGGGATTCTGGTACCTCGGAGCGCTCAGGGCCATGGAAGAGATGGCCGGTTACCGGGGTGACCGTGAATTTGCAGCCCTTTGCAGCAGGTTGTTCGCTCAGGGAAGCCGGTGGATGGATGAAAACCTTTTCAACGGGGAGTACTATATCCACCGGGTGCAGCCACCCGAAAGGGTTGAGGATATCCATCCCAGCCTGGTGGTGGGAATGGGCGGGGATAACCTGCTGGATCCGGAATACCAGCTGGGGGAAGGCTGCCTGGTGGACCAGCTGGTGGGACAGTACGTGGCGCACCTGCTGGGACTGGGATACCTGGCGGACCGCGGACACATTGTGACCACGCTGGAGAGCATTCTGAAATACAATCACCGGGAATCGCTGCAGGACCATTTCAACTGCCTGAGGACATACGCCCTGGGGGATGAGGCCGCGCTTGTGATGGCCGATTATCCCCGCAGCCGGCCCCTGAACCCGTTCCCCTATTTTACCGAGGTGATGACCGGCTTCGAGTATGCGGCCGCGGTGGGCATGCTCTATGAAGGAATGGAGCAGGAAGGGCTGCAGTGCATCCAGAACATCCGTGACCGCTATGACGGGTACAAAAGGAATCCCTTCGACGAGGCCGAGTGGGGCCATCATTACGGGCGGGCCATGGCGAGCTGGTCGGCCGTACCGGCGCTCACCGGCTTCCGTTACAGTGCCGTGGAAGGGAGCATGGCCTTCCATCCCGGGAAAGGGAACCACTTCTGGTCCAACGGCTACCGGTACGGCACCGTGGAGATCCGGGATGAAGGGACCTTCATGCAGGTCACCCTGGAACCGCTGAACGGGGAGCTGACCCTGAACCGTTTCGTCCTGAACGGGTACGGACATACTGCATTCGACGGCGGGAAGGTCTTTGCACCCGGACTTCCGTCCGTATTCAGGGTGGAAAAAGAAAAATAGGAAATGATGACAACAAACCTGCTTCAAAGGGGGATGCTGGGGCTCTTTCTGCTTATGATGACCCATGCGGCGACGGGACAGGAAGGAGGCGCGCCGTGGCCCGTATTGAAAACCTACAGGGGGAAATACCTGGAGCGGGTGGCCATGCCCCTGGGGGGTATCGGGACGGGCACCGTGTCACTGGGAGGCCGGGGGGACCTGCGGGACTGGGAGCTGATGAACCGGGGGGCGCTGGGGTACCTGCCGGCTTTCAAATTCGTTCCTCCGTCCATCTGCAACGGACCGTTCTTCGCCCTCTGGTACAGGGAACCGGGAAAAGATGCGATGATCCGGGTACTGGAGGGACCGGTGCCGGCCGGGGAGTACGAGGGTGACTGGGGGGCCGATGCCGCCAATGCCGGCTTTCCCCGTTTCGAAGAGACCGTGTTCTCGGCAGCCTACCCGCTGGCCGGGGTGGAGTTCATCCACCGGGACGTCCCCCTGGAAGTCCGCCTGGAAGCATTCAATCCGCTGGTCATGGGCGATGCGGACCGGAGCGGCATCCCGGTGGCCGTGCTGCGGTATGTGCTGACCAACCCGGCGGACCACCCGATCGAGGCGGCGGTATGCGGGATGGTGCCCAATTATATCGGGACGGACGGGTGGACCGGGGAACCGGAAGGGAACAGGAACCTGTTCCGCACGGGGAAGGGACTGCAGGGGGTATACATGTACTCGGAAGGGGTGGATGAACTGGATGTGAACGGGGGCACCATGGCGCTGACCACCACCGCAACGGAGGGGGTGACCTGCCGCACGTCCTGGGCAGCACTGCCCTGGAACTGGACTTTTCGCGAATTCTGGGATGACCTGATCGCTGACGGAGCACTCACGGACCATCCCGGGACGATGGTCCCGGCACGCGG
>DSEO01000172.1 GCA_011056635.1 Bacteroides sp.
ACAGTTACAACCAGCAGCTGCTCCTGGAATCGGATCCACAGGAAGTGCGGTCGGGATACCTGGGGGTGGTGAACGCCATCCGCCGGCTCACCTTGGAAGGTAAAACCAGGCCGGAGGATCTCCCTGCAAAGGTTGAGAAAAACGACCCGGGGAAGCTGGTGATCGATTTTTTCTCGCAGCTGAAAGCTGCGCTGGAAGGAGAACGATCCAAATAAAAACACTGATCTGTAAAAAGATCAGCAATAGTTCATCTTTTACCAGTGTGTTTTACTGAATGATCAGTTTCTGGTTAAAGGATTTTTTTCCGGCTTCGATCCTGAGCATATAGACCCCTGTGGGCAGATCCACGGATAAAGGAATGCGCTCGCCGTGCAATTCTTTGGAATACACGGTGCGCCCGCTCAAATCGCTGACGGTGATCATTACCTTGCTGCACGGGAGATCAATCATTTCTAAAATAAAACTCCCCGCATTCGGATTCGGATACAGCCTGAACCAGGGTGCTGCTTCCTTTTCCCCGGAACCCGTCACATTGAGCGTAAAAGCATGTGCGAGGGTATGGCTCCACCGGTTCAGTGCATCCCTGCTCCTGATGTAAAACATATGGTCACCGTCGCTTAACCCGCCCAGGTACACGATAAAATCAGCAGTGATATCTTTGCCCGGAGATACCACGTTCACAGGCGTTCCGTTCCCGAAACCCGGATCGTCGTCAATGAAGTATTCCATGCCGGTAACATCCGAAGCTTCCGGCGGGACCGCCTTAAATACATAAAAGACCTGCTGGTGAATGGAACTCCAGCGGCCCAGCTCGTCGCATGCCCTGATCATCATCCTGTGGAAACCCTGTGAGAGTCCGGAAGCGTCCACATGAAAGCTCAGGGACAGATCATTGCCCGGACTGGCAATGGGTACCGGGGTGGCCAGCCCGAAACCCGGATCACTGTCGATAAAATACTCTGCCTGATTGATTTTCGACTCAATTACATCCCGGGACCTGAACAGGTAAAAAACCCGCTGGAAGGATGAGCTCCAGCGGCCCAGGTCGTCGCGGGCCCTCACCATGATCATATGGAACCCCTGTACGAGTCCGTCAGCATCCACATGAAAGCTCAGGGACAAATCATTGCCCGGACTGGCAATGGGTATCGGGGTGGCCAGCCCGAAACCGGGATCACTGTCAATAAAGTATTCCGCCCTGTTTATTTGCTGGCCGGCAGAAAGTGCGGCAGCAAGCAAAAATGCCGAGATGAACGCTGATTTTTTCATTGTTCCCCGTATTGAATGGGCTATTTACCGGATTTGACCTTGATGGTGCAGGATAAGCCCTCACCGGAATAAGCTGTGCCGGCAATGGCCGCTTCGTAGATATGCGGCAGCGCCGGCAGGCCCGATAACACATAGGGGGTTACACCGCCGAAGACGCCGCAGTCGACACCGCTCAACCCGGACCCGATCGCAGGGGATCCGGTCCTTAACTGCCATTTCCCGTCGGAGCTGTAGCCCAGGTTGCCATTATAGTCCACGAACACATTGGCCATGGCCACATTGTGCCGGTTGCCTCCGGCATCGGTGCCATCGTATGCCAGGATGTTGTTGGTGATTGTATTGCCTGTATTCGGAGTGATCACAAAGCTTGATGAACAGATGATATTGTTGGCAATGCTTGCATTATATACATCTATCGGGGTGTAGTAAAGAGATGTGACCACATTATTGGTAATTTGCAGGGGGCCGCTCGTACTGCCTATACTGATATAGTAACCAACAATATTGTTCGAGATAATTCCATTGGTGATCTTGCCTGAGGCAACACTGATACCTGATACAAAATTTTGCAGGACGAGGATATTTTCAATGTCGTCGTAGAAATAAATATAGCTGAGATGGCACCTTGTCACAGCAATGTTATCCACTTTGACAGATACCGAGCTACCTTTCATGCCCGTAATGATGCTGCCTGCCGATCCGGAATTAAAGTACACGGTCCCCACATTCGCTTCCATTTTATTTGCCTGGGTGCTGTCGTTTTCGCTCAGGAAGTAACCCGGGCCAATGATCGTGAGCCGTCTGGATATGTTGGCGTCCTCGTAGGCGGTTGTAGAGCCTTCCACGTAAATGGTATCGCCGTCGGAGGCATTGTCGTTTGCATCCTGCAGTGTGGCATAATCTGCATCGGCACCCGGATTGTTATTCACCCGGATCAGGTGCTGTCCGGAGATGATCCCGCAGCAGAGCGAAATAATCAGACTGAGTAATAGATGTGTTCTCATGGACATGGTTTTAAACAATACGATGGCAAGTTACGCTGCGTCCGCATCAATCGTTTTGCCCGGCGTCCCAATTATTTTGCCCGGCGTCCCAAAAAAGAAGGATGTTATTTCCTGCCGATATCGCTCGGATTTACACTGAACTCCCGGGTGAAGGCTTTGCTGAAGTGGGAGATGTTCTTAAATCCCGTCCTGTAGGCGGCTTCCGAGACGGTGATATCCGAACCGAGCAGCAATTCCTTCGCCTTATGCAGGCGGAGCGAACGAAGGTATTGTGTGATTGTTCTGTCTGTCAGGAACTTGAATTTACGATACAATTGCGACCGGCTCATGGCGATCTCCCTGCACAGACCCTGGATATCGAACCGGTCATCGGTCAGGTGGGCGATCATGATATCCCGGACTTTCCGCATGAATACATCTTCCTTGCGGAAATCCGGCACCTCCGGCAGGGTGAGGTCTGCTACCGGTGCATATCTTTCGCGGAGCTTCCTCCTCAATTCAATCAGCGATCTCAGCTGCACCAGCAGTTCTTTCCTGTTGAACGGCTTGGGAATATAGGCGTCGGCCCCCCGCTCCAGTCCTTCCAGCCTGGAGGCAATGTCAGCTTTTGCCGTCAGCATCACCACGGGGATGTGACTTGTACGCAGATCATCCTTGACTTTTCCGAGCATCTGAATCCCATCCATCACCGGCATCATCACATCACTGAGGATAATGTCGGGGATGCATTCGGTGGCAACCTCGAATCCCTCCCTGCCGTCATTTGCCACCACCACATCATATTCATTTTCCAGCAAAGTGAACAGGTACTGCACCACATCTGCATGATCCTCCACGATCAGGAGCATGGGTTTATTGGCCGATGCATTGCCGTGCACAGATGGAGGAATGAATTTCGGACCGGCCGGACTGATCCATGTGGAAATCCCAATCCCGGGGTCCTGCAATTCCTGTATTTCCACCAGCGGCGCAGTCTGGGTAGCCGGAAGATCCACCGTAAAGGCAGTACCCTCGCCATACACACTCTCCGCCCAGATCGTTCCTTTCATGAGCTTTACCAGCTCCCTTGTCAGTGCAAGGCCGAGTCCCGATCCCGGCAGTGACCTGGCACCGCCTTCCTCGACCCTGTAGAAACGGTCGAAGATATAAGGCATGTGTTCACCGGAGATCCCCGGACCGTTATCTGCGATCCTTATTTCAAACCTGTCGTCACCGGTCAGGGCCGTGCTCACCTCCACCCGGCCCGAATGCTGTGTGAACTTCAGTGCATTGGAGAGAAGGTTGATGAGGATCTGCATCAGTTTTTCCGGATCATGGTCAATGACCGTTGGCTGTGCGGCGGGATTGTAAACCAGTTGGATCTGTTTCTCTGCCGCCACGGAAGCGAACAATTCAATGATATATTTGATATGGAGATTGATGTCTCCCCTGACCATGTGGACGGACATGGCCCCTGCCTCAAGTTTTGCAAGGTCAAGCATCTGGTTCACCAGGTTGAGCAGGATATCCGTGTGAATGTTTATTTTCTCCAGGCCTTCATCGAGCCATCGTTCCGGGTCTTCCCTGATCAGCTCCGTCATGCCTCGAATGACTGTCAGGGGTGTGCGGAATTCATGCGTGATACCGGTATAGAACCTGGATTTGGCTTCATCAAGCTCCTTCAGTTGTTCCGCTTCCAGGTGCTCCATTCTTACGCGCTGTGCAATGAAGTTCAGCACAAAAGCCGTGGCAAAACCGGAGATCCACAGCAGGTTGACTACGTACAGGGAGATGTTTACGGCCGGTGTCATTTCGGGAGGAACGGTGAGATAGGGATGCAGGACTCCGGCGAGGATGACCGTGATCACATAGACAACGTAAATGGCAATGGTTGCGCTTTTTTTCCAGAAGTTGAGGGAAAAGAAAACCAGTGCCAGGCCCACGAAGATCAGTCCCCCGGAATAAGGGATCCCCCCCATCTTCAGAATGGCGACGAATGTGGCGATGGCCACAAGGAACTGGTCAACAAATCTGTGCCATACTGAAACCTGACGCACCACTACCGGCAGAATAACACCCTGCATAAAAACGAGGGCAATGAACAGGCCGTAATAGATCAGGATCCTCAGCTGGGGAAAAATCAGGTGGTAGACAAGTACCAGGCACAATATCATGGAAGTCACGGCAAGACTGGCTATCCAGTATATCTTCTTCTGGGTCAGCGTATCCTTATCGATTCCCGGATAACTGACCATCCTCGTCATCCACCGATCTAGCTTATGAAGTCCCGGAAATTCCATCATCATGCAGATTTCGTAAGGATAAGTTATACAAAAATAAATGTAGATTGCTTAATTTCACCGGAATAATTTCGCATATGAATCATTCATACATATTTCACCTGCAGCGTATTTTGCCGTTAACGACATGGATGTTGCCGGTCTTGCTCTGGATCCACATGCCGGTTCCGGCCCAGGTCAGTCTGAGATATGCACAGAACGAAACGGTCACCTGGCAGGAAGCCATCGACATGTACGGCTGGCTTGACCGGCAGTACGAAGAAGCCCTGCTCATTGAAGCCGGGGAGACCGATGCGGGGAGGCCCCTGCACCTGTTCAT
>DSEO01000050.1 GCA_011056635.1 Bacteroides sp.
AGTACGGGATGGCGGATCCTGGACGGGAAACTCTATGAAAACGTGAATCACAGCCACATCAACTGCACCGTCCCCGTGGACAGCACCCCTCCCTGTCCGCCCTATCTCACCGGGTACTCTTTGTGTGACAGCGGATACAACCACCTCACCTGGAATTATAATGACTGGAACGATCCCTGTGCCCTCGATGTGGTCGGCTACAGGCTCTATTACAGTCCCACCCTGGAAGCGCCACCGGTGATCATCGCCGAATTCGGGGACCGGTACGATACCATCTATGATCACTTCCCCGAGCAGTCCCTGACCGCCTGTTATTTTATTACGGCCATCGATTCCTTTGATAACGAATCGATACCATCGGTCCTGCTGTGCCTGGACGAGTGTTCCAACTACATACTGCCCAATGTGTTCTCGCCCAACGGGGACGGGATCAATGACATATACAGGCCCCTGCGCACCTCCTATGTGGAGCGGGTGGACATGCAGATCTTTAACCGGTGGGGGCTCCTTGTGTTTGAAACGGAGGATCCAGATATTCTCTGGGACGGGAAGCACATCAAATCGGGCCAGCTGGTGGCACCGGGGGTTTATTACTATATCTGTGATGTGTATGAATACCGGCTGACGGGGATCGAGGTGTATGCGCTCACCGGTTTCATTTATGTATACTCCGGAGAAGATAATGACGTCTTTATTGAATAGAAACTGGAGGAATATGAACAAATGGGTGTACCTGACAGCGGCAGTCTTCATGGCAGTATCCCTGAAGGCGCAGACGGCTCCGGCGGATGACCGGCCCGATCTCTATCTGATGGGGCGCGCCTGCATGGAGAAGGAACAGTATGATTCGGCCCTGTATCATCTGGAAAAGGCCCTGGAACAAAAACCCGGCGATGTGGACATCCTTTACCACCTGGGCATCTGCCATTTTACGCTGAAGCAGTATCCCGCCGCACATGATGACTTTTACGAAGTGGAAAGACGGCGGAAGGGCATGGCCAGTTTCTACCTGGCCAAAACCGAAATGAGACTGAACCGCCCGGTGATGGCCCTGAACTACCTGAGAACCCACCTGGATTCCCGTTACAGGGTTCCCGAGAAACAGATCCTGCTGGATGAAGATCTGTCGCGCCTCGAGCAAATGACCGGGTGGCAGGAACTTTGGAATGAAAAAAACTGGTATGGCAGTGGTGACCAGGAGTTCCAGGAGGCCATGTTCCTGAAGAACAGCGGCAACACCCTGGAAGCCCTCAACATGCTGAACAGGCTGGATGCGCAGGGATACCAGCGGAGCAGGGTGCGTCTCGAGAAGGCTTTGATCTACGCCGGACTGGGAAACCGGAAAGCGGCCCGGTCAGAGATCCGGTCTGCCGCCAAAAGTGATGTGAGGAACCTGGATGCAGTGCAGCTTCTTGCCCTGTACCAGGTAGAGGACGGAGCCTATGAGGAAGCCATTACAGGTCTGAGCAGGGTCATCAGGCTGGATCCCGCCCGTTTCGATGCCTACCTGCAGCGTGCAGGTGCCCGGAGCCTCAACGGCGACCTGGACGGGGCCCTGGAGGATCTGGACCGGTACCTGGTCTATTTCCCGCTGGATGACAGTGCCGTTTACCAGAAAGGTATGATCCAGTTTACCCACGGGAGATACCTGGATGCGATCCATTCATTCAACAGGGCCCTGAAGCTGAATACCGGAAAAGCCGAATATTATTTTGCGCGGGGACGGACCTACGCGGCCACGGGGACCACCAGGTATGCCGAGAATGACATGGCCATGGCACTGGACCTGGATCCTTCCAACGGGCAGATATGGTTTGAGAAGGGGAAACTGGCAGCGCGGCTCGGGAAACGGCAGGACGCCTGTCACTGTTACGAGCGGGCTTTCAGGTACGGTATCTATGAAGCCAGGGATTACCTGGAGAAGAACTGCATGAGCAACTACTGATCATCAATGCATCCGTGAGAAATACCTGATGAACTGGGAGCGCTCATACACGGAAGGATCCTTCATGTTGCTGTAGTTCATTTTTCCCCTGAAATCATTCAGGGAATCATATCCGCGTTTCTCCATCCACTTCCGCATTTCTGCGACCATATCCCGGAGGTAATCGATCCCGTTGCGGTAAAGCACCGAGCAGACCTGGACAGCATCGGCTCCGGCCAGGATCTGTTTGACTGCTGCCATTCCGCTGTGCACACCGGTGGATGCCGCGATATCCATCTTTCCGATGCGGGAAGAGATGATCCCGACCCACCGGAGGGAGTGACGGATATCCGCAGGGGAACTGAGCACCTCGGAGGATCCGATGGTCAGGTTGTCCGTATCGATATCGGGTGTGTAAAACCGATTGAAGAGCACCACCGCGGCCACTCCCCTTTTATAGAGCTGGTCAACCATCCAGGTGATGCTGGAAAATCCGTCGCCCAGCTTCACGATCACAGGAATGGATACCTGCTTGATCACACCGGCGGCCACATCCAGGTAGGCCGCTTCATAATCCCTGGGATTTTTATCCTTGTCCACCGGCAGAAAATAAATATTCAGCTCCAGTGCGTCGGCACCCGCCTCCTGGATCTGTCCGGCAAACTCAACCCACTCCCGTGCCTTCACACAGTTGATACTTGCCATAACGGGAATATCAACTGTGTCCCGGGCCCCCCTGATCAGTGCCAGGTAATTGTCCAGTGAATTTTCCCTGGTATAGGCTCTCAGATAATCCTCCGCTTCGGTATGGCTGCCTCCCTCCGACATGGAACCGATCTCGTGCATGATCTGTTCCTCAAAAAGCGACTTCAGCACAACCCCGCCGGCTCCTGCCGATGCCATTTTCCGGATTCTCTCAATGGAACTGGTCAGCCCGCTGCTGCTCACAATGAACGGACTTTTCAGTGTCATGCCCGCATAGGTGGTTGATAGATCGATCATATTGCTTCGTTTTATTGGTTCCTGGATCCGAATATCAGGCTTCCGATGCGGACCATGGTGCTGCCCTCTTCCACCGCCAGCCGGTAATCGCCCGACATCCCCATGGACAACTGGTTAAAATCATCCCGTCCTGCAAAGGCCGATTGCTTCATCCGGTCGAACAATTCCTTCAGGAAACGGAATTCCTTCCGGACCTGCACATCGTCCTCCGTGAAAGTGGCCATGCCCATCAGTCCCCTGATCCTTACGTGGCTGATCTGGCTCAAATCCAGAGATTGAACCAGGTCATGCAGTTCATCCGCCGAAAACCCGAATTTGGTCTCCTCCTGCGCAATATGTACCTGGAGCAGCACATCGATCACCCGGCTGTTTCCTTGGGCCTCCTTTTGTATCATCTTCAGCAGTTTCAGGCTGTCCACCCCGTGGATCATATGCACGAACGGGGCCAGGAATTTCACCTTGTTGGACTGGAGGTGTCCCACCATATGCCATCGGATATCATCCGGCAGCTTTTCCCGTTTCCACATGAGATCCTGTGCCCTGTTCTCCCCGAAATCACGGTGACCCGTCCGGTACGCTTCAAGGATCATTTCAACCGGTTTGGTCTTGGTCACAGCAACCAGTGTCACATGACCGGGGATATCTTTCCTGATTGCGGTCAGATTTTCGGCAACTCCCATGCCTAAAGATAATACTTATTCCAGAGAATGTATGACCAGGCCGCTCCGGAGTTTGGGTTCGAACCAGGTGGTTTTGGGAGGCATGATCATCCCGTTGTCGGCGATATCCATCAATTGTTTCATGGTCACCGGGTAGAGGGCGAACGCCACAGCCATCTCCCCGCTGTCCACCCGCCTGACGAGTTCCTGAAGTCCCCGGATCCCGCCCACAAAGTCGATCCGGTCCGATTTCCTTAGATCCGTAATGTCCAGCAGGGGTGCCAGCACCTGGTTGGAAAGCACAGTCACATCCAGGCACCCGATGGGATCATCGTCGTTGTACGTACCTTCCCTGGCAGTCAGCGAATACCACTTTCCTCCCAGATACATGCCAAAATTATGGAGCCTCCCGGGCCGGTGCACGGTCCCCTTTTCCTGCACCTCAAACCGCTCCCTGAGTTCCTCCAGGAACCGCTCCTCCGACATGCCGTTGAGATCCCGGATCACCCTGTTGTAATCGATGATGGTCAGCTGCGAAGCCGGAAAATGGACTGCAAGGAAATAGTTATATTCCTCGTCCCCGGTGTGACCGGGATGATGATCCCGCCGCTCCTTGCCCACCAGTGCCGCAGCCGCGGTGCGGTGATGGCCGTCAGCCACATAGGTAAAGGGGATCTCCCTTTCGAAGATCCCGGTGATCTGCCCGGTAATCTGCGGATCACTGATCAGCCAGAAATGGTGCCCGATCCCGTCATCGGTGACAAAATCATATTCCATGGGCTGTGCTGTCACCCGCCGAACGATCTGGTCCAGTCCGGGATGATCGGGATAGGCGAAAAAGACCGGTTCCGCGTTGAAATTGGTGACCCGGATGTGGTTCATCCTGTCCTCTTCCTTGTCAGGCCTGGTCAGTTCATGCTTTTTGATCTTACCGTTCAGGTAATCATCCACCGATGCACAGCCCACGATCCCGTACTGGGTTTTTCCGGACATGGTCTGGGCATAGATATACAGCATCTCCCTTTCATCCCGGCGCAGGAATCCTTCTTCAATGAGCTTTTCCAGATTCTCTTTCCCCTTCCTGTACACCTCATCGGAATGGATCGGGGTATCTTCGGGAAGGTCCACCTCGGGCTTGACCACGTGCAGGAAGGAATGGGGATTTCCCCTGACCTCTTCCCTTGCCTCCGCTGAATTCAGCACATCGTAAGGCCTGGAAGCCACATCCCGCACATGCTCTTTGCCGGGTCGGAATCCCCTGAAGGGGTGCAGTACC
>DSEO01000051.1 GCA_011056635.1 Bacteroides sp.
ATCAGAGTTCGATGATCCCTGACTGGATGGCGTACATGACCAGGCCGGCTGTATTCTTCGCCCCGGTTTTCAGAAGGATGTTCTCCCTGTGTTTGTCCACCGTCCGCTTGCTCAAAAAGAGCGTATCGGCGATCTCCTTGTTGGAGTATCCCTTGCAGATGTGGATGAGGACCTCCGCCTCGCGCTCCGAAAGATCTCCCTTCCCCCCGCTTTTCTTTTTCCTGGTGAGTCCCTGCACCAGGCTGGTGACCACCTCCTGGGAAAAATAGTTCTTTCCTTCGACCACGTTCACGATGGCATCCTCCACTTCCCGGATGCTCGAATTCTTCAGGAGGAAACCCTTCACCCCGGCTCCGATCATTTTGGTGTAGTACTCCTCCTCCCCGTACATGGAGAGTGCGATCACGTGCAAGTGAGGCGCTTTCTCAAGGGCCAGCCTGGTGGTCTCGATCCCGCTCATCCCGGGCATTTCGATGTCCATGAAGACCACGTCGGGGACCGCTGCGGACAGGGAATCCAAAAACTCCTGGCCTCCGGATGCCTCACGCACCTCCCGGATGAAGGGGAGCCTGCCCAGGAGCAGCTTCATGCCTTCCCTGAAAAGCTTATGGTCATCCACCAGGCAAACGGATAAGTCATTCATGATGCACGGTTTTGATAGCGATCTTCACACAAACCCCCTCGTCCACATTGCTGATCACATCCAGCTTGCCGTTGATGGATTTGATCCGTGACTGGATATTGGAGTAACCCATCCCGGGCTGGAGGTTCAGCACTTTTTCCGTATCGAACCCTTTCCCGTTGTCGAAATAATCCAGGGTCAGCCGGTTTTCGTCGTAATAGAGGTCCACGTTGATCTCGGTTGCATCAGCATGCTTGACCGTGTTGTTGATCAGCTCGCAGATGATCCGGTAGAGGACCACCTCGATGTTGTAGTCGAACCGGGTTTCCTCGATATTGGAGTTGACCCTGATCTGCAGGTCGGCGGGTGTTTCGATCCTGTCGATGAAGGAACGGACCGCCCTCAGCAGGCCGAAGTTGTTCAGGATGTGGGGACTCAGCTTGTTGGAGATCTCCTTGATGGTGGACACCGACTCGTCGATCAGCTTGCCGGTGTTGTCCAGGATCTTCCTGTCGCCCGGCTCCCGGGTGCCAGCCTCCAGGGCAGAAAGGGACATCTTGATGGAAGAAAGCAGGGGACCGAGCCCGTCATGCAGTTCCTTGGAGAATTTCAGCCGTTCCTTTTCCTCGGTCTTGATGATCGCGGAAAGTACCCTGGACTCGTTCTCCCTTTTCAGGTCATCGATCCGCTTCTGCAGGTTGAAGATGCGCTTGATGTAGATCACACCGATCAGGATGAACACCGAAATGGCCACCGACATCCAGGTACTGACAGGACTTTCCGGGATCCAGAGGCCCGAACGCCATACGTCCGCCAGCTCAACCATCCGCCGGAAAGCCATCAGGAGAAAGGCCACCGAAAGAATGACCCAGGAAAAATTGTATCTGGTGGATCGGATGAGGCTGATGGAAATGATGGCCGCCACGAACTGAAAGCTCATGGCAAAGATCAGTGCGATAAAAATGGTCATGGGGTGGTGTTTATCCAGCTAAATTATGAAATCTCTCCTATTCTGTAAAAACAGGTAGCTTTATTAACCATATTCACGTTAATCCGGTCATCCTGAAAACCATTTTTGCAAAATTTTTCAAGTCAAATTATGTTGTAATTTACATGAATGCGCTCGTTTCTTTCTTAACTTTCTAACTTTGATCAAACTGCGCATCCCATGAGAAAAATGACAATGATTACTGTAGTGGCTTTCATGTTTGCAGGGTGCAACCTGCAGGAGCGTTACAGATATTCGGGCGACCTTGAAATCGGGGAGATCGTGGAAGGAGTGCTTGAGACGGAGACTCCCGATACATTTTTCCTGGACCTGGAAAACGATACCTACCTGTTCGGGGTGATTGACCAGATATCCGTGGATGTGGTGGTCACCCTGTATGACCCGGAAGGCAATAGCGTGGGACTGGCCAACGGGCCTGCGGAGGGACCGGAAATGTTTTATTTCGAAACCAGGGAAGAAGGCAGGTACAAGCTGGAAGTGGCACCCTCCGAGGATAAATCCGGGCGGTATACCGTCCAGCTGAAGGTGGTGGAGCACATCGCGGCGGACCCGGAGAAACGGGCCGACCAGCTGTTTCTGCCGTTTTCGGGCGACAGCGTACCGGGCGGGGTGGCCGGGGTGATCCGCGACGGTGAGCTTCTTTTTGCCAGGGCTTACGGCATGGCCGACCTGACCTATCAGATCCCCTTCACGGTGAGCACCCCGTCGAACATCGGTTCGGTATCCAAGCAGTTCACAGCATTCGCGATCCTGTTGCTGGAGCAGCAGGGCAGCCTTTCGCTGGAAGACGATGTAAGAAAGCATATCCCCGAACTGCCCGCTTTCGACCGGGTGATCACGGTCAGGAACCTTCTGGACCATACCAACGGTCTGCGCGAAGTGTACGACCTGATGCCCATGACCGGCTGGAAGGCAGAAGATGTCCTCCGGCGGGAGGAGATCATCCGGATGGTGCAACGGCAGCAGGAACTGCAGGCTGTTCCCGGGGAGGAATTCAACTACAACAATACAGCCTACATTCTGCTGGCGGAGATCGTGGAGCGGATCACAGAAAAAGATTTTCCCGGCTGGATGAAAGAGAACGTGTTCGGCCCCCTGGGCATGGATTCCACAACGGTGAGGAAGGACCCTGCCACCATCATCCCCGCCGCTGCCCGGGGGTACATCGTATCCCGTGACGGGTACGGGGAAGCGGGTGACCTGTATGCCTCTTACGGGGCAGGCGCGATCTATACCACGGTGGAGGATTTTGCCGGATGGCTGAATAATTTCAGCGACCCGGAAGTGGGCAGCGGGGAGCTGATCCGGCGGCTGGTCACTCCCGGCACACTGAACAACGGGGACACCATGACCTACGCCATGGGGATCAACGTGGGCGCGTACAAAGGACTGAAATTTTACAGCCATAGCGGGGCGGACAACGCACACCGGGCCACACTATTGTATTTCCCGGAGATCGACGCGGGTGTGGCCGTGATGAGCAACAACGGGTCATTTGCCTCCGATCATGCGGCCCGTTCGCTGGCGGATGTCTTTTTCAGCGATGACCTGGAGCAGGAGAAAAAGAATAACAAGAAAAAGAAAAAGGAGGATCCCGGCAGGGTGGAGGTGCCGGACCACCTGCTCAGGGCTTACGAGGGGAAATACAAGGCCGCCTCCATCGGGATCATCATGCAGTATACCTTCCGGGAGGGAAAGCTGATCTTCTCGGCGGAGGGACAACCCGACCTGGAACTGGTCCCCAGGTCAGAATCCGTATTTGATTACCAGGGCGTGGAAGCCACGGTGAGATTCAACCTGGACAGCCGTGGGAAGGTGGTCGATGCGGTCCATACACAGGCAGGCACCATGTACCATCTTGTCCCCATGGAAACCCACGAATATTCCGCGGATGAGCTGAAGTCCTTCGAGGGAAGATATTACAGCGAAGAACTGGGGACTTTCTATACCCTGGAGGTAAAGAACGGCACCCTCACATTGCTGATCAGGAACACGGAGGATATCGAGCTCAAACCGATGGATACGGACAGCTTCAGCGGGGATGCCTTTTTCATCAGCGAGGTGAACTTCCTGCGGGACACCGGGGGAATTATCACCGGTTTCATGGTCTCCAACGGCCGGACCCGCGGGATCTGGTTCGGCAGGATATGAAAAAGACACATTCACGCAGCAATCAGGAAAAGGATTCATCTGTACGAGTATGAAAAGCAAAACCATGTCATTTTCACGGATCTTTATAATAAATACTGTCCTGATCTTATCCCTGGGACTGGTATCCGGCCAGGATAAAACAGACATATCATTCGGGATCGGGATGCCGGATGCAATCCATATCGGTGCCAGGTATTGGATCGGCCAGTCGCAGATCGGGGGAAGTATAGGCTGGTGGCCGGGCGTTCCGAATTTATTTATTTTTAGCTATAAATATGTTGCTTCACTGGGCGGTGATTACTATTATCATTTTGGTCCCACTGCAAAATATTCAGACCTGAAACCGTGGTATGCGAGAGCGGGTTTGAATTGTTGGCTGATCGCATGGGAAAACGACACAGAGTCAATTTTATTTCTCCCGGTCCGGATCGGGAGAGATGTGTATTTTAATTCTGATACGGGGTTCAGTCTTGACGCAGGTGCAGGTGTTATTATTACGGGTTCAGGTGAAGGCTACAGGCGGCTTGGTCCGTCTTTTGGTATTCGTTTTTTTCACAGGATGTAATTGAATCTTGCATCCAATCCCGGAATTTCTTTACTTACTGAATAAAACCATGATCATGAACGACAAACGAATGAACCGGATCATGCCGGCTGTCATCCTTGCCGGGGTCGTCCTGACGGGCGCCTCCATGGTGATGCTTTCCTGCCGGAACCAGCCTGAAGGTTCAGGCGGGAGCGGACTGTTGGCCCGGGGATCCGGGAACGGACCTGACGGGGCCGCACTCTACGTGCAATACTGCGCCACCTGTCACGGCACCGACCTGCGGGGAGGGAATGCACAGAGCCTGCTGGACGGGGTATGGCAGTTCGGGGACGGCTACGGGTATGTGCGGCGCAACATTGAATACGGGATCCCCCACCTGGGGATGCCCTCGTACGATGAGGTTTTGTCCCCGGATGAGATCAACGCCCTGGTGGAATACCTTTACGCGGAACAGGAAAAGGCGGGTGCGGTGAAGCCGGACCCCTCTCCCACCCTGGAAACCATGGACTACGTC
>DSEO01000046.1 GCA_011056635.1 Bacteroides sp.
CCCCCCGGAAATGGAGAGTGTGTGCTCGTTGATGAACCCTGTCTTGAAAGCCTCCTCCTGCCAGTCAATGTCTATGCTGTCCACAAAGAAAGGGGAAAGGGAATCATTGGCAGGGGCGGGCCAGCTGCGGTCGTTGGTCCTGGCCAGGTTGTTCATTTCCTGGAACTGTTCCCGGTTGGTCACTTCCATCCGCTTCACCACATTCTGCACACCGAAATACCCGTCATAGGTAACCCGCATTGCACCCGGCTTGCCCCGCTTTGTGGTAATAATGATCACCCCGTTGGCCCCCCTTGAACCATAGATGGCACTGGCGGAGGCATCCTTCAGCACCTGGATGGATTCAATATCCGCAGTGGTGAAGTCAGCCGTACCGATGACCGGAACACCGTCAATCACATAGAGCGGACCATTGTTCCTGAACGAGCTGACCCCCCTGATCTTGATGACGGGATTGGCACCGGGTTCGCCGCTGCTGTGAACCTGCACACCCGTAGTCTGGCCCTGCAGGGCTTTGGAAATGTTGTTCGTGGCCACCCGTTCGATATCCGCGGTTTCCACAACCGCCACCGCCCCGGTAAGATCACTTTTTCGCTGGGTACCGTAGCCGACCACCACCAGTTCGTCCAGTGTGATCCGTTCCTCTTCCAGCTGCACATCGATCCGGGTCCTCCCCTGGACGGGAACATTCTGCCGGACATAACCCACGAAAGAGAATACCAGTACGGCATCTTCCGCGGGTACTTCAATGGTGTAATTTCCATTGGCATCAGATATGGTACCGGCAGTGGTGCCCTGCACGGTAATATTGGTGCCGGGGATCCCCATACCGGAAGAGGCATCCGTGACACTCCCCGATACGGTGAGTTGCTGTGAATAGGAAATTCCCGCACTCAGGCAAAGGAGGATCAAAACCCATGCTGCCTGCAGGAACAAGCGTTCTTTTTTCATAGAAGTATGATTTAGTTACAGGTTTCAGTGATCTGGATGCATGGGGCACATGCATGCTACCCGTATTAAATTTAATCCGGAGGTACCTGAGCGGGGTAGACTTTCATGTAATTTAGGTGGAGAATTGTGTATTCACCGCAATATTCGCCTCCACAAACTCAGACGGCGTTTTCCCGAAATGCTTCTTGAATATCTTGCTGAAATATTTCGGATCATTGAATCCCGTTTCAAAAGCGATTTCAGAAACCTTGCGGTCACCCTCCAGGAGCAGCATGGCAGCTTTTTTCAGCCTGATGGAATTGATAAAGGTATTGGCCGACTGGCCCACTGTGGTGATGAGCTTTTTATGAAGCAGGCTCCTGCTGATACACAATGCATCGGCCAGCTCCTTTACCCCGAATTGATGGTTGACCATGTGCTCCTCCACGGTCATGATGACCTTCTGCAGGAAATGATCCTGCACTTTCACCTTTTTTGCATTGATGAGGTCCTCCATCCGGGAGGAAGTATACAACCGCTTGAGCCGGTCCTGGTTGTTGATCAGGTTCCTTACTTTGGCTTCAAGCAGCTCAATGTCAAACGGTTTGGCTATGTAGTCCAGGGCTCCGTATTCCATCCCTTCCAGGAAGTCCTCCACTTCGGCCCTGGAAGTGAGGAGGATAATGGGAATATGAGAAGTCATCATGTCGGATTTCAACCGCGCACACAGTTCAAGTCCGTCCAGGCCCGGCATCAAAATATCGGAAATGATCAAATCGGGCATCAGCTGCCGCGCCTTCTCCAGCCCCTCAAGGCCGTCATGCGCGGTAACCACATTGAAGGATTCATTCAGGTAGCCTGCTGTGAACCGCAGCATGTCCGTATCATCGTCGATGACCATAACCAGCGATCCGGATCCCTTCCTGTGATTCACTGCCCGGATGTGTGGTTCCGGTTCACTCCTCTTCTGCTGGATCTGTCCCTCCAGCAGATCCACATGCAGTTTTGGAATGGCTTTCCCGGATGATGTGTCAGTTTCGATGATCTCATCCAGGGAAAGGAATTCACTGCCCAGTGGTATGAGCACAGTAAAGGTGGTACCCTCCCCCTTTTTACTCTGGATAAAGAGTTGTCCTTTATGTGTCCGGATCAGTTCCTTCACCAGGTAGAGCCCGATACCGGTACCCTGGCTCCCGGGGATGTCTTCCATGGGGATCCTGAAGAAACGTTTGAATATGTTCTTGAGCTCTTCCGCTTCGATCCCGTAACCTGTATCCATCACGGTGATCTCGACATACTCATTCACCTCGGGTTGCCTGTGGTCGGGGGGACCGATAATGGCCACATCCCCCTGCAGGATCATCTTCTGTTTCACCTTCCCCACATGCACGATGATCTGTCCCCCCTCCGGAGTGAACTTGAACGCATTGGAGAGCAGGTTGTAGAGGATGTGCTCGATCTTGTCCCGGTCAAAATAACTGACAATGGGTCCGGGAGGGGCATTGAATTCAAAAATGATCTCTTTCTGGGTGGCCAGTCCGTAAAAGGATTGCATGACATTCTCGATGAAACCCACCAGTTCGCCCCTGGATGCCTTCAGCTCCATCTTCCCGGTCTTGATCCTTCGCACCTCCATCAGCTGGTTGATCAGGTGCAGCAACCGCTGGGCATTGCGCTTCATGAGCAACAGTGTCCTGTAATGGGGACTCCTGGAACTCACTTCCTTCATCATCTGTTCCAGGGGGGTGATGATCAGCGTGAGCGGGGTCCTGAACTCATGGGATATGTGGGTGAAGAAACGCATCTGCTGCTGGTTGGCCTGCTGGACTTTCTTGTTCAGCTCCATCAATTTATCCCGCTGTTGGAGGATCTCCCTGTTCTGCTGCTCAAGCTGTTCCTTCTGGCCCCTGATCTGTGCCGTTCTCTCGGCAACCAGTTGTTCCAGCTCCCGCTGTCTGCTGCGCAGCGCGATGATCCTGACCCTGATATAGGTGAGCACGGAGGTGACCAGTAAGAGGACCATGGAGAGAATGAACCAGGGTTTCACCCAGAATGGCGGAAGGATGCTAATCTCCAGTTCGACCGGAGCTGATTCGAACAGACCTTCATCCAGGCTGGCCTTTACCATGAAGGTATAGTCGCCTCCTTTCAGGTTCGTATAACTGGCATACCTCCTGCTGGAGGAAACATAGCGCCAGTCATCGTCAAATCCCACCATTTTATAGGCATAATACACCTTGTCGGGATGCTCGTAATAAAGCGCGGAAAAATCAAGGGAGAATTCCCTGATCTTGTGGGGCAGGATGATTTTGTCGGCAAGGCAGATCGGTTTCTCGATGGCCACTCTGTCATAGAATTTTTCACCTACCCCGACCGGCTGGTTATAGATCTTGAAATCGGTCAGGATCACCCCGGGATGAACGGGATGCTCCCCGATGCCGGCCGGATCAAAGGACAGCAGTCCTCTCATGCTCCCGAAGTAAAGGATCCCCGAAGAATTCCGGAAACTGGCCGACCAGTAAAACTGGTTGTGAAGCAGTCCGTCCACCACATAAAAGTTGGTAAACCTGCCGGTAGCTGCGTGGAACCTCGAAAGTCCGTTATCGGTACTGAGCCAGAGGTTGCCCGACCGGTCCTCCTGGATCCCGTATATGGTGTTGTTGCAGAGTCCGTCCCTGTCAGCATATCGTACAAAGCGGGGATCGGGCTTATCCAGCTGATCCACGGGCAGCTTGTTCAACCCGTAACCGTAAGTGCCCACCCACAGGTTCCCCTCGCTGTCATCCTGGATGGAGATCACATAGTTGCCACTGAGGCTTTCCGGGTCCTCCTCCCGGAGCATGTATTTCCTGGCCCTGCTGAAATCGAGACGGCAGGCTGAGTGATCATCCGAAGGGATCATGAAGAGTCCCTCTTCCGTGCCTGCCCAAAGATTGTTGTAAATATCAAACTCGAGGCATCCCACCCTGTTGACCGGATCGGCGGACTCCTGGCTGAATGTGCTGAACATACCGGATTCCGGATGATATGCGGTGATTCCGCCGTAGGTTCCGATCCATACCATTCCGTACATATCCTCCGCCATGGAGGAGATAAAATTATGGATCAGTGAACGGTCATTGTCCGGCTCATGCCGCAGGTTGATGAAGTTCCCTGCCTTTTCGTTCCCGGGAGTGAGGATATTCAGCCCCTCTCCCCAGGTGCCCACCAGCAGGCTACCCGTCACATCGCGGTGAATGCAGGTAATGAAATCACTGGACACGGCAGCCGGGTCGGATGCATCAGCCCGGTAATACAGATATCTGCCGTCGGAACGATCGATTTTGTTCAGTCCCCCGCCTGCCGTCCCCACCCAGAGTGCCTCTTCATCCTCCCAGACCGAATTGATGGTATTGCTGCTCAGGCTTTGCGCTTCACCGGGAATGCTCACATAATACTCGAATTCATTCTGATAGACATTGAACTGGTTGATCCCTCCCCGGTCGGTCCCGATCCAGACATTCCCGTCGCCGTCTGCATAGAGACAGTTAACGAACTCATTGTTGAGTTCAGTGACCGCATAGGAATTGTAGGTATAGTTATGAAACAAATTCTCCTGCCGCTGATAGATGCTGATCCCCCCCAGGGTTCCGAATACCAGGTTCCCCTGGACATCCTCTGCAATATCCTCCACGCTGTTATGCACAAGACTGTACTCATCCCCGGGATCATGATAGTACCGGTAGAACCGCTTTGATCCGGTCTCGAACCGGTTCAACCCGTAATTGGTCCCGATCCACAGCGTCCCTGCCCGGTCCTGGAGGATGGACTGCACATCATTGTTCGAAATGCTGTATTCATTGGCGGGCTGGTAGGAGAACAGGGTCATGCTGCCACTGGACGGATCCAGCAGTGCAAGGCCCTGGCCGGTCC
>DSEO01000315.1 GCA_011056635.1 Bacteroides sp.
ACATGGTTTCGATCCATCCACCCATGAGAGACAGCGAAGCAAGAGACTCCCTGTCACTTTCCCTGAAATACCTGTCCGTATCACTGTAGACTCCATTGATCAGACCTGTAAGCGAGTCGGGGTCACTGAAATAATCCTCCAGGTTCCCGGAATATTTTTCGAACATTTCATCGGGAAGACCCAGTTTGTCCGCCAGCATTTCAATTTGGAAATAAAAACCGGCGGCTTCCGGTAAACGTTCAAATAGCCTGCAATAACTCATGTCCACACCCAGCGCGCCCAACAGCTGCGCGATCTGTTCCGGGTCTTCGTAAAGGGGGATTTTCTCCGTCGGTATCAGTATCTCAGGGATGAAATTAGCACCGGTTCCTTCGAACAGGCGGGAATTGTCGGTCGGAAGATACAGGGAATAGATCACTTCGTAAGCTTCGCCTGCAACCTCGGATTCCCTGTTTATTGTGAAAATTTCCGGGGCAGATTCTCTGCGACCTGAATGATCACAGGCACAAAGAAGCACCATAAGCAAAACCACCCATCTCCTTTTCGTGTGCATCCCGGAATTGTATTAAATCATGGAACGGGTTTTAGCGGCAGCGACGATGATGTCAAGCATATCTTCGATCTCCAGCGTCATGCAGTTCAGTTTCAGGTCAAAACGGGTATAATCATTTTCCCCTCCGTGGAATATTTCCCTGAATTGCGTTCTTTTTTTATCGATGCTCTGGGCATAATGGCGGGCCTGGTCAATGGTAAGGCTGTGCTTTTCAGCCACCCGGATTGCCCGCCATTCCAGGGGTGCTTCCAGAAAAATGTGGAGCGATTTGGGAATATCCCTGGTAATGGCCACGCCTCCCCTTCCCACAATGATGGCATTTCCTTCATTGCCAAATTTACGGATCACTTTGGCAATGGTGGTTCTGATTTTCAGATCCGATTTGTAGTATCCCTTGGATTGCGCAAGCAGGATATCCTCCAGTACGCCCCTGCTTTTGTAATCGAAGATGTGTTGTATCTGGCTGGAGTCCACTTCCAGTTCGCGGGCCGATTCGTACAGGATCTCCTTGCTTATCCAGCGCCATGGATGAGCTTTTGACCGGGATGTTTTTAAATTGTTGAGCCTGTCGGTCAGGGAGGCCGCCAGTTTTTTTGCGGGACAGCCTACCTCCCTGGAAATGGTGACGACGGGACCGGGATAGATGTTCCTCGCAGGATCTTCCTTGTACCAGTCATTCAGGTATTTTGAAAGATCGATCTTCATGGGCTCAGAGAGAAGTTGGGTACCAGGTCAATTTACCACTTTTACCGGTCAAAGTCAAATTATCCGGAAACGGGCATTCCCGCAGGCATTTCTTTCCCAAGGGACAGGCATTCAGAACAATCTGTCAGAAAAGGTGTTTATTAATTACGTATCAAGGACCCTGGAAAACTTTGATCCTGATTTTCTATCCAAATAATGAATATGTGTGAACCTAAAACCTTACCTATGAACAAAATCACAGTAGTGGGTGCCGGAAATGTCGGCGCCACATGTGCGAACGTGATCGCGCACAAGGATCTGGCCAAAGAACTCGTCCTCGTTGATGTAAAAGAAGGACTGGCGGAAGGGAAAGCCCTCGATATCTGGCAGACCTCCTCCATCCATAATTTCAACACACGGGTGATCGGATCTACCAACAACTACCTGAAAACCAAGGGATCGGGGATTATAGTGATCACTTCCGGGATACCGAGAAAACCGGGAATGTCACGGGACGACCTGATCAAGACCAATGCTACCATTGTCAAAGAAGTGACGGAAAAAGCCATCAAGTATTCTCCGGATGCGATCATCATCGTAGTTTCCAATCCGCTGGATGTGATGACCTATGCAGCTTTCCTTGCCGCCAACAAGAATCCGCATAAGGTATTCGGTATGGCGGGGATCCTGGATACCGGCAGGTATAAGGCTTTTATCGCTGATGCGCTGGAGGTTTCACCCAATGATATTCATGCCATGCTGATGGGAGGCCACGGAGATACCATGGTTCCCCTGCCCAGATATACCTCCGTCAGCGGCATTCCGGTCACAGAGCTGCTGAACCATGATGAGATTGAAAAAATCGTGGACAGAACCCGGAAGGGGGGAGGAGAACTGGTCAATCTCATGGGAACATCGGCTTGGTATGCACCCGGGGCTGCAGTGGGGCAAATGGTAGAGGCCATTGTAGATGACCAGAACCGTATTTTTCCGGTGTGTGCCTACCTGAACGGTGAGTACGGACTGAAAAAGATCTACCTCGGGGTACCTGTAAAACTGGGAAGAAACGGCGTGGAAGAGGTGATCGAGATCAGTTTGAACGAGGAAGAACGAAAGCTGCTGACAACCTCGGCCGAAAGTGTCAAAAAAGTGATGAAAGTACTGGATGACCTGAAGCTTTTCGACTAGCGCTTAACCTGCAATTTCCAAAAATAAGTGCTATATTTGCGGCCTATTCTGAAAACCACAAATAAGTAACTATTAATAAACAGGTTAAAAATGCAAAATAAAGGTGCCATCAGGTTCTTTACCATCATCCTGGCGCTGGTAAGTGTTTACCAGCTATTGTTCACTGTTTTTGCACAGAAGGTGGAAAGAAATGCCAGGCAGTATGCAGGCGGGAATGTGCAACTGGAACGGGCCTACCTGGATTCAATGAGAAGCGAGGTAGTCTACAACATCCTGCTGAAGAAATATACCTACCAGGATTGTAAGGAACGTGAGATTAACCTGGGTCTCGACCTCAAGGGGGGGATGAACGTGATCCTGGAAATTGCGGTGGAGGACATCATTCGTTCCCTGGCCGCACCACAGTATCTGGGTGATCCCGTGTTTACGGAGACCATGGCGCTGGCGAGGCAGAAAAAAATCACCAGTCAGAGTGATTTCGTGAACCTCTTCGCTGAATCCTTTGAGGAACTGAATCCGGGAGCCCAGCTGGCGCAGTTCTTTATGACTCCCGAATCAAGGGGGGACATCAATTTCAATACCACCAACAATGAGGTGGTTGAATTCCTGAAAGCAGAGGCGGAAGATGCCATCGATAATTCTTACAATGTACTGAGGAACAGGATCGACCGTTTCGGTGTCGTTCAGCTCAACATCCAGAAGCTTGAAAGACAGGGCAGGATCCTGGTGGAACTGCCCGGTGTGAAGGAACCCGAACGGGTTACGAAATTGCTGACGGGAACCGCAAACCTGGAGTTCTGGACTACCTACCAGAGCGCGGAGGTATGGCAATACCTGGAAGAAGCCAACATGAAGCTGTCCGATATCCTTCTGACGGATGAGCCGGGGGAAGGAGAACCGGTTACGGCAGAAGAATCTGAACAGGAGCCAGCGACCGGGCCAACCGGGGAAGAATCGCTTCTTGATCTCCAGGAGGAAGAGCTATTGCTGGATACTGCCGGTCTGGACCTGCTTACAGATCTGGATACCGCGGAGATGTTGGATGATGAGGAAGCACAGTTCTACCGTGAAAATCCCCTGCTTGCCGTGCTTACTCCCTACCTGGACAACCAGCGCAATTTTATACCCGGATCCACAGTGGGTGTGGTGCTGCTTAAAGATACGGCCACAGTCAGCCGATACCTTTCCGTCCCGCAGATCAGGCAGATATTCCCATCCGACCTGGTATTCGCGTGGCATTTTGAGCCGGAGGGAGAGGACCAGCAGTTCGTCAGGTTGCATGCCCTGAAAGCCACCCGCAACAACCAGCCGGCCATGGGCGGGAAATTTGTTACCGATGCCAGGGTGGGCAACGACCCATACACGGGAGAGTTCCAGGTGAGTATGAGCATGAATTCCGAAGGGGCCAAAAGATGGGCCAACCTGACGCGGGAGAATGTGGGTGAAGCCATTGCCATTGTGCTGGACGGACTGGTTTATTCTGCTCCTACCGTGAGCGAGGAGATCAAGGGGGGCAGTTCATCCATCTCAGGGAATTTCTCACAGGCTGAGGCGGATGACCTGGCCAATATCCTGAAATCGGGGAAAATGCCAGCCCGTGCACGCATTGAGTCCAGTGAGGTGATCGGTCCGTCCCTGGGAGCCGAATCCATCAGGGATGGTCTCAATTCATTCCTCATCGCTTTTCTGGTGGTGCTTGCCTATATGATCTTTTACTACAGCCGGAGGGCCGGACTGGTGGCGGATATTGCCCTGCTTGCCAACATGTTCTTCCTGATGGGGGTGCTAGCCTCACTTCAGGCGGTGCTTACCCTGCCCGGTATCGCGGGTATTGTGCTTACCATCGGTATGTCGGTGGATGCCAACGTGCTGATCTATGAACGAATCCGGGAAGAGCTCGCTGCCGGCAAGAACTTGAAAACGGCCATCAAGGACGGTTACAAGAATGCCTATTCGGCTATTTTTGACTCGCAGATCACCACCTTTCTCACAGGCCTGATCCTTTTCTTCTTCGGGACCGGCCCCATCAAGGGTTTTGCCACCACGCTGGTCATCGGGATCCTTACCTCGCTTTTCACTGCCATTGTGCTCACAAGGCTGATTTATGAGCGCATGCTGTCGCGGGGAGTCAATATCACGTATGATACGAAACTGACCAGGAATGCATTCAAGAATACGAAGATTGATTTTCTTGGAAAAAGGAAAATTTTCTATATCATATCTGCGGTCATGATTCTTGTGGGAGCGGTTTCACTGGCAACAAAGGGACTGAATCTTGGGGTGGATTTCTCCGGCGGCCGCAATTATGTGGTTTCCTTCAAGGAGGAGGTGCAGACCATGGATGTGGCCCGGGACCTGGAATCCGCTTTCGGAGAAGCCCCGACCGTAATCACTTACGGA
>DSEO01000209.1 GCA_011056635.1 Bacteroides sp.
TAAATTCATTTGTATTATTTAAATGATTAACAATACTATAATCAGTATGATGATTTGCTGCAAAGGCGATACCTATTAAGCTGATTCTCCATTCGGGGTAATTGCGTCCCTGATATTTTTTTCCTTTGTTCATATCGATAATATCCATTCTATTGGAAATCTCATCCTCGGCCCTGTGCCTGCAAACAGTGTAGGTGCAATAAAATAGATCAAAATAAAAGTACCCCCCCAATTAACTTTCTGTAATATGATCAGTCTTATGAATCTTGCCCAGATGATCAGATTAGTTATAAGGAACGACCATTTTCCCCAGTGAGGCGCCATCCAATTCCCTTTGAATGCTTCGACAAAATAAAATATCTTTGATTCTGCGCCTGAGAAATAATGATATTACTGGATATTCTGCATCAATATATCCGAATGAATCCATACACCTGATTAATCAAATTCCTCAACGGACTAAACGCTGTTGCGATAAATACAATCACTGCTAACCAGTATATTATTTTACCTCTATACTCGTAAAAGTATAAATAAAAGGTTCAATAATATAAAACCATACAGGGTTTTTTAGTCGGATAAGAGAGAGCCATTGCTGGCCCTCCCTCTCCTATGAGCCTTACGGGCCTCCGGTGTTTTTGTGGGAACTGCTGGATTCGAACCAGCGACCTCCTGCTTGTAAGGCAGGCGCTCTGAACCAGCTGAGCTAAGCTCCCGCAAGCGGCTGCAAATATACCACAGGATTGCGGATCCGCAAAGAAAAGATGAAGTTTTTCAGCAGGGTTTGAAACGATCCTGGATGCTGAAAAAAAAGCACCGGGATTAAACCCGATGCTTTTTATGTGAATTGGATCACAGAGAATTATCGGGATATAAGCACTCTTTCCCTGAAAAGCTTGGTTCCTGCTTTCACTTCGAGGATATAAAGACCATCATCCAGATCATTTATGGAATAGGTACGGGTATTGTATCCCTTCTGCATGGACCCGATATCATCTGATTTTATTATCTTTCCATCAAGGCCATACAAATTTATGACCACATCGGAGTTCTTTTCAAGGAAGAATGCAACTGTGAACCTGTCAACCACCGGATTTGGATAAAGCGAAAAAGCTGCTGTCTGGTCCAGGCTGATTTCTTCGATGCTGCTTGTCTCTGTATCTGCCTCATCAGTTGCAGAAGAACTCTTGAGTGTGGCGGCGGCCACCATATCTCCCACGTAGAAGGGCCTCATCATTTCATGATCCTCATGGGACAGGATGTGGCAATGCCATACATACCTGCCAGGCCGGTCAAAACGTGCTTTAATCCTTCCCACGAATCCCGGCGGAACGATGAAGGTATCTTTCCATCCACGTTCATTGAGGAGGGGTGCTTCTGCATCCCCGGTATAGACAATAGAACTCTGGTCAATATAGGATCCCTGACCTGACTGCCCATCGTGTTGAATCTGGGCCTGTGTTTCCGTAGGTGCAAAAAAAGGCTGCCGGTTAAGGATCTGAAACGTCACAAGGTGCAGATGGATCGGATGCGCATCCTCGGTCGCATTGTACACCCACCATTCCTCAACAGCGTTCAATTCGGGATTTTCAGTGATATCTTCAAACCATGCCAGGGAGCCATTCAGTTTGGCAATTGTTTTTTCTCCATCCCCATTAATGATTCCAAGAAGGGGCTGCAATCTTCCGTCAGCATCTTCTCCTTCAAAAAGAGCAAGTGTCCTGGTCACAGATGCATCACCAAGATTCTCAAGCGACGGTCTCAGCGTTGTTCCCTCCTGAACCGTAACAAACGGATTTCCCTTGTTTACCTTCAGTTTTTTGGTAACCTGGAATTGCATGATCTGCCCAGTCGTATTGGGATCGGCAGGATCCTGGGCCGCCAGGGCACCCCTGTAGGGTGCATCAGGGCCATAATTATACAGCGTAATTGATTGGTTATCCAGGCCTGTGAAATCTACAACAATCTCCGCTCTTTCACCCGGCGCCAGGACCAACCGGTTTAGGGAAACAGCCGTTGGCAGCAGACCGCCGTCCGTGGCAATCTGAAGGAAATCCATAGCCTCTTCCCCAAACTCCATCACGTAAAACCTGGAATCGGAACCGTTTAAAAGCCTGAACCTGTATTTCCTGGGTTCAACTTCCAGGTAAGGCCAGATCATACCGTTGACCACAATGTAATTCCCGAAAAATTCGGCAACAATACTTGGATCAAAGGGTAGCTCCAGGGATTCACCCAGGGCATCACCGAACCAGGGATCTCCAGTCTTCGACGGAAGGAACAATTGCCCGTTTGCATCAAACATCCTGTCCTGAATGACAATCTCGATATCATGAGAACCTTTGGGAAGGACCGCATTTTTCACGAGATCTCTTTCATGTTTATCCTCAAGTCGGTAGAACCCTGCCAGCCCGGCATACACATTGAGCCGTGTGATGCCAAGTGCGTGATCATGATACCACAGGGTTGCTGCTTCCTGGTTGTTGTCATAGGTATAGGTCTGTTTCACGAACTGGGGACCTACCTCAGCAAAACCTTGCGTAAACCAGGCCTCCGGCAAACCATCACTGGCCGATTCTGTCTTTCCCCCGTGTAAATGGACAACTGTCGGAATCTTTCCGGAAGCATAAAATGCATAAGGATCAACACCCTGAGGATGAGCCAGGTGAATACTCGGATCCACTGGTAGAAGATGTCCGGACGGTAAATTGTTGTGCCATGTTACGGTTACCGGTAAATTTTTGGAAGCGAGGAAGGTCGGACCCGGATAGGTAACCGGTCCTCCGAGCGGACCATATCCCCATACGTTTGTCAGAAGCGGATTTCCGATGGGATCCGTCAGTCCAAGCCACTGACTTGTCATATTCATCTCCATAACAATCGGAACACCGGTCCTGGCATCGATCTGAGCAGGAATGGGAAGAGGATTCACAAATTTCACCTGGGTTGCAGGATCAAGCAATTGGGCACTTACCGGCAAAAGAACAGTTGCCAGCAATAACGTGATCGCGCCATGCCGGGCTTCAGCCCTCCATGGCATTTTCCAAAGTAATGATGCTAACATGATAATGTAAATTTAAGATTAGAAAATACAGGCATAAAACATACCCACGCCCCCGTGTGTTCTGGATTTTTGCCCTGTTTAACAAATTTAACCTGGAGGGTGCCGCATGCCTGTACAATCCTGGGCAGACCCGTGACAGGTCCACAGGGAGGATGTGAAACAACAGTGCCCGTTTAAGGGAACAGGCACTGTTGCATTCCTGAAAAAAAATTGATTGCGTGAATGTTTATTCGTTCAGCTGGCTCTCCAGCAGGCGCCGCTCGTTGATCCGGCGGGTAAGCAGGTAGCCGTAATCCCTGGATCGCTTGATCCCGTAACGGCCCCAGGCATCGGTGGCCCATATTTTGGCCTCCTCCAGGTTGCCCAGGATCTCGTACACCACCGCCAGGTTATGGGCTGCACGGCCCTTGGTTTTGAAGTGGCCGGTCTCCACCGCGGTCGTCAGCGCCGCGATGGCCCGGTCCCAGTCGTTCGCTTCCATCATCCGCGCTCCTTCGGCCAGGTAGGGATCCCGCTTGGATTTCTTGAAGTATTCCCGGTGGATCCGCACCCAGGAAGGGGTGATCCGTTCACCATAGACGATCCCTGCCTGGAAGCTGGCATCCCTGATGGCATCGTTCTTGTTCAACAGGGTGGCCACTGCGGCCGTAATGGTGGTACCACCCGATTCCCAGCGTTCCTTGTGGGAGAAATGGAACTGGTCCGTGATATCCCTGTTCCTGTAGTCATACAGGCGAAATCCGCAGTCCACCGTGGCCACGCCCTGGGCGGAGATCCGGATCCCTCCCTCCCCGCCGGTTTTTGCACCATGGGTAACGATAAAATCCGAGTCATAGGTTTCCAGGGATACCAGGGCATCCGCTTCGTACTTTTCGCAGAGTTCCGTAACCCGTTCCCAGTCCAGGGGCTCCGGGAATGTACTGCCCGCCCCGGATCCTTTCATTTTCTCCGTGGTGCGGGTCACCCGGTACCGGCTCGAATTCTGCAGACTGTGGCTCAGGCCGTCGAGCACGATCTGGGTGGCCAGCCTGTCCTGTCGGACACCCTCTCCGGTGAGGACGCCCTCCAGCATATTCAGATCCTCATCCTGAGGAATTGACCGGTCGATGATGGCCAGGGATTTGATGTGGTGGGGAATGTTGTACGGAGCGGGGACCTGCGCATTGAAATGAATGTTACGGGTGCCCGCGCAGCCGGTCAGGACCATGACCACCGGCAGCAGGAATAAAGCAATTCTTTTCATGTCTGAATGGATCTGGTTATCAAATAAGGTTTATCATGCTGAGAAACAGGGTCGCTTTTCAAAACTATGAAATCTTTCATTGCGTTCATTTTTCGTATCTTTCAAATTGTTAACAATAAAGCCATCAGCCATGTGCAAAACCGGTCACCCCCAGCCCCGCATCACGGAGCAGCCGATCCCCGTTTTCGCATTGAAAATGAAGATCCTGTGCATTTTCATCCCCGCACTCATCCTGTCCTTCTCATGCAACCGGGAAAAAAAGGAATCCGGCGAACCTTTCGTCCGGGTTGAAATTGATTCCTCCTATTATACCATGAATCCCATGGACCTGGAATTCGATTCCATGGAAATGGTGATGATCGATTCCGGTATGGCCGAGTTCATTGACGCCTACCGGAAAATCCGGGCTTATGAGCTTCCCAATGCCACACCCCCGGCAATCGGGTTCAATCCCCTGCCGCGGGATTTCCTCATCCCCGGGCCTACGGAAAGACA
>DSEO01000205.1 GCA_011056635.1 Bacteroides sp.
GGTAACACACCTGTCGGTCCTGTCAAAGTGTGCCAGATCCACCTGAAAGATCCCTTTTTCAATGTCGGCCGGCCCGGCTCCGTCCCGGAAAGTCGCCGCCTTGGCAACCAGCTTCCGGTATTCGCGCTGGTACCCTTTCCACGCTTCGCTGGTCCCCTCCATGATCCATGCTCCCGCCAGCAAAAGGAGCAGCAGTGCCGAACCGGAAAAGACCAGCCACTGTACACGGGCCATATATTTTTGTTCATCCATGTTTCTTCACTATTGGACGGGCCATTGGGCGGGTGACCAGTAAAATTCCCAGTCCGGTCCCCTGAACCAGATCCCCACCGCCGTGAAAATTATCAGGGCCGTAAAAGTGCAGGTGAAGAGCGTCAGTGCCGCCATCCGGGTGGAGGATGTTCTCCGCCTAACCGCCTCCGCTGCCACGATGAAAAGCATGGTGGAGATTGTGGCGGGATTGAGCAGCATGACAAATCCCTGCGAGATCCCCGGGAACCAGTCACGCAGCCACCCGTGCCTGATCATCACAAACAGCTGGGAGATCACCAGGAGCAGGGTGCCGACCGCAGCGATCGCGGTCACCCGCAATCCCCTTTTCCCGGAAAACCAGGTCCCCACATACCGGTCCTCCCGGTCCACATAGGGAATGGAGAAAAGAAAAACCAGGTAGAGCACCGGGACCAGCAGTCCCCCCGCAAAGGCCGAATAAGATACCAGTTCCTGGATGCCCAGGAAATACCAGGGTGATTTGGCCGGGTTTTCCGGACGGGCCGGATTGGCCTGCTCCAACAGGGGTGCATCGGCCAGCAGGGCAATCAGCAGGATCACCGCCACGGTACCCACCAGCAGGGCCAGCTCGGTCCACATCAGCACCGGCCATGCGTACCACCTCTGCTCCCCGACCCTGTCTCCCGCATACTCCGCAGGCCGGCTCAGTCCCCCGTCCTTCCGGACCCGCCAGAAATGTACCCCCATCAGCACGAGGATAGTCAGCGGCAGGAAGATCACATGGAGGGCGAAGAAACGCGAAAGGGCCGGTTGTCCCACCGTCTCCCCCCCGATCAGCAATTTTTTCATGAATCCCCCGGGATCAAAGGCTGCGGTCACCCCCAGCAGGTCCGTCAGTTCCCGGGCTGAGGCGGCAATGTTGGATCCGATGGTAACCGCCCAGTACGCCAGTTGGTCCCACGGCAGCAGGTAACCGCTGAAATTGCTGAGAAGGGTGACCATGAGCAGGACCACGCCGATCACCCAGTTCAGGGATCGGTTCCCCAGGTAGGAGCCCGTGAAAAAAACCCTGACCAGGTGCAGGAAAACCACGATGACCATGCCCTGCGCTGCCCACCGGTGCATGTTGCGGATGATGCGGCCCCCCGGAACCACGTAGACGATGTCCTTTACGGACCGGTAGGCATGCTCCACGGACGGGTTGTAATAGATCAGCAGGATCACCCCCGTTAAGACCATGACCAGGAAAAGAAATCCCAGGATGATTCCCAGTCCGAATGTGTACGCGGGTTTCATGGAGTGCGTATGCACCCTGGGAGCATGGATGTGCAGGAAAAAATTCCGGGTGATCCTCCCCGTGCGGCTGACCCTTTCAGGAACCTGTTTCCGGACCTCCTTCCTGTCTGTATTTTCCGCTGTTCCCATCATGCCCGTCAGGAAATCACGTATTTATCATCCGGATCCACGGTCCTGCCCGGATCAATGACGAGCTGTCCGTCCGCCGCCCTGTTCACCTCATACCAGGAAAGGTCTGCAGGCGCAGGTCCGGACAGCACCTCCCCCTGTTCATTGTAACAGGAACCGTGGCAGGGACATGTGAAACCTTCCGTGCTTTTTTCCAGGATGCACCCCAGGTGGGTGCAAACGGCCGAGACCGCCCTGATCCCCTCATGGTCCCTGTAGACATACAGGTTATGACCTTCCAGGAAGGTGTAGGTATCCACGGGGAACCGCTTCGGGTCGCCTATTGCAATCCTTCGCTGCTCCCCGGCCCTGCGGGGTAAGAATTGCCTGAGATAACTGACCGCCGCAACGGCGCTGGCCACCAGGGCCAGGGTGCCGGCTGCTTTCCGGATAAAATTTCTGCGCTTCATCCGTTAAAATTATATAGATTCTTTTTGAATAGGTGCTTAGAGGGAGACATTCCTCCAATTTATATACATTTGAAATTAGTTCATTTCGTGAAATCCGGCAAAAAATGAGAATTGTTCCGAAGGTGTTGTTGGCAGCTGCCCTGTCTGCCGGGACAATGACCCTGCTCATGCACTGCAACCCTGCCTTACCGGAAGCAGGCTCCGGAGCAGTCACTTCCGGCAAGGAGCTGCAGGCCGAATATTGCGGCAGGGAAAGCTGCAGGGATTGCCATGAAAAGGAATACAATCTTTTCCTGGGATCGGACCACGACATGGCCATGGATACCGCCACCGCGGAGACCGTGCTGGGAAACTTCAACGATGTCACCTTCACCCACCTGGGGGTGACCTCCAGGTTCTACACCTCCGGCGGCAGGTATTATGTACACACGGAAGGTCCCGATGGCGAAATGGATGATTTTGAGATCTCCCATGTATTTGCTATCCGGCCCCTCCAGCAATACCTGGTGGCCTTCCCCGGGGGAAGGTACCAGTGCCTTCCCATCTGCTGGGATACGCGTCCGGCTGAGGAGGGCGGACAGCGCTGGTTCCACATCTACCAGGACGAAAGGATCCCCCCGGACGACCTGCTTTACTGGACACGGGTGACCCAGAACTGGAACTACATGTGTGCAGAATGCCACTCCACCCATGTGAAGAAGAATTACTCCCACAAACGCAAAAGCTACCATACCACCTGGTCGGAGATCGATGTCTCCTGCGAAGCATGCCACGGTCCGGGCTCCCGGCATATCGACTGGGCGGAGCGGGTGGAAGCAGGCAGCAGTCCGGATATAATCCCCGACATGGGCCTTGTGATCCGGCTGAAGGATACCGACAATGCCACCTGGGTTTTCGATCCGGATTCGGTCACCGCGCGGAGATCTGTCCCCCGCCGGTCGGACGAACTTGTGCAGATGTGCTCCCGCTGCCATTCCCGGAGGGCGGTGATCACGGAAGATTATTACCATGGCGGTTCCCTGCTGAACACCCACTGGCCTTCCCTGCTGGAAGAAGATCTCTATTTCGCAGACGGACAGATCCTGGAGGAGGTCTATGTGTACGGCTCCTTCCTCCAGAGCAAAATGTACATGGCCGGCGTGGTATGCAAGGATTGTCATGAACCCCACAGCGGGAAGGTCTTTGTCCAGGGGAACGCCCTTTGCTACCGCTGCCACATGGCCTCCGAATACGCAGGCAGGGAGCACCACTTCCATGACCCGGCCGGTGAAGGGGCCAGCTGCTTCGAATGCCACATGCACGAGCGCACCTACATGGTGCTGGATCCCCGCCGCGACCACAGCATCCGCATTCCCAGGCCGGACCTTTCTGACAGGCTGGGGACACCCAATGCATGCAACCAGTGCCACGACGACAAATCCACCAGATGGGCCACGCAGTACCTCAGGGAATGGTACGGGCAGGACCTGCTGGACGAGGAACACTACGGGGAAACATTCTGGGCCGGCCGCAATCGCCATCCGGAAGCCGGGGAAAGCCTGATCAGGCTTGCGGGCGACCGTGCACAGCCCCCCATGGTCAGGGCTACTGCAATATCGCTCCTGGGTAATTACCCGGAAGCATCCGCCACGGATCTGCTGCTGCGGATCAGCACAGACAGCGATCCCCTGATCCGTCATGCCGTGATGACCGTGGCCCAGTACAGGGAACCGGAGGTTATCCGGGATATCGCCGTCCCCCGGCTCAGGGATTCCGTCCTCCTGGTCAGGCTCATGGCCGCCAACGCCCTGACGGCAGTCCCCCGCCAGATGATCCCCCCCGCATCCCGCGAAAGGCTGAAAAGTGTCCTGGAGGAGTACAACGTTTCCCTGATGATCAACGCCGACCACCCTTCCACCCACCTCAATTTCGGGAACCTGTACCTGAATGCGGGACAGCTGGAGAAGGCCGAAGCCTCATACAGGGAGGCCATTGAAATCGAACCGGCACTGGTGGCACCCTACATCAACCTGGCCGATCTGTACAGGAGGATGGACCGCGACGATGAGGGGGAAGCTGTACTGAAAAGTGCCCTGGAAAAATACCCCGATCTGGCTCCCATCCACTATTCCCTGGGACTGCTGAAGGTGAGACAGGGAGAAAACGACGGGGCGCTCACGCATCTGGAACAGGCCGCCCGCCTTGACCCGGGCGATCCGCAGTACAGCTATGTCTATGCCATCGGCCTCAATTCACAGGGGAAACCCGGTGAGGCCCTGGAGGTACTGGGAAATGCCCTTGACAGGCACCCTTACGACCGCAACATCCTTTACAGCCTGGCCACCATTTCCATGGAGAGCGGCAATGGCGACCGGGCCCTGGAATATGCCCTCAAACTGGTGGAGTACTACCCCGAGGATCCCGGTTACAGGCAGCTTCTCACCATCCTTTCCGATTAAATCCCTGTAAGGATTTTGAGAATCGACCGATAACCATTATATTTGCACCCGAAACATTGCGGGGTGGAGCAGTTGGTAGCTCGTTGGGCTCATAACCCAAAGGTCGCAGGTTCAAGTCCTGCCCCCGCTAC
>DSEO01000206.1 GCA_011056635.1 Bacteroides sp.
GCCACCCGGAAACCGGCGGCTTTGAAAAGATTCAGGCTCTCCGGGTTGCCGGAGCCGATGTTGCAGTAGAGCTGGTGCAGTTTGAGCACCCGGAAGGAATATTCTTTCAATGTCTCCAGCGCTTCGCGGGCATATCCCTGTTTGCGGTCCGATTTTTCAGCGATGAGGATCCCGACCCCCGCCCTTCTGTGGAACGGATCGAAATCGAACAGGTCGATGGCCCCCAACGGCCGCCGGTCCTCATTCAGTTCAATGATCAGCCGCAGCTGTTTCAGCTCGAAGATGTCCTTGCGGGAATGTTCCAGGTACTCTTTCAGCAGGAACCTTGAGTAGGGGACCAGCGTATTGGAAAGGTGCCAGAGGCCGGTATCGTTCTCCCACCGGTACAGGATCTCCAGATCCTCCGGCTCCAGGGCCCTGAGGGAGATTTTCCTATTGGCCAGCAGGTTCCCGGTCATTGCTGTTTGTAGGGCGTAACCCGGTAGTTCTTATCTGCGCCGGACTGCACCTGGAATGTGTCCCTCCCGGCATCGTAGTGGACCTCGATCTCCTCCCCGGTCTGTTCATCCACCACAACGATGGTAAAATCCCTGTGGCTCAGTCCCCCGGGAATACCGGTGACAGGCAGTGTGGTGCGGATCACCCCGTTTTCGGGAACGATCTGCACAAACCACAGGTCCTGTCCCCCCAGCCCGTCCACGCTGTACCTGCTGTAGATACCGCTCATGCCGTCACCGAGGGGGACATAAAACGTGTTATCGCCGGTCGTATTGATGGGAAAGCCTATGTTGACCGGCTTGCCCAGGCTTCCGTCCTCCTGCCGTTCACAGCGGAAGATATCGTAACCTCCCATGGTGAAATGGTCCCTGGAGCTGAAGATGAACCTGCTTTTGTCGGGAGAGACATAGGCCGAGGTCTCGTCCTTTTCCGTATTGATTTCTTTTCCCATGTTCACCGGCTTGCCCCAACTCCCGTCAGGCTGCAGTCTGGAATAATAGATGTCCAGGCCCCCCACCGATCCGCGCCGGTCGCTGCTGAAATAGATCCTGTTCCCTTCGGGATTGAAGGAGGCGTGGTCCTCCACCCACCGGCTGTTCACCTCTCCGTGCAGCGGCACCGCCGGGCTCCAGATCAATCCGTCGTACTGGCTGTACCAGATATCCGATCCGCTCCTGCGCCGTTTCACAAGCAGCAGGGTGGTTCCGTCCATGGAGAGGCCGGTGGGGAACAGGTCCCCGTCTGACCGGAGCTGGGGGGTGATGTTGATGGGTACGGTCCATTCCCCGTTCACTTTCGTGGACATCATCACGGCTTCGTAGAAGGCCTGGCTCCTCACCCAGACCATCATCTCCTCATTGCCTGAGATCACCCCGCTGTAGTCGTTCCGGGTGGTATTGATGGGTTCCTCGTAAAGGTGCATCCGTACCTCCAGGGGAGCGTCCTTGATGATCTTTGCCCTTTCGATTGCACCGCGGGCTTCTTCGGTGATGCGCAGGTTGTATTTTTTCTCGAATTCCTTCAGGGACTGGAACTCATCCAGTGCTTCCAGCGCCTCATCCAGCTGGTTGTTGATCCGGTAAGCTTCTCCCAGGTAGAACCAGGTATGGTGCGGGGCATTTTTCTCCGTGTATCGATTCGCCCTGAAATTCAGGCTGATCTTTTCCGAAGCCTCCTGGAAATAAGGGATGGCCAGGTGCTCCTCTCCCAGTATGTTCAGGTAACACATGCCCAGCAGGAATTTTGCGTGGGCATTGTCGGGTTCCTTCCGGAGCAGCTGCCTGAACAGATAGGCCGCCTCCTCATAATCCTCCTCCTGGGTATAGAAAAAATCCGCGTCATAAAACAACTCCTCGGCCGGTTCATCCTGCGCGGCCGAAGGCATGAACGCGGCACAGATCAGGACAATAACTGCAAACAATCTTTTCATCTGCAACGGGCTCAGTTTATTTTCAGGTGGTCGGGTACCTGGATCTGCTCCATTTCGATGATCACGTCCTCGGCCAGCGTGACCGTGAACTGGACCCTCCTGTTGAACTTCCTTCCTTCGGGTGCATCCCGGTTATCCGGGGTCCGGTTCCGTGCCACGGGCTGACTCTCGCTCATTCCTGCCTTTGTCAGGCGGTCCTTTGAAATTCCCTTGGACACCAGGTAACTGATCACCGCACTTGCACGGTTTTCAGAAAGCGCCTGGTTGTATTCATAGGTGCCCACCGCATCGGTATGTCCGATCACATCGATTTTGACTTCCGGATAATCATTCATGATTTCCGCCAGGTTGTCCAGCTTCACTTTGCTTTCCGGGGAAAGGGCATAACTGTCAAATGCGAAGAATACGGGCCTGATCTGGTGTTTGGCCAGGGGTTCGGCGACTTCTTCCACAGCCTCCTCCACAGCTTCCTCCACGGCCTCCTCCGCCACTTCTTCCAGCTCTTCTGCCACTTCTTCCAGCTCTTCCGCTACTTCTTCCATCTCTTCAGATACCTCTCCGGCCAACTCTTCTGCCAGTGCTTCCATTCCTTTATCGAAGGATACTGCCACGGGTTGTTCTTCCTGTCCGATCAGTTCGAAAAAGTATATGTCGCGCTGGGATGCATTTCCTTTTGCGTAGACCTGCTGGACACCCCCCACCTCCTTATGGAGGGGAGAAAATGCATAATCATCATCGGTGGTATTCAGCGGATAACCTGGGTTCACTGGTGTACCCCAGTTGCCATCGGGTTGAAGTTCGGAATAGAAGAGATCGAACCCGCCGATGGAGGAATGTCCCTGGGAGCTGAACCAGAGCCTGGAACCATCCGGACTTACAAACGGGGATTCTTCATTCAGCTGGGTATTGATGGTGGGACCCAGGTTGACGGGATTGCTCCAGGACTGATCCTCCTGCAGGTCGCTCCTGAAAATATCGGTACCGCCCAGGGATTCCTTCCGGTTGCTGGTGAAGTAGATGGATTTCCCGTCGGGACTGAAGTCGGCATGGGATTCGTAATACCTGGTGTTGATGGGGCTCCCCAGGCTTTTCGCGTTGTTCCAGCGTCCGTTGGCATATTCGGAGGTATAGATGTTGCTGTCGAATTCGTCATGGACTGCCAGCAGGAGGATCTTCCCGTCAGCTGCAATGGAGACCACATCCATGTTGCCGTCGGACTGGATGGATGGGGTGATGTTCAGCGGGGTGTCCCATAATCCTTCCTGGTTTTTTACAGAGACGTACACGCCGTTGTAAAAGGGATTTTTTCCCATGAATGCCATGGTCTGCTGATCATCGGAGACCACCACATTGTACCTGTTGCTGTGGACGTCCTTGAGCTGACCCAGGTTCCCGGTGGTATAATTCACGGGATTTGCCAGTGCTTCCCTTGCATGCTGGCAGGATGCCATTTCCTGTTCTGTGTATGTTTTCAGAATGTTATCCCTGCCTTCCAAATATCCCAGGTATTGGGTGTACATCTCGCAGGCCTTTTCAAATTCTTGATTGATCCTGTAAGCGTTCCCCAGGTATAGCAAGGCATCCGGCGGAGCATTCACTTCTTTGAGGGACCCGCCTTTGTAACGCTCGGAGATGGATTCCACCGCCTTTTCCAGGTAAGGGATTGCCTCAGTTTTTCTTCCCTGGATCTCGAGGAGACAGATACCAATGCGGTAATTAACGTTGGCATTGTCCCGGTACCCGTTCTCGTAAACTTTCTGGTAGATATACAGGGCTTCTTCATACTCCTCCTGGGCAAGGAAGAACTCGGCATCGTTAAAGTCTTCCTTCACGGTCTGTCCCGGTGAAAAGTAGGTCATCATTAAAACGGACAGTATTAGGAAAGCTGTTTTCATTTCAGAGCCGTTTAGGTGTGAATATTACAAATTTAAAAATTTAATCGACAGCACAATAAAAAATCAGTCCCTGCGACTCCTCCGCCAGAGGATCAGGATCAGGATCAGGATTGCACCACCCAGGATCCAGAGGATTGCCGGCCACGGGTTGTTTCCGCCGGGTTTTTCTCCCGCTGCAGTCTCATCCCGGACTGCATCCTGTCGCTCCCCGGCCGGGGGTGCCTGTTCCCCGGATGTCACTTCGCTGGTGTCTTCTCCGGCACCCGCCTCTGTTGCGGCTTCGGCATTGTCGGTGCCACTCCCGGCAGCATCCGAAGCCCGAACCCCCGATTCATCCGAAGCCCGAACCCCCGCTTCATCCGAGGCTCCGGACGGTTCGGTCCCCGTCCCGCCGGTCCTGCCTTCCGAAGGTCCCGGTTCCGTCCCCCGCAGGATGAAACCGTTCCTGTGGATGTTCCCGTATGGATCGGTCATTTCAAGTTCCACCCGGCTGCTGCCCGGCAGGGGCTCAAATTCCAGGATCATCCTTCTCCTGTCCACCTCGGTGGTGTCGGCACTGACCAGCACCGAATCATAGTAGATACGTGAGATCAGGGTGCTTCCCCGCTGCAGTCTCATCGGCACCGCGATGGTCTCTCCGGCCCGGCCCGCGTATACCGAATCTCTCAGCTGGATGCGGCTTTCCGCTCCTTCGAATACCAGGGGCTCTTTCACTTCGGGCTGCAGCGAAATTTCACCGGGCAGCCGGATCCCCTGCTTGTCCGTATAGGCCGTGATATCCAGGGGCGTGACCAGCGGATTATGTCCGGGTGCGGAAAAATGCAGCCGGTAGATTCCCTGGGGGAGGCTGAA
>DSEO01000107.1 GCA_011056635.1 Bacteroides sp.
CGCCCGATGCGGTCATGGAGTGCCGGTCGCGCAATTCCCATGCCCATGGCTGGTCGCCCGCTGCCTCCCACCACCTGAAGGTGGAACTTCAGCCGGGAGAAGAAAAAAAGTTCGTATTCGTCCTGGGATACGTGGAGGTGCCGGTGGATGAAAAGTTCGCATCGCACCAGGTCATCAATAAAAAGCCTGCGGAAGCGATGATCGGAAAGTTCCGCAGCCCGGAGGATGTGGACCGGGCTTTCCGGGAACTGGCAGCATTCTGGGATGAACTGCTTTCGGTATACAGACTGGAGCATCCGGATGAAAAGCTGAACCGGTCAGTGAATATCTGGAATCAGTACCAGTGCATGATCACCTTCAATTTCAGCCGCAGCGCCTCCTTTTTCGAATCGGGTATCGGACGTGGCATGGGTTTCCGGGATTCCAACCAGGATCTCATCGGGTTTGTGCACCAGGTCCCCGATCGCGCCAGGCAGCGGATCATCGACATCGCTTCCACCCAGTTCGGGGACGGGGGAGCCTACCACCAGTACCAGCCGCTGACCAAGAAAGGGAATGATGCTGTGGGCAGTAATTTCAATGACGATCCGCTCTGGCTGATCCTGGCCGTTGATGAATATATCAGGGAGACGGGCGACTGGCAGATACTGGAGGAACTGGTCCCATTCGATAACGACGAAACCAACCGTGCCAGCCTGTTCGAACACCTGAAACGGTCCTTTTACCACGTGGTCCATCACCTGGGTCCGCATAAACTTCCGCTGATCGGGCGGGCCGACTGGAACGACTGCCTGAACCTGAACTGTTTCTCCGACACGCCCGGGGAATCTTTCCAGACCACGGAGAACAGGGAAGGAGGTGTAGCCGAATCGGTATTCATAGCCGGACTTTTTGTTCTGTACGGCGGGGTTTTCGAGCAGCTCTGCCGGAGACTGGGACTGGAGGAGGAAGCAAACAGCGCCGCAGGGCACCTGGAGGAAATGAGAAAGGCTGTGGATGCGCACGGATGGGACGGCGACTGGTTTGTCAGGGCCTATGACCATTTCGGAGAAAAAGTGGGAAGCAGGGAATGCGAGGAGGGAAAGATCTTTATCGAATCCCAGGGTATGTGCGTCATGGCGGGTATGGGGATTGAAGACGGCCGCGCGCGGAGAGCGCTGGATTCGGTGAAAGAGCGGCTGGACTGTCCCTTCGGTATTGTCCTGAACAATCCTGCATTTACCAAATACATCCTGAAATACGGTGAGATCAGCTCCTATCCTGAGGGATACAAGGAGAATGCCGGGGTATTCTGCCACAACAATCCGTGGATCATGATCGCGGAGACCATGCTGGGCAACGGTGACGCAGCATGGGAATACTTCCGCAAGATCTGTCCCCCCTACCTGGAGGAGATCAGCGACCTTCACAAAACGGAACCCTACGTATATGCCCAGATGATCGCCGGGAAGGATGCCCACACTCCGGGAGAGGCCAAGAACAGCTGGCTAACCGGTACGGCCGCCTGGAATTATTATGCCATCACGCAGTATATACTGGGTATCCGGACCGGCTATGACGGCCTCCGGATCGATCCTGTGATCCCGCGGGAATGGGACGGATTCAGGGTGATCCGGAAATTCCGGGGGGCCACCTACCGGATCGAGGTCTTCAACCCGGAGCATGTATCCAGGGGAGTCAAAGAGATCCGGCTGCACGGCGAAAAGCTCCCGGGTACCACGCTTCCCCTGTGCGCAGCGGGGAGCATCCAGGAGGTGAAAGTATTGATGGGAGCCTGACCTGCAGGCTCACTGCTGCCCGTCAAGATATTTTTTATTCCTGTCAATGAGCCGGTTAATGGTCTGAACCGATGCGGCCGACCTCAGGCCGTCCTCCGGTGAGTTCAGGCAGTAGTCCACCAGCCGGTCGATGGAAGATGTGGCCACATGCATGCGGGTATCGGAGGAGGCATAATAGATGTATACGGTCCCGTCCTCATCGGCGATCCACCCGTTACAGAAGAGGACGTTAGAGACATCGCCCACCCGCTCCTGCTGCAGGGGGCCCATGAAATGTCCGTGGGGACGGCGGATCACGCGGGAGGGATCATCCGGGGTGGTCATGAACATGTACAGCGTATACCGGAGCCCGGCTGCCGTATTGCGCACACCGTGTGCCAGATTCAGCCAGCCGTGCGGTGTTTTGAGGGGAGGGGGACCCTGTCCGTTCTTTACCTCGTAAATCGTATGGTAGGTCTTGGGATCCATGATCTTCTCCTCCTTCACCCGGGCATTTTCGATGGAGTCGGACAGGCCGAAGGCAATGCCTCCCCCTTTTCCCGTTTCGATGAATCCGTCCTGGGGACGGGTGTAAAAGGCATATTTGCCCCGGATGAACTCGGGATGGAGCACCACGTTCCGCTGCTGTCCCCCGCAGGTCAGAAGGTCCGGCAGCCGTTCCCACTCCACCAGGTCCCTGGTCCGCGCGATCCCCGCCGCGGCCACCGCACTGCTGGTATCGCCGGGAGGGGCATCCGGGTCCTTCCTTTCCGTGCAGAACACCCCGTAGATATATCCGTCTTCGTGTGCGGTGAGCCGCATATCATACACATTGGTATCGGGTTCACCGGTTTCGGGCATGGTGACGGGCCGCTCCCGGAACCTGAACCGGTCCACCCCGCTGGGACTCTCGGCCACCGCAAAGAACGATTTCCGGTCATTTCCCTCGGTCCGCACCACCAGCAGGTATTTCCCGTTCCATTTGATGGCCCCGGCATTGAAGGTGGCATTGAACCCGTTCCTTTCCAGGAAGCGGGGATTGGTCCCCGGATTGAAATCAAATCGCCATTCCAGCGGTACATGGTCCCTGGTGAGCACCGGATGGCGGTACCTTTCAAAGATCCCGTTCACACTGAAGAGTTTCTCGTTTTCCCCTGACAGCAGGGCTTCATGTTCCTTCCTGATCCGCTCAACACGTTCCCGGAATAGATTGTCTTTCATCCATCTGAATTTTTATGTGCGCAGCATGTTTTTTCATGCCTGTTCCAACTGCGGGGAGGTTCATTCGAACAAAAAGACGCCGCCGGCTCCCCGATGAGGGCGATTGCGTGTTTCATAAGGCAGTTATTTTGATTTTTTTCAGTCCATGTTACGATCATTCAGTATCGTGGATTGCCCGGTCCGGCAATTCATCGATCCTTTTCATCACCTCCAGGCAGGCCCGGCTGTTGTGGTACGGACATTTCCAGAAACCGGCCTTTTCCCTTCCGGTGTCCGGCAACCCGTTGCTTTTCACTCCCCAGAGCCACTCGCCGTAGGTGTGGTCGATGATCTTTTCTTTGATGAACCTCCAGATCCCGAGGGACCTGTGAAAAAATTCTTCGTCCCCCGACAGCTGGAATGCATTGAAGTAGCCCACCAGGGCTTCGGCCTGGGGCCACCAGTGCCTGTCGCCGTCCACCCTGTTCTCCCCGGGGAACAATTCATAGATCAGTCCGTGTTCATCGTCCAGTCCCCCGAAATTCTCCCTGGCCATGTTTACCGCGATCGCACCGCATCGTTCCGACAGTTCTTTTTCCCCGAGCACTGCGGCTGCTTCATCAAGCAGCCAGGAACATTCGATATCGTGTCCGAAGGAGATCAGGTCCGATTTGAGGTTCCAGTCGTCATCAAAAAAGAGATGCAGGTGCCAGGTGACCGGGTCAATGAATTTTTCCAGGAAGAGGTTGATTACATTGTTCAACGCCTGCTTCAGCGCCGGATCCTTCCACACCCTGAAAAGGTGCGTGTATGCTTCCAGGACATGGAGGTGGGTGTTCATGGTCTTCCGCTCATTGGCATCCTTCTCGCTGAGGCGGACATCGGCCACCGCTTCCCATTCCCTGGAAAGAGCCTCCGTGTACCCGTTCCGCTGCCGGTCCAGCGCATGTTCCTCTGTCTCCAAGAAGAGCCTGACGGCCGCGTCCAGCGCCTCCGTCTCCCCGCATGCCTGCCAGTATTCCGCCATGGCGTAAATTGTGAATGCCATGGCATAAACCTGCTTGCGGGTGGTCACCGGCTTTCCCCTGTAATCCAGCTCCCAGAAAACGCCGCCGGACTTCCGGTCCGTGAAATAATCCCGTATATAGTCATATGCCCGCGTGGCCATCTGCAGGAATGCTTTGTCTGCATACTTCCTGTATGCCGCGGAAAAAGTCCACAGGACCCTGGCATGCATTACGATCCCCTTGTTCGCCTTTGGGTCAACACAATTCGTGTGCGAGATATAGCCGGCAAAGCCCCCGTGTTCACGGTCGGGTGAATGGGTCATCCAGAAAGGCAGGATGTTCCCCTTCAGTTCCATTTCCAGTTCTTCCCTGAACTCGCCGAGCATTTTTGTATCCATTCGCAGTAACCGGTTCGTGCAGATTACGGTTCACCCGCGGGCACATGTGTCGGTTTATCATCCGGCAGCCTGTCCCACCAGGTCTTTTTCATAATGATAAAGCACACCACGATGATCCCCAGGGATATATAGAGTGGCACCATCTGCTTCAGCACGATGTAGATGGGAAAGATCACCAGGGCCGTCTGGGCGATGATCCCCACCAGGACATTGAACATATCCCTCCAGAAATCGGTATTCTTCCTGAAATCCGGATCTTCCGCCACCACCTTCTCATGGATGGGTTTCCAG
>DSEO01000355.1 GCA_011056635.1 Bacteroides sp.
AAGACAATCTTCGTATTCCTGTAATCTCAGTTGAGGACCTATTCAAAAATAAATCTTCAACAGGACGTAAAAAAGACGAGGCGGATCTGGAGGAACTGAGAAAACTCTTAGGTAAAGAGGATGCAAAGAACGATACAGATTAATACCCCCGCCCACAACTTTTGATACAGAAAAGTGTTTGCTTGATATTTCTATTATGTATTGACAAATACATATAATTTGTATATCTTGCGAGCATGAAAACAACATTGAACATAGACGATCAAATTCTTAAAAGAGCCTCAAAGCTTACAGGAATATCGGAAAAAACAGCCTTGGTAAGAAGGGGTTTGGAAGCTTTGATAGAACAGGAGAGTGCGAAACGGCTTGCAGCCTTAGGAGGAAGTGAAAAGCAACTAAAAAACATTCCCAGGAGAAAATCCAACACGGAATGATATTGGTGGATACATCTGTGTGGGTTGATCACTTTCATCATTCAGATGAGACATTAAAAGAATTATTACTTTCGAACCAGGTTTGCATCCACCCTTTTATTCTTGGTGAATTGAGCTGTGGTAATTTTAGAAATCGAAAAGAAGTTCTTTCACTTCTCAGGACACTTCGTAGTATTGATCAGGTGCTGGATGAAGAAGTATTCATTCTGATTGAAGACAGGAAGCTGTTTGGCAGAGGATTGGGATTTATAGATATTCATTTACTTGCATCAGCTTTGATACATCATGTCCCTATTTGGACCAGAGATAAATCCTTAAGGCTGGTAGCTGGACAATTAGGTATCAGCTATTGAGTCTCATTGCACTGAGAATGTTTACCATGCAACAAACCATCCAAATATCCACACCCGCCCAAAACGGCCTGTACGACATCACCCGGCAGGTGGAAGCCATCGTGGCTGAAAGTGGCGTAAAGACCGGCCTGGTCAATGTCTATGCCCAAGGAGCAACGGCAGCCATCATGATCCAGGAGAACTGGGACGAATCGGTGCAGGCCGATGTGATCAACCTGCTTAAAAAACTGATCCCTTCCGGGGTCTGGGAGCACGATCACCAGGACAACAACGGGGACGCCCACCTGAAGGCGGGAATTGTCGGACCGCAGGAGACCATCCCCATCGTGGACGGGAAAATGGGATTGTCCACCTGGCAGAATATTTTCTTCTGTGAGTTCGACGGTCCGCGCCAGAGGCGGAACATCATGGTAACGGTGTTCGCTACGGAAGAATAAATGGCGGATGCGATCCGGGAGAAAACGGGCGGTTGGCGTCAGATGCGGCTGGTCAGCTGAAGCTCTTCGATACCCGTAACCCCGGCCAGTGATTCCAGCAGGTCACTGTTCATCCGGCCGCGTACATGAACCAGTACATTGTCGGTTCCTCCCACAAGCACGATCAGATCCCGGATCTTCCCATTCTTCTCGCGGGCTGCGATCACCACATCTTCACTGCCGTCGTGCACCTCCATCAGCAGATGGTATCCTTTCCCCAGGCGGTTCACATCCAGCTCACGGGTGAAGTTGACATCCTGGTAAAGTGTATTGTCCTCGATGGTGAGCACGGTAACCGACCGCAGGGACCTGATCAGCTGCCGTTCCTCCCGGTCCAGGTCAGCGATGGATCCGGCGATCCTCAGAAGAAATCCCGGGATGCGCAGGGAAACGACCCCCTCTTCGCCCCGGTACGTGTAAAAAAGCCTGTCAAGGCCCATGGGCTGGGAAAATGCGGGTATACTGAGTGCTATGATCAGCGTTATCAGGGCTAATTTTTTCATGTTCGTCCAGTTTGGTATGCTGATTATAGGACGGACGAAAAGGAAAGATGTTACAGAATAAACGAAAGATTGTCTTTCAGCTTTTCGAGACTCGCCCGCTGAACAGCTGATCGGGCAAAGAACCTCTCATATTTGCTGCGATCCAGGTTGTACCATTCCTGCCGGGTCATTTCCAGGAGACCGGGGACCGGCTCAAATCCGGATTCATGATGTTCCCTTGCCCGCCGGTTCCAGGGACATACATCCTGACAGATGTCGCATCCGAATACCCGGCTGACAAACTTCCCCTTCAGTTCCTGGGGTATTTCTCCCCTGTTCTCTATGGTCTGGTAAGAGATGCACCGGCCGGCGTTGATTGTCCTGTCAGGCAGGATCGCACCGGTGGGACAGGCGTCTATGCAGCGGGTACAGTTTCCGCAGTGGTCATGGACCGGTACCCGGGTTTCATCCAGTTCCAGGTCCAGGACGATCTCGCCGATAAATACGAAGGATCCCGCCATCGGGGAGATCAGGCAGGAGTTCTTTCCGATCCAGCCAAGCCCGGCATTCCTGGCCCACGCCCGCTCCAGGACAGGGGCTGAATCCACGAAGATCCTGCCGCGGACCTCACCGAACTGCCCTGCAATGAAATCGAAGAGCTGTTTCATCTTGTCCTTCATGACAAAGTGATAGTCCCTGCCGAAGGCATATCTGGAAATCACGGGCGCCTCCGGATCCTGCTGTTTTCTGCTTGTGTAATAATTGTCAAGAAGCGATATGACCGTTCTGGCTCCTTCCACAAGCAGGGTGGGGTCGGTCCGCTTCGCAAAATGACCGGCCATGTATTCCATACCAGCGTGGTGGCCCTTCTCCAGCCAGTGCCGGAGACGTTCCGCATCTTCATGCAGGGGCTCTGCCTTTGAAAAACCGCAATCGGTGAATCCCAGCCGCAGGGCTTCTTCCCTGATCATCCGGGAACGGTGTTGAACTGAATCGGTTATGATCGTTTTGCTTATCGTCATGTGATTGGTTCACAGATCCCTAACCCCTAACTCCTAACCCCCTAACCCCTAACCTTCTACATCAACCCCAGCTCCAGTTTGGCTTCCTCGCTCAGCATGGATCTATCCCAGGGAGGATCGAAAACCAGGTTGATGTGTACCCTGTCCACCTCGTCGATGGCTTCCACTGCATTTTCCACATCCATGAGCAGCATATCCACCACGGGGCAGTTGGGGGCGGTCAGGGTCATGGTGATCCGGGCCTCCTTTTCTTCCGTAAATGCAATTTCGTAGATGAGCCCCAGGTCATAGATATTCACAGGGATCTCGGGATCATATACTTTCTTCAGCGCTTCGGCGATTTTCCCTTCAATCTCCAAAAAATCCTTTGATTCGCTCATTTCTTTGATGTTTTATCGTTCGCTTTTGCCTGGTAGGCCAGCGCATACAAGCGCATTTTTTTCACCATGGCCAGCAATCCGTTGGAACGGGTCGGCGAGAGGTTCTGTCGAAGCCCGATCTCATCGATGAAAAAAAGATCATCTTCCAGGATCTCATCGGGGGTGCGGCCGCTCATTACCCGGACCAGCAGCGCCACAATACCTTTCACAATGACCGCATCGCTGTCGGCCATGAACGCAATTTTCCCGTCCTTCAGCTCCGCATGCAGCCAGACCCTGGACTGGCACCCCCTGATCAGGTACTCGTCGGTTTTGTACGCGGGAGCCAGGTCGGGAAGCTCATTCCCCAGTTCAATGAGATAATTATACTTATCCAGCCAGTCTTCAAAGACTGAAAATTCATCCACGATATCCCGCTGCACGTCGCGAAGGTTCATCTTTATTCTTTTAACAAGGATTGAACTGACTTTGTTGTGTACCGATTCAGGAAAGCATCTGCATGGTTTTTTCCACTCCTTCTGCAAAACGGACCACTTCCTCCTCTGTGTTGTAAAAAACCAGGGAGGCCCTGATGGTGCCCGTGATCCCAAAATGATCCATCACGGGTTGTGTGCAGTGCGTTCCTGTGCGTACCGCAATGCCCATCTTATCAAGGATCATCCCTGCATCATAGGGGTGGGTCTGATCCAGGAGAAAAGAGAAGACCGAGATGCGCTGCCGGGCCCTGCCAAAAAGGGCCAGTCCCGGGATGCCGTCCAGCTTTTCAAGCATGAAGCGGATCAGGTTCGCTTCGTATTCTCTGATCTCGCTGATCCCCAATGATTTTACATATTCCAGCGCGGTGCCCATGCCGATGGCCCCCGTGTAATTGGTCGTTCCGGCTTCGAATTTAAATGGAAGCGCATTATAAGTGGTACTTTTGAATGTGACCCGGTCCACCATGTCGCCTCCACCCTGGTAAGGGGGCAGTCCCTCAAGCCATTTTTCTTTTCCGTAGAGTACGCCCGATCCGGTTGGACCAAAAATCTTATGGGCGGAAAAGACATAAAAATCACAATCCAGATCCCGCACATCCACTTCTCCGTGCTGCACCATCTGCGCTCCGTCCACCAGGACCGGGACATCCCGGGCATGCGCCATTTGAATGATCTCTTTCACAGGATTCACCGTACCCAGCGAGTTGGAAGCATGCACCAGGGCCAGGATCCTGGTCTTTTCCGTGATCAGCTGATCCAGGGAACCCATGACCAGTTCTCCCCGGTCGTCCATGGGAATCACCCTCAGCCTGGCTCCTTTCCGTTCACACATCATCTGCCAGGGCACCAGGTTGGAGTGGTGTTCCATTTCCGTGATCAGGACCTCATCCCCCTTTTTTATATATTTTTCACCGAAAGAAAACGCCACCGTGTTGATGGATCCGGTGGTCCCGCTGGTAAAGATGACTTC
>DSEO01000104.1 GCA_011056635.1 Bacteroides sp.
CTTACCTCACTCTATGAAACCTACAGCCGGGATCCTGCCGGATTCACGGGTGTTTCCGATGATATATTCCAGATCAGGGGTACGATGGTATTCATTGAGACAGTGGCGCACCCCGGGCAATATGCCGATTTGATCGACAACCTGAACGGCCTGGGATTTGAAATGGTGACCGGGGATCCTGACCTGCACCGTGCTACGGGCTGGTTTGAGATCTCCGCGCTCCTCTGGCTGAATGATCTTACTCCCCTGAACTATGCCCGGCCGGTATATCCCGGTATCGGTAACTTCAGCGTGCCGGCGACGGGATTGGTAAACAGCCAGGGCGACAGGGCCATGAGGTCCGATTTTGCGCGACTGGGCTTTGACCTGGACGGATCTGGTTATAAGATCGGGGTGATCTCCAACAGCTATGATTCAAAAGGAAAAGCTGTGGAAGATATCGGGAACGGCGATCTGCCCGGTCCCGGCAACCCGAACGGATATGCATCAGAAGTTCACGTCATCAAGGATATCATACCTGGTTTTGGGACCCTTTCCGACGAGGGGAGGGCCATGCTGCAGATCGTGCATGATATAGCCCCGGGTGCAGAACTGGCATTCAGGACAGGGTACCTGGGAGAAGAGGACATGGCGGATGGAATCGGGGACCTGGCGGCGGCCGGGTGTGATATCATCGTGGATGACATTACATATATCACGGAACCCTTCTTCCGTGATGGAGTGATTTCCAGGGCCATCGACAGGGTTGTAAGCGATGGGATCACATTTTTTTCTTCCGCAGGCAATTTCGGTGATTATTCCTATTCCGGAGTGTTTAATCCTGCCCCTTCTCCTCCATCCGTCACGGGTGAGGCACACGATTTTGGCGGGGGCGATATATTCCAGCTCATCTCACTGGGTGAAGGGACCTATACACTTGTACTTCAATGGGATGATGGTACTGATCCCGAACAGGCCGTGACTTCCACCGACCTGGATATTTTTCTTACCGACAATACCGGATCGGCGCTTCTGGGATTCAACCGGGTGAATCCCGGCGGTTTTCCCATCGAGGTGGTTCCGTTTTACGTGTCAGGTGAAAATGTAATGTCCAACATCATGGTGACAAGGGCAGCAGGCCCGGATGTTCCGGTCTCTTTCAAATACATCCTGTTCCGTGGAGGTGCGCTTTTCGAGATGCTTGAATACCGGCAGGGGACATCCACCATTGTCGGTCACCCGAATGCTGCAGGGACCATCGCAATTGGGGCTGTCCGTTATGACCGGAACCCTGTGTACAGTCCCGGCGAATATGACGCACCGGTGATCATGTCATTCTCCTCCACGGGAGGTACCCCGGTCGGCGGGATCGTAAGGGATAAGCCGGACATCACCGCCCCCAATGGCGTGAATACCACAGTGGACCTGGGGAACGGGGACTGGGAGGGTGATCCGGACGGATATCCCAATTTCTTCGGAACCTCGGCGGCTTCACCACATGCGGCAGCTGTTGCGGCGCTTCTCATGGAGGCAAAATTTAAATATGACCCGGACAATCTGCCGGATCCTGAAGATATCAGGGCCCTGATGCGGAACTCAGCCATCGACATGGACGAGCCGGGAACGGACCCGGTATCCGGTTCCGGATTCATACAGGCCGACCGGGCCATTCTGACCTTTGCCAATCCGGCACCGGTAGTGGAAAACCTGATACCCGATCCCGATGACGGAGTGCCGGGGGAAACGCTAACACCGCTATCTTTCACCATGAAAGGGGATTTTTTCACGGACCAGACACAGGTCTATTTCAGGGGTGAACCAATGGAAGAGGGCATCGTCCTGGAGGATGAGCAGACCCTCCGGGTGGAACACCCGGGATTTCTCGGAAATCCTGTCATACAGGCATACACCCCTGCTATTTCCGCGAGCGGACTGGACGGTGGATTTTCAGAGCCCGCCTATTTCTCAGATCCAATCAGGCAGACCATCCTCATTCAGGCGAACAGTGTTACAAAGAAATTCGGGGAGGTGTCACCCGCTTATTCTGCAACCATCCTGGTAGTAACCTCAGGGGAGGATACCCTGTCCCTCGAAGAGGCGGTCAATGACGGCGTTGTACTTCAGCAGGAGGCGGACAGATTGTCCGGGCTCTCCTTTACCCTGCCGTCCGCTCCGACGTATGATGCCGGTGAATACATCATTGTACCTGGACTGGATCCTGCGCTGGACGGGGAGATCCGGGAGGTGGACCAGGCGATCACGGAAAAATACATCCTGGAGTTCATCCACGGGAGTCTGACAGTGGAAAAGCTTCCCCTGAAGATCACGCCGGTGGATGTGGACCTCGTCTACGGGGAAGCATTACCCGCTGAAGGGATCCGGTTTATTTACGAAATCGATGAATCGGGAGTAGTCCTGGAGGATCCGGAGACAATCCTGAGCGAGGTCGAAGCAGCACACAGAAACGCCCTTACCGACAGTATCGCACTGGTCAACGGAGTTGCACTGGTCAACGGAATTCCTGTTGTAAGGGGAGTTGCACTGGTCAACGGGATTACCCTGTCCAGGGGGCTTGCCCTTGTGAACGGAGTGGAAGTGAAAGTTGAGGCGGATGAAACAGGCACGATGGTATACGTAGCCGGAGAACCCGTTACAGAAGGGGTTTCCCTGATCAATGGACTCGCCCTGGTGAACGGCCTGCCCTTTGTGGGCATGACCGAGATAATCAACGGGATCGCGCTGGTAAACGGTGATGAGGTCACTTTTGAAGAGGGCTACATAACCGCATTGAACGGCATCGCCCTGGCCGATAAGATCCCGGTGGAAAATGGGATCGCCCTGGTGAACGGCATTGCCCTGGTGAACGGGCATGAGGTAGTCGTCGAAAACGGTGTCACCACCATTGATGGTCAGCCTGTTCAGACCAGCGGTATTGCCCTGGTCAACGGTATTACGCTTGTGAGGGGGGTCGCGCTGGTGAACAGTGATCAGATCACCGATGGCATCGCCCTGGTAAATGGTTTACAGGTTCCTGTCACAAACGGTATCCCGAATGTCAGGGGACTTGCACTGGTGAACGGGATCGCCCTGGTGAACGGGACGGTTTCGGTGGAGAACCTGGAAGTGGAGGTGGCTGACGGTGAGGTAGCCCAGGTCAGGGAAGAAGGAAATGTGCTCCAGGGTATAGCCCTGGTCAACGGCCTGGCATTCGTCAGGGGAGTCGCCCTGGTCAACGGCTCTGTATTAAGCAGGGGAGTGGCCCTGGTCAACGGGATCGCCCTGGTGAACCAGGCAGGAACGGGCGGGGATGTGGTCAACCTGGAGAACATGAATTTCCTGGCGAGTGGAACAGCACTGGCCAACGGGAGCATCCCCAATGTTCGCGGTGTTGCGCTTGTGAACGGGTTGACAGGGATGGACGGCCAGGCACTGAAAACAGCTGCCGGGACCACCCTTCCCGATGGAACCGTCATTTATGAAAATGTCACGGTGGAGAACGGCATCGCCCTTGTAAACGGCATGGCCCTTGTGAGAGGCGTGGCCCTGGTGAACGGGGAACCCCTTGCCAACGGGATTCCCCTGGTGAACAGCTCGACCATCAATGAGCAAAGCAATTCCGGGACCATTCTGGTATTCGATGCCACAGATGTAGGGGCGCCTCCGCAGGATCTCAGCTTCAGTCCCATGAGTTTTATCACCGGCACAACAGCCGGAAAACACTGGATCGTATCGGGGACCGGCCTCTTCAATAATTTTGAGGTTTCGTACGGATTGGGGACCCTGACGATTGAAAAGGCTGATCTCACGATCACTGCCGAGGCCCAGGATAAGGAGTATGATGGCACCGCGGAAGCATTTGTCACATTGTCAGATAACCGGGTGACGGGAGATGAGCTGAATATCACTTACGCGTCTTCGCTGTTTGAAGATAAAAATGCGGGAGCGGGGAAAGTTGTGACCGTAACGGGCATTTCGGTGGACGGATCCGCTGCGTGGAACTACCTGGCCAATTCCACAGCTGTGACCACAGCTTCGATCTTGCCGAAGGAAATGATTGTGACGCCGGCGGATCCCTTCCTGTATATCAACGAGGGAGATCCGCTGCCCGAAATTGTTTTTGATTACCAGGGGTGGGTTTCCGGGGATACGGGGAACGATGGTTATACGGTTTTAAGGGATCCCGACGGAGTTCCCTATGATGCTTCCTCGGATGAGTCCGCAGGTACGTATACAGTTACCCCCACACCCGTTAACGACAACTACACCTTCGTGATTGAAACGGGGCTACTTTATGTCAATCCCTATGGCCCGGGTACCCGTGCCGTAAGACCGGTCCTGAATTGTATCAGTGAGATTGCCCCGGGTTACTACGTGGCCAATTTTGAATACATGAATGATAATGATGTGGCCGTCCATATTCCGGTGGGACCGGATAATCTGCTCACAGGGAGCGGGATTGACTGGGATAATTCGGATGAACAGCCCACGGAGTTTCTCCCCGGGGGAGGTGTATTCAGGGTATATTTTGACGGTACGGAACTCTCATGGACCGTATCCAGCAGGGATGAGGAACGCAAGGTTTCCAGTGCGGCCAA
>DSEO01000105.1 GCA_011056635.1 Bacteroides sp.
CCGTTTCCCTGGTCGCCCCACGACCCCGTCCGGGCTTCCAGGTCCTGTGCAAAAAGGGAATGGGCATGACAGAGCAGCAGGCCCAGGAACATGCAGGCAAATTGTTTGTTCATCGGTCTGGATTTAATAAGTTAACTGAGGGATGCATTGAAAGATGAAAGTGCATCCCTCAGCTGAGAAAAACAAATGTCTAGTACCCCGGATTCTGGGTAAGCGATCCCTTACTCCGGTCGATTTCGGCCTGGGGTACGGGAAGCAGGTATAGCCTGTCGTCCCAGGAACGCTGGATCAAAAGCTCGGGTTCATAGGTTTTGGAACCATCCTCCTGCTTGACGATCATTATACCCATCAGGTCCCTGGGCTCCGTCACATCCGCGATCTTCCATCTGCGTACATCAAAGTAACGGTGCCCCTCGAATACAAGCTCGATCCTTCTTTCATGCTGGATCGCCTTCCTGAGGTCCTCTCCCGATGCGGTCACCTCCGGCATTTCCACGCCCGTCCTGTTACGGACCATGTTCAGGTATTGCCTGGCAGGATCTTCGTTTCCGAGTTCAAACTGTGCTTCCGCATAATTTAACAGGATCTCAGCATACCGGAACATGATCCAGGGTGTTGTCGCTGCAACGGAGCTTCCGACCGGCGGTATCTCCTCCTGGACATACTTTTTCAGGTAATACCCGCTCATGGATCCGTTCCAGGAAGCGATCGGTCCGGTGCGGGAATCCAGTCCGTCCTCGAAGGTTTCCGTTTCCCTGCCCATCCACATGGCCCCGTCATGCAGGATGGAGGCGTAAAACCTGGGATCCCTGTCCGCATAAGGATTCAGGGGATCGTAACCGGAGGCCGGGTTCACGTTCCCCGATTCATCCAGGGGAAGTTCTCCATTGATCATTTCATAGTCGTCCACCAGGTTCTGGGTGGGGGAATCCGATCCCCAGCCGTTGTCACCGTTCCTTCCCACCTGCAGACTCAGCGCATGGGAATTGGCCTGTGTAAAATACCTGGCAAAGATCACTTCGCTGTTGTGGCCCAGGAACGTTTGCTGGTAATCATCATGCAGGGAATAGCGCGTATCGATCAGTTCTTCCGCCGCATCGGAGGCAGCCTGCCACCTGGCCCGGTCATTGCCCGGGTTGTTCAGGGGACTGGCTGCATAGAGCAGCACCCTGGCTTTCAGTGCCCTGGCAGCATCCGCCGATACCAGGCCCAGTTCTCCGCCGGTCCTCTGGTCAGGCAGTGCATTGATGGCATCATTCAGTTCACTGACTACGAACGCCATACAGTCATCATAAGAATCCCGGGTTACCGAATAGTCTTCGTCATCCAGCCCGAAGAGGTCCGTAATGATCGGAACACCTCCGTATCTCCAGATGAGGTTCGCATATAACCAGGCATTGATAAATTTCATCTCCCCCTTCATCACTGATTTCGTTGCATCATCGAAGGGGGCTTCCTCGATTTTATCAAAGAAAAGATTGATCTCCCTGATAAGAGAATACGAAAGCGACCAGCTGTTCAATTGTTGATTCAGGCCGGTCACATTATCGGGAGTGAGCTCGCCCCGCTGTATGATATAGTAAAAGACTGCGCCCTTGATACTGTGCAGTTCATCGGTGGCGTGTCCGATCTGGGTATCTCTGTAAAGTCCCTGTTCGAAGGCCTGCTCATAAATGGCGTTTATGAAAGCGCGTGTGAGTGCGGGATCATTCCAGACATCCACTTCGGACAACTTATCCTCCGGTGTGATCTCCAGTATTTCATTACATGATAGTAATGTTAACAGTGCTATCGGTATGATTAATATCTTTTTCATCATCTTTCAAGTTAGAAGGTCAGGTTAATACCAAGATTAAATACACGCTGTTGCGGATAATACCAGTAATCGTTCGTTTCCGGATCAAATCCAATTTCCTTCATAGAATCAAATAAGATCAGCAGGTTGTATCCGCTGGCGTAGAAACGCAACTTCTGGATGCCTATCCGGTTGCTGAAATTCATGGGAAGCGTGTAACCGATTTCCAGGTTTTTCAGCCTGAGGAAACCTGCATCCATGCGCCAGTGCGTGCTTTCCATATTGGAATTGTTGTTCCTGGTTTCCACAGATCCCCTGGGCTGTGTGCCATCCGTATTATCCGGTGACCACCGGTCCTCGGCCCGCCATACAGTGAAATTTCCCAGCGAATAACTCATGATCGGGAAATAACCGCCCAGGTACACCTGGGCATTGTCCTGTCCCTGGAACAGGATGGACATGTCGAAGCCCGAAAATTCCAGCGATCCGCCAAATCCATATACAATCTCCGGCGTTTCTGTCAGATCCATGCGTACCCTGTCGAACGAATTGATGACGCCGTCCTGGTTCACATCCTCGAATTTGATATCACCGGGCCGGGCACCTGCCAGGGTGGCATGCGATTCCACATCCTCCTGGTCACTGTATATCCCGATTGCCTGATAATACAGTGCCGATCCGATGGGGTGTCCCGTGGCCATCTGGTACTCCTCGGCCGCGGGCGCTTCGTCCGCAAAAATCACCTTGTTCCTGGCGAAGGAGAAATTGCCAAACAGGGAATACCTGAGATTGCCCACGCTATTGCGGTGGGTCAGCTGCAGTTCAAGTCCTTTGTTCTCCACTTCTCCGATGTTCTCGTCCGGAAGGACCAGCCCGGTATAATCGGGAATGACCACGGTCCGCTTGGTAAGGATATTGGACCGGTGCGACATGAAATAGTCAAATTCCATTCCCAGCAATCCCTGCCACAGTGTTGCATCAAAGCCCACATTGGTGGTCTTTGCCACTTCCCAGGTAATGTTGGGATTGGGAACACCACTCTGTATCAGGCCGATCACATCGGCACCCCCGATTACATAATTGTTCCCGTATTCGTAAGCGGTGAGGTACTGGAATGCATCCACTGCGTCATTCCCCATTTCCCCGTAGGAGGCCCTGATCTTCAGGTTATCCAGGAAATTCAGATTGTCCATGAACGCTTCCTCAGAGATCCTCCATCCAACGGAAATACCGGGGAAGAAACCCCATCTTTTGTTTTCCGGGAAGTTGGGTGATCCGTCATACCGGAAGATCGCCTGGGCCATGTATTTGCGGGCATAGTCATAGGTGACCCTTCCGAAATAGTTGACCCTGGAAATGCTGGATGCGGAACCGTCGTTGCTCTGCTTGTCTTTCTGGCTGCTTCCTGCGAACAGCTGGGGAAGTGCCGTGGAAAGATAATCTGACCGGAAGGCGGTCATGAAGTTGTAATGATACTCCATCTGTTCATAACCGGCCATGGCTCCGATGTTATGATCCCCGAAACTCCGGTCGTAGACGATCTGGGAGTTGAAAGTTACCCGGTGACTCTGATTGAATTCCTGTCCCAGGTCTGCAAGGGCAGCTCCTTCCCCGCTCAGTCCTTCCGAGTACGTACCATCGCCGTTATCATAGTACACATAAGTCGGCAGATCCCATGTTTTAATGAAATTGTAGCCAACGTCATAGTAAATCCCTGCTTTGGCCGATAAGCCCTCGATCCAGGGAATATCCAGCGTAAAATTCAGATTGGATTGGAGTCCCCGGAACTTCTCATCCTGGTACCCGCCATCATCGCTTACCCAGTTGATAATATTCTGGTTATCACGCAGCGGTCTTTTATATTCCGTGCCGGGCCAGAATAGGGTCCAGTCCGGGTGATAAAGGTATATATGGCTGTACACACCACGGGTATCCGGGTTGCCGGGATAGTGATTATCATCCAGCCGGCCTGCCAGGTCAAAATTCACAGTAAGCCATCTGGCCACTTTTGCCGAGACATTGGATCGTATATTGTACCGCTGGATATTGGTGGAACCATGGTTGATGCTTCCCTGCTGTGACAGTTCTCCCAGTGACAGATAGTAATTCAGGACTTCATCTCCACCTGACACAGAAAGGTTCAACCTGTGCTGGGGCGCTGTCCGGGTCATCACATCGTACCAGTCAGTACTCTGGTAGTCCGGATCGGTTCCTTCCAGGTATTTTTGCAGGTCGGATTCGGAGTATACCGGAGCACGGCCTTCATTGATCTCAATTTCATTGTAAACCATGGCCCAGGTATAGGCATCGGCCATGATGGGGGTTCTTGTGGGCTGGGAAAAACCCTGGTTGTAGGAGAAATTGAAGGTCGGTTTCCCTGTCTTTCCCCGCTTTGTATTCACCAGGATCACGCCATTGGCGGCACGGGCCCCGTAAATGGCGGCCGAGGCATCCTTGAGGACCGATATCTGGTCTATGTCGTTCGGGTTGATCTGGCCGAGGCCTTCTCTTTCCACCCCGTCTATGATCACCAGTGGCTCGGTGCTTCCGGTGGTACCCAATCCCCTGATGTATATCGAGGGATCCTCTTTACCGGGTTCGCCGGTCCTTGAGTTGATGATCACACCCGGCAGCTGACCCACCATGGAATTGAGCACATCGGGGGTCTGGGTTTTTACGATGTCGTCACCGGCGGTGGAGACCACGGAACCCGTGACGGTTACTTTCCGCTGGGTTCCATAACCGATCATGATCACTTCCTCGATCCCGATCACATC
>DSEO01000106.1 GCA_011056635.1 Bacteroides sp.
ACAGGAAAATATCCGCCTGGAAGGGATCATCCAGGAAAGGACCGCGGAGATCAGGAAACAGAAGGAAGAGCTGACAGACAGCATTGAGTATGCAAGCCGCATCCAGCGCGCCCTGCTGCCGCACAATAAACTGATGGAAGATCAGAATATTGAGCATTTTATCTTATTCAGGCCCAGGGATATTGTCAGCGGTGATTTTTACTGGATGGCATCTAAAAATGAAAAATTGCTGATTGTGGCGGCCGACTGTACAGGGCACGGGGTCCCGGGAGCTTTTATGAGCATGCTGGGAATGACTTTTCTGGACGAGATCGTGATCAAGTCTGAAATCACCCAAACTGACAGGATCCTGGAATCACTGCGGGAACACGTGATCACTTCACTGAAGCAGTCGGGAAAGAGCATCCAGGAATCCACCAAAGACGGGATGGACATGGCCATGGTCTGCCTGGACAAAAAGAACCGGACCATCCAGTTCTCAGGAGCCTACAATCCGATTTTCCTGGTCAGGGAACTGAAACCGGAAGAAAGATCGGGGATCAGTCAGGGGGAGGAAATTGAACTGCCCAGGGGATCTATCCGGAGCGAGACCCATATCCTTCTGCAGATCAGGGGCGACCAGATGCCCATCGGGATCTCTGAGAAGCATATACCTTTCAACGCCACCACCCTGGCGGATGAAGGTTACAACATGTATATGTTCTCGGATGGATTCCAGGATCAGTTCGGAGGCCCCCAGGGGAAAAAATTCATGTCCAGGAATTTTAAAAAGCTGATCCTGGATCTGCAGGATATCCCGTTGAAGGACCAGGGAGCCAGACTGGAAAGGATACTCCTTGACTGGATGGGCGAGATCAGCCAGATTGATGACATCCTGGTCATGGGATTGAGAATGAACCCGTAATAGCTCTTTATGATGAAGTTGCCGCTGCTGGAAGAAAAGGCGCTTACCATGGAAAATTTGCTGGAACAGCGCAGACTGCTGGTCTCCAGTCTGAAGTATGCCAGTTTCATACAACGGGCGGTCCTGCCGGATCACAGGTTCATGGAAAATACCCTCAGGGATTATTTCGTACTGCACATCCCAAGGGACATTGTCAGCGGAGATTTCTATTATTGTTCCAGGAAGGAGGAATACATTGTCACCGCCGTTGGCGACTGCACCGGGCACGGGGTTCCCGGGGCGCTCATGAGCATCATGGGTGTGTCGTTTCTGAACGAGATCCTGAGCAGCCGGGGTCCCTGTAAATCTGCCAGGATTTTGAACCTACTGCGCGAAAGGGTCATGAAAGCACTGCACCAGCGCGGGCACGAGGAAGAGAACAAGGATGCCATCGATATGGCACTCTGCGTATTCAATCCAAAAACCTCGGAGCTACAGTATTCAGGGGCTAATAATCCGCTCTACCACATCCGGGACAAAGTGCTTACAGAGATCAAACCCGATAAAATGCCCGTGGGGATCAATGCGATAGAAGAATGTTCATTCACCAATCACAGCCTGAGCCTGCAACCGGGAGACCTCATCTACCTGTTTTCAGACGGGTATGCAGATCAGTTTGGCGGTCCGCTGAACAAAAAATTCAAATACGGTCCGTTTAAAGAGCTGCTTACCAGGTTGAGCGACAGATCCATGGAGAAGCAACGGGAGGAACTGGAAAGGGTCATTGTGCAATGGAAAGGGAACGAGCCCCAGGTGGACGATATATTGATATTCGGATTTAAATTTGTCTAAAACAGGGAAGATGAAACTTGTTGCTTTCAGAATACAGAATTTCAGATCGGTGGTTGATACGGGCTGGCTGGAGCTTTCCCATGACAATATCACCAGCCTGATCGGTCAGAATGAATCCGGAAAAACCTCCATCCTGGAGGCGCTGAAGGCCTTTCATGAAGGAGTTCTGATCGAGGACATGCTGAGAAGCGACCTTTCTCTGCCAAAAGTAAGCTGCAGATTTTCATTCGAACAGAAAGAACTGGAAAACAGGGTTGACCTCAAAAGGATCGATCCGGAAGTGAAGAAACTAATTGCTTCTTTGGACAACATGACCATCATCCGGGAATGGGAAGACGACATGGACTCATTCATGGCCATGGGTGAAGAATTGCAGGAGATATACGACGAAACCCGGGACCAGATCAGAAAGCGGGAGATGAAGGTGGTCAGGAACCTCGAAAAGTTGGCCGCAGATATCGAGGAAGCGGGCAATAGCGCCAAAAAAGCGCAGGACGAACACGAATGGACCAGGGAGAAAGTGGAAACGGTCAGACTGAGAATAAACGAACTCAGGCGGAACATGAGAAAATTTACCTCCAGGGACAACAAGGAACAGTATAAAAAGGAAATGCAGCAGGAGGAGGAGATGCTGGAGAAATTGAACAAAACACTGGAGCAGAAAAAAATAAAACTGGAGGAGAAACAGGACATTCTTGCCGCCCTGGGTGAAAAGAAGGACGCGAGCGGCAGGCTGGATGAGCTCATTCAGCAGGTCGCGGATAAAAAGAATGAACTTGCAGAAGCCCAGGAGCAGTTGAGGGAGATCCTGCAGATGACGGGGATGTACCCCACCGAGAAGGAACAGCGCGCGGCTGAGATGAAAGAGGAAATATTACGGACGGATATCGAGCAATTGAAGGAGGAGGTGGTTCATCTGCAACAGGAATATGATACCCGGCTGCTTGCCATGGAATTTGTTTTCGACGGGATCACCCTCGACAGCGCCCTGAAAGCAGCTGAAAAAGAGACCGAATCCAGAAATAAATTTTACAGTTCCCGTGAACTGGCGGACGAGATATTCAAGATCACGCCCGATTTTGAACTTTTTGAGGATTTCGGTTCCCTCCTCCCCAACCGGATCGAACTGGAAGATATCATTCGTGCAAACAAACGGGCTGAAGGATACAAGGCAGCCATAAACTTCCTGACCATCACGGGACTGGAGTACTCTTTCTTTCAGCAACCTTCCAGCCGCATCCTGAAACAGAAGATCGAAAACCTGAATGGCGAGATCACCCTGAATTTCCAGGATTTCTGGAGACAGAATGTGGGTAAGAACAACAAGATCAAGATCAATTTTGAGCTGTCCCATTACGACCATACAAATCCTGAGAAAAGCGGAAAGCCTTTTATCGAATTCTGGATCAAGGATGAACAGGAACGGCTCTATCCCAAGCAAAGGAGCCGTGGCGTCAGATGGTTCCTTTCATTTTTCCTTGAACTGAAGGCCACCGCCATGGACAAGAGCCAGCAAAACAAGGTCCTTCTGATCGACGAGCCCGGAGTCAGCCTTCATGCCAGGGCCCAGGAAGATGTGCTGAAGGTATTCGATGATATCAGGGAAAAGATCCAGATCATTTACACCACCCATTCGCCACACCTGATTGATGTAAACAAACTTTACAGGATCCTGGCCGTGCAGCGTGCCATTGAAGATGATATGAAAAGCGAAACGGTGGTTTTCAGTGCGCGCGCCCTCCGTTCGGCCACTGCCGATACGCTCTCACCCATCTATTCCACGATGGGCGCCCGCCTCAGTCAGCAGGAGATCATTAAATCATCCAACAATGTCATTGTCAAAGATATTGCCAGCTACTATTTCCTGAAGGCAATCGTGGCACTTACCGGATCAGAGAAGGAATGCTATTTCCTGCCTGCCTCTGGCATTGACAGCATGTCCATGATGGTCAATATCCTGATCGGATGGGGTCTTGAATACGTCATTCTGAATTTTGGAAATGCAGAAGAAAGAAATGTGCATGAAACCCTGAGGAAGGATCTTTTCGATAACAAGATCGATCTCGCGGGCAAACAGATGGTGCTGATGGATGAATATATGGATGTGGAGGATATGTTCTCCACCATTGACTTTAAAAAATATGTGGTGCAGGTGAGGGAAGGCATAACGGTGAGGAATTCAGAATATTTGAAGGACAATAACTTTTCCAGGGCCGTACTCGCTTCCAATTTCCTTCAGGAAGTGAACAATGGCAACGTCACATTTGAAAAACTGGATGAGGAATCCCGCGAAAACCTGAATCAGTTCGTGGAAAGACTTTCCGCACTGTTAAAGTAATCACTTATGAGATCCCGGAACTGCTTGCTGATCAGCGTCTTTATCCCCGTTATTCTGCTGTTGTCCCGGCTGGATACCGCCGGTCAGGATACATTGCTGATGGTCCATCCCACTGCCGACAATATCCACCTGGTGGACCGGCTGATCGGCCAGGGGATCTTTCCCCTGGAGGGATACCACCTGCTCGGGGTATTTCACGAAGATGAAGCTTATGACTATGGTGAGGCAGCGGATTATATACGGGACCACAGGCTCCAGTACGTGAGCCTGAAAGAAGTGAAAGGGAAGCTGGATCCTTACCACATTTCAGTGACCAACTCGTGCAGTGACCAGTTCGAAGAGCTGTTTGCCATATCCCGGGGAGCGCTGTTTTTCGGGGGACCGGACATCCCTCCTGTTTTATATGGTGAGCCGTTGCATCTGCTTACCAGGGTCACCGATCCCTTCAGGCACTATTTTGAAGTGTCCTTCCTGTAC
>DSEO01000147.1 GCA_011056635.1 Bacteroides sp.
AGTCCCCCGGCAGCTCCTGCTCCCGGCACCTGTTCGATCTCCTTTCCCAGCTCCTCCCGGACCTTTCCCGCAAAATGCCGCAGGTTTGCATCGAGTTGCTGCACCATCTGCTTATCCGCACCTTTCTGGGGACCATAGACAGCAGACGCTCCTTCCGGTCCCGTCAGCCTGTTGGTCACATCGCAGGCGACCAGGAATTCCGTTTCGCCCACCCTTGGATCCAGGCCGGTCACATCGATCCGGTCCACCCCGCCCAGCGCTCCGCCTCCCTTCCCCACCGGACGGCCACGGCCATCCAGGAATTTCACCCCGAGCGCCTCTGCCATGCCCGCACCGCAATCGTTGGTGGCGCTTCCGCCGATCCCCACCAGGATCCTCCTGCACCCGAGGTTCATGGCCGCTGCAATGAGCTGTCCCGTTCCGTACGTAGAAGTAACCCAGGGATTCCTTTCGGAAGAAGCAAGTTTCTCCAGTCCCGAAGCTGCAGCCATCTCGATGACGGCCGTGCGACCGTCCCCCGTGACCCCGAAAAAGGCTTCGGTCCCCCTCATCAGCGGATCCATCACCTGCAGGGATATCCGCTTACCCCGCGTAATGTCCACGATGGCATCCACCGTTCCTTCCCCCCCGTCGGCCAGGGGCAGAATCTCAATGGTATGACCCGGGGATCCCTTCAGGAATCCCATTTTCAGTGCCAGGCCCACCTCCCGGGCGCTCAGGCTGTCCTTGAATGAATCGGTGGCGATCAGGATCTTCATGCGATACCCGCTCTTAGAGACAGTTAAAAATAGGGTAAAACCCCTTATCCGGCAAGCCCATTGAAAATAATTCGGGGATCAGTGATGCGGGTGTCTCAAAAGGTTCGTCTCTGGTTGGTCAGGAATCGGCATATTCGGGCATCCCTACCTTCCCGATGAAGAGGATCGCCCCCGTGGAGTTTTCCTTGATCAGGTAAAGAAAGGGTCTGTCCGCCCTGAAAACGGCAGGCTGCGGCATGGAGGTTTCCCTCATTTCCACAATGGTGGCGGCCGCAGCTTCGGTGCCCTCCTCCTGCACGTCAATGAAGGTCTGATGGATCACCCGGGATATGTAGATCCCGCCGCCGGGTGTGATTCCCGAGAAATCCGCACCGCCTGAAAAAGCCACTCCCAGTCCCAGGTTGACCAGGGGTTCGTTCAGCAGCTTTTTGAAGCCATATTTGAATTTGGGCAGTTCCACCTGGATGTTTTGCACGAAGGATGTTTCAAACCGGCTGTCCCACTGTTTCAGGTCCATCCCGGCAACCAGATCACCCGCATCCTTCCCGGGTGCCGGGAGCACCACCACCATGCTGAAGGCGCTGTCACCATAAGGCAGTTCCACCGCCGAAAAATCATCATTCTCCGTATAACTGAATGCCCCGTCCACTTTCATGAAAGCAGCCCGGCCGGTTGTCCCGTCCTCCCTGTAGAAAGTGCCTTCCTGCGTACTTTCGGGATCGAATTCATACTTCCATTTCGCATTGAAATAAATGGCATTCACCAGGTACATGACGGCATCTCCCGGAATGTAATCGAGCATGTCCCGGATCTTGCCGTTGGTTTTTTCCTCGATCCAGTCGTTGATGGTTTCCACGGCCTGCGGGTCGGAGAAATCCAGCTCACTCACCATGGCATCAAAATAGGTTTGGTTGGCGGTGATAAACGCATCGAGCACCTGAAACCCCAGTCTGTACCAGATGCTGTTGGCAATGGAGAACTTCACCTGCTTATCCAGGCGGACCAGCTGGTCCATCAAATCCTGGTAACTTTCATTCACCTCCTGGTTGCTGAGCTCGCCGAAGTGGAGCACGTCGCAGAAAGCATCCCGGGTGGCCCCCGCCGCCCCGTTGAAGGTCATTCCCAGGGCATAGGACACACTGAGCGGGGAAACCATGATGTTTTCCTCGTCGCTCAGCGCCAAGACCTCCCTGAAAAGCTCGAAAGTGAATTCCCGGTCAGCCTGGATGAGCTCGGCCGATTTCTTGCGGAGGACCACCTGGTTGGGCTCCTTTTCCGGAGGATCGGATTCCTCGCAGGCGGGAAAGAAGACCAGTGCGGAAAGCAATATAATGACAGTAACCCGTATGTTTTTCATCGTTTGCATCTTTTAGTCTCCCATAAGACGCAGAAGTGGCGTCAGGGGTTGCGGAATATTGAGCAAATTTCCATATTTTCAGCCATTCTTTTAATCATATTCCGGGGAAATATGTCCGTCGGAGTGCTCGCTTTGATTGCCGCGATCCCCATCCTGGCAATTTTCGTACTGATGGTGGGATTCAGATGGCCCGCTGCCAGGGCAATGCCGCTTGCCTACGTGCTGACACTCGTGCTGGCACTGGTTGTCTGGCAAACACCTGTTCCATGGATCCTGGCCGCCACCCTCAACGGCGTGGTCATCGCATTCAGGATCCTGTTCATTGTGTTCGGGGCACTGCTGGTGCTTTTCACCATGCGGGAAAGCGGTGCCATTGAGGCCATTAACCGGGGATTTACCGGGATCTCCCCCGATAAGAGGATTCAGGCCATCATCATCGCCTGGCTGTTCGGGGGGTTCATCGAAGGTGCCGCCGGTTTCGGGACCCCCGCCGCCCTGGCCGCCCCCCTTTTGCTTTCACTGGGATTTCCGGCACTGGCAGCGGTAATGGTGGCACTGATCGCCAATGTAACCCCCGTTTCTTTTGGTGCCGTGGGAACACCTACCCTGATCGGGATCCAGAGCTCCCTGAATATTCCCTCCGTACGGCAGACCATCTCGGATGCGGGAATGACATTCGACGGATACATCCACCAGGTAGGGGTATGGACCGCCGTACAGCATGCCATTCCCGGGTTGATCCTCCCGCTGATCATGTTGGCCATGATGACACGCTTTTTCGGAGAGAAAAGGTCATTCCGGGAGGGACTGGCCATCTGGCCATACGCCCTGTTTGCGGGATGCTGTTTCGTGGCTCCCTATCTGCTGGTGGCCAGATTCCTGGGGCCCGAATTCCCCACCCTGCTGGGGGGACTCATCGGAATGGCCATTCTCATACCCGCCACAAAAGCCGGATTCCTGGTCCCCTCCACCACGTGGGATTTTCCCGACAGGCAGCAGTGGGAAAAGGACTGGTCCGGCTCCATCCGGATGCAGGGCAATCCTTCCGGCAACCGTGTATCCGTGTTCAAAGCCTGGATTCCCTATGTGGTCATCGGACTCCTGCTGGTGCTGACCCGGGTGCGGTCACTTCCTTTCGGGAAATGGATCGGCGCGGTTCGCATGGATTATTCCAACCTGTTCGGGACCACAGTCAGCGGAAGCATCGAACCGCTCCTGAATCCCGGGATCATTCCCTTCATGCTCGTCGCCCTGCTTTGCATCCCCCTGTTCGGTCTGAAAGCCGGACAGGCCGGAGCTGCCTGGAAAGAAGCCGCCGGGAGGATCAAAAGTCCGCTCATCGCGCTGGTATTTGCCGTCCCCATGGTGCGGATCATGATGCAGTCGGGCAACAATCCGGATGGGATCACGGGAATGCCGGTCGCCATGGCGGCGGCAGTGACGGCAGTGTTTCAGGGTGCCTGGCCGCTGGTGGACGCATTTATCGGTGCGCTGGGTTCTTTCATGGCCGGATCCAACACGGTTTCCAACATGCTGTTCTCCCTGTTCCAGTATTCCATTGCCGAACAGCTGGGCATTTCCACCATCCTGGTCGTCAGTCTCCAGAACATCGGCGGGGCCATGGGCAACATGATCTGCGTGCACAATGTGATCGCTGCCTGCGCGACCGTGGGCCTTGTGGGGGTGGAGGGACTGCTTATAAAACGGAACCTGCTTCCCATGTCCCTGGTGGGACTGATCGTGGGGGTGACCGGCCTCATCCTGGTTTACACGGTGGGACGGGGAATCCTTTAAAAAGAATTCGATGAATGCCCTTATATTTGCATGATGTACTGTCAGGACACAGGCAAATATGATCAGTAATCCTTATAAAGGCCATCCGCATGTCTCCGGGATCATCGCAGCGCTGGGGAATGAAAACGACCGGATCCATTATCTGAGGGGACTCTCAGGCTCTTCCAGGGCGGCCGTGATCCATGCATGCCTGAACGAGATGAAAGGTCCGCACCTGGTCATTCTCAACGACCGGGAGGAAGCCGCTTATTTCTACACCGACCTGGTGACCCTGGACGGGACTCCCGACCGGACCCTTTTCTTTCCTTCCTCCTACAAAAGGTCCATTCAGTACGGGCAGACCGACGAGGCCAACATCATCACCCGGACACAGACCCTGAAGCGCCTGGTGGAACGGCGCACGGCCAGTTTCATCATCACCCATGCGGAGGCACTGGTCGAGACGGTGATTACCAGGAAACACCTGGGGGAAAGCACCCTGGAGTTGAAGGAAGGAGAGAAAATCGACAGGAAATTCATGGAGGAGGTCCTGCAAACCTATGATTTCCGGCTGGTGGATTTCGTGTACGAACCGGGACAATATTCCATCAGGGGCGGGATCGTGGATGTCTTTTCCTATGCTTCC
>DSEO01000044.1 GCA_011056635.1 Bacteroides sp.
CATAATCCGCGGCATCCTGCCAGCGTTCCATGTAGAGGTAAACCCTGGCCAGCAAAGCCTGGGCGGCGTATTTGGTGGCCCAGGCCTTCGCATCGGTACCTCCACGGTTGGATGCGAGCGGCAGATCGGCTTCTGCATCGAGCAGATCCTGCACCACCTGGTCGTACACTTCACCCAGCGTGTTCCTTGCCGGAAGGCCAATCTCGGTCCTCAGTAAAACCGGAACGCCCAGTTGGGAAGCCCCTCCCCCCTGTGCAATGGGTTGGCAGAAAAACCTGGCCAGATCGAAATAGGCCAGTCCGCGCAAAAATTTGGCTTCAGCAGCAAGCACATCCAGATCCTCCTGCTCCACACCCGGTTCTTCAAACCCTTCCTCGATCACCTCCAGGACATTGTTGGCCCTGGCTATCGTAATATATGCATCCTGCCACAACCAGGCGGTGGCGGCGGGTGTATTGTTCCAGAGGTATTCGGTGTAGTACCGACCCGAACTGATGGGCCCGATCTTCGCGTTCCCGCCTTTCAGGTCGGCAAACACCACGAAGTCCCGTCCATACCACCAGGTATCATAAAGAGGTCCATATGCAGCAATAACACCTGACTCCAATCCATCAAACGTCGACAGGGTCAATTCTGTGGTCTGACTCAATCGGGGCTCCCGGTATAAGAAATCCTCACACGCGGTCAGAAAGACCAGGAGTGCTAATGTCCCGACAAGTATCATATTTCGTGTTTTCATCATTATATCTTGTTTTAACCGTTAAAATGTGAGATCCAGACCAATCACGAAACTCTTCGTCATGGGATGCATTCCGAATTCAAGTCCGCTTTCACCCCTTTCAGGATCCCAGAAGTCCACCGAATGGAACGTGTATGCATTCAGTGCACTTGCGTAAATTCTCAGGTTTGCCAGTTTGATCTTGCTGACAAGGTTGGCCGGCAGAGAGTAAGAGAGCGTGACGTTCTTAATTCGCAAATAAGAGCCATCATACATATACCTGGTGTTATAATACGCGTTGGAATTGGTTGTGTTATACACAAGGGGTTTCGGTGTTTTGGTAAGGTCACCGGGCTCCTTCCAGTAGTCCAGCACGGTATTCATCTGGTTATTGCCCCACCAGTAACCATCGGAGGCCAGGTAGTGCAATTCTTCCACACTCACCTTGTTTCCCCATTTATATTCCAGGTTAACCGAAAGGCTCAGTCCGTTCCAGGACACATCGGTGTTGATCCCACCCAGATACCTGGGTTCCGGCGAACCTGCAATGATCTTGGTCGCTTCTGAATAGAGGTTGGTCAGCACCTTTTCATCCATATCATCGGGATTCGGGTGTTTATACCAGAGGGCTTCCCCGTTCACAGGATTCACCCCTGCGAAATCATAGAGATAATAATTGAGATAGTTTTCTCCCACCCTGTGAATGAAACGGCCACTGATGATTTCTTCCTGGTCGGCCAGATCCAGGATCTTACTGCGGTTGGCTCCAATGTTGGCGCCCACGTTCCAGTTCACGGTTCCACTCGAAATATTCACATTGACCAGTGCCTCAAGGCCGGTGTTCTGCAGCTCTCCCACGTTCTGTCTCAGGCTGGCAAAGCCGGAGGTGTATGACAGGGGAACATCCAGCAGCATATCGCTTGTCAGCCTGTAATAGTACTCAATGGTTCCGGAAATGCGATTCAGCAGTCCAAAATCGATCCCCGCATTGTAGGATGTATTCAATTCCCATGTCAGGTCCGGATTGGCGGGACGGTCAGGTGCCATCCCCGATACTGAATTGTATTCCCTGGAACTGTAAACCCCGAATTGTTCATAAGCCCCGATCCTGTCGTTACCGCTGATGCCGTAACTGGCACGGAACTTCAGGAGGTTGACGGCATTCACATTATCAAGGAATGTCTCGTTGTGCATGTTCCAGCTTACCCCCACGGAGTAGAAGGTACCCCATCGGTTGTTTTCCCCGAAACGGGAACTTCCGTCCGTACGCAGGCTGGCCCTCAGGTAATACCGGCTGTCGTAGTTATAGTCCAGGATACCGAAGAATGAGGCCAGCGCAATCATTTCTTCTCCGTAGTCTCCCTCATCGTCCGCAGCCGTGGAGGTATTGGGGAAGGGAATGTTCGGATCCACATTCCTGGAGGAGATGTAGTAATCGTTTTCCAGGTAATCATGGGCTTCAAATCCCCCCAGGACATTCAGGTTGTGGCTGCTGAAATACTTGGTATAAGAAACCGTATTGGAGGTTGTGATTGATCTGTGCTTGCGTCTTGTAGTCTGCAGTGTTGTGGTCCCGGAATAATCGGCTTCGGCTGACCAGTACCTGCGCCCTTCAGTATCTACGTACTTGATGGAGTTGTTGGTCTTAAACTTCAGTCCCGGGATGGGTTCCCATTCCACAAATACTGTTCCCATCAGGTTGTTCTGGTATTCCCACTGGTCATCATATTCCGCCGTGGCAAGCGGGTTGCTGTTGGCCCACTCGGGGATGGTCAGGTTATAGGTGCCATCCTCATTTTTAATGGGCGTCCATGGCAGTATCCCGCAGGCTGCAAATATGGGGTTCACATAATAGAGGCTCTGCATGGGAACGTCATTCTGTTTTGAATGGAATGCATTCAGCTTGACGCCCATATTCAGCTTATCACTGATGGCATGGTCGATATTGGATCGCAGCTGGTATTTCGTATAATCAACCCCGTAGAACACACCTTCAGTGGTGCCGTATGCAGCCGATGTATAATGTTTTGTCTTTTCGTCCCCCCCGGATACGGAGAGCTCGTAATTCTGGAGATTGCCCAGGCGGGTTGATGCTTTCAACCAGTTGTTCATGGGCTGTTCCAGGATGCTCATCGGGGTGTAGTACGCACTGCTCGGATCGTCAGGATCAAGCCCTGAATTGACCACGGCGGCACGCTTGTAATCCACGAGCTGCTCCGGTGTGAGGATATCGATGTTGTTGTCATTGGTCAGGGAAGAAACACCGTAAGATGCACTGAAGTTCACCCTTGATTTTCCCGCGGCACCGCTTTTGGTGGTAATGATCACCACCCCGTTGGCGGCGCGTGATCCGTAGATGGAAGCCGCGGCGGCATCCTTCAGAACGGAAATGGACTCAATATCATTGGGATTGATACTGGCCAGGGCATTACTGGTATTAGTAAACTCATTACCGCCACCAAGTCTTCCCGCCAACACCGGGATCCCATCCACAATATAAAGCGGTTCATTACCGGCATAGAGGGAGCTGGCTCCGCGGATACGCATCGTTGAAGCCGCACCGGGCTGCCCGGATGACGAAGTTACGAGAACGCCCGCCACCTTACCGGCCAGCATCTTGTCAAAGCTGATTTCAGGAATATCCTGAATATCATCACTATTAACAACGCCTACAGAACCGGTGCTGGCTTCACGGGTGGATGTTCCGTATCCGATCACCACTACTTCGTCCATTCTGACCGCGTCGACCTCCATGACCACATCAATGATCGCAGATTCACCGATGGCGATCTCCTGGGTCTGCATCCCGACAAATGAAAAGACCAGCGTATTGGCCCGCGCGGGAACCGTAATGCTGTAATTGCCTTCAAAATCGGTTACAGTACCCACAGTAGTACCTTTCACCACTACAGATACACCCGGTAAAGGTGCGCCGTCCTCAGCACTGATCACACTACCAGTGATCTGAAGCCCCTGTGCCTGAAGTCCGAGACTTAAGGATACGAGGAGTGTCAACAGAATCGTTAATCTTTTCATAGATTAGTGTTTTAGGTTTAATAAATAGATTGTAAGTCTTCCTGTGTATATTATTATTATTACGAATGCCAAATCTACAAAAAAAATCTAAATGTGAACAAAAGTTAAAAAAACCGATCCTGCACAGCAGTATAAGAAAACCTTATTAATGCGTGAACAACCTCAGTGTATGCCGGTTCTGAGGCCCTGTAATGGAAATGATATAAGCCCCTTCCCTTCCGAAATAGAATTCGTTGTATCCGGGAGAGATGGCGGCAATTTTGACCAGTATGCCCGAGTAATGGTAAATGTTGGCCGTGGCCGAGAAATTGGTGGCGTTAATGACTACGATCTTTCCATCAGGACCCTGGTAGGCGGTGTAAAGCTGGTTGTGTTGTACAACACGCACCCCTTCTCCCTGTTCCTGCCTGCGCTCGCAGCCCGCACTGTTGGTCACCGCTACGGTATAGGTACCAGGGAGATAGGCAATGTATTCCGGTGAGGTGGCGCTGGGACTGAGGATCAGCCTGTCGTCCAGGTACCACTGGAAGCCTGTGAACCGGGAAGCATTGCTGACGGAAAGAAGTTTGTATCCTTCGATGTCGCTTTTTTCCACCTGTATCAGCGGATCCTCTGGCCTGGGAGAAACAAGGAAAAGCTTGCTGGATCTTGTCGACCCGCACTTATTGGTTGCCTCCACAGAAAGGTGCCCGGGCTCCGCACCCACTGCCACGA
>DSEO01000117.1 GCA_011056635.1 Bacteroides sp.
CTTTTCGGTGTCCTCCCGCTGAAGGAAAACGAACTGAATCATTCAACCTGTCCCATCAAACTTTTTGAGTACTGGGGAGCCTCAAAGGCGGTGATCTCCGCTCCCGTTGATGAAGTGCGGCGGGTCGGAGGCGCGTCGTTGCTGTATGCGTCCGGTAAGGTAGAATTTGTGAAATGCATCAGAAGGCTGATGGCTGACGGGGATCTGCGCCGGAGACTGGGCATGGAGGGCCGGCAAAAAATCGATGAAATACATCATTATGATCACATCGCGAACCAGTTTTTATTGATCCTGAATAAACCATAGATTTTGAATAACAGACCAGTCTTCAGAACCATTCTGAGCATATTTTCCACCAATATTTTTGTCATCGTGCTGGTTGCCGCCGGCGGGATCATCCTGCCCCGGCTGCTCAATCCCCATGCGCTGGGAAGGCTGAACTCACTGACAGCACTGGCCGCCATCATTTACAGCTTCACTTTCCTGGGAATGCGTTCATCACTGCTGATCCATCTGGGCAAGCATCAATTCGAACCGGAAAAGATCCTGCGGGCACTCGCATACATCTATGTTCTGTCGGTGATCCTGTCGACCCTCTCCCTTCTCTTTTTCTTTATCTTTCTGAGTGCCGACCGTTTCAGCTGTTCGTTGGTTTTGCTGGTCTGCCTGATCAATCCCTTTGAATTCCTGATATCCTACCTGCAGGGGTACCAGCTGGCGCTGGGAAAAATTGGTATCTACAACCGGCTGATTTGGATCCCGAAACTGATCTACCTCTTTGCCATCCTGCTGCTGGTCGGGTTGTTCGGTCTGCATGTGAAGGGAGCGCTGCTGTCCATCCTTGTCTCGAACCTGATCGCCATCCTGGTCATTCTGAAGATCTCACATGTTCCTTTTCCCGGTATGCACCCGGGCCGCATTCCAGTTCGGGTCATCAGGTCCCTGATCGGATCGGGGATCTTATATGCCCTGGCATTCCTGGTCACACGCCTGAACCACAAGGTGGATATTCTTTTGCTCAAACGGATGAGCGACCTGTCGGAGGTGGGATATTATTCCCTGGGGGCCAATGTTGCGGAATCCCTCTGGCAGGTTCCCATCGCGGTGGGTGTCGTGCTGATGACCCGGTCCGCCACAAGTGTGGACCAGAGACCCGTAACCAGGCAGGTATGCGCGGGCCTCCGTATCTCTTTGCTTGTTGTTCTGGCTTGTGCAGCCGTGTTGTATGCAATTGCCCCGCAACTTGTCCCGTTTCTGTTTGGCAAAACGTATGCCCCGTCTGTTCCCATGATCAGGACCATTCTTCCGGGCGTGATGTTCTTTGTTGTTTTAAAGATACTGAACAGCCAGTTCGTTGGTGCGGGGAAGCCCGGGCTCATTACGATGGCGCTGGTTCCCGCACTCGTTCTCAATATCATCCTGAATTATATGCTGATCCCCCGGTACGGAGGTGTGGGGGCGGCACTGGCAACGGACATCAGTTATTTCGCGGGCAGCGCGGGACTGGTTGTGATTTATTCCAGGACTTTCGGAACCGCCATCGGGGACATTTTCCGGTACCGGAAAAGCGATTTTCATTTTTTCGGGAAACACCGGTCATAAAGTTCTGTTATATTTGATGTCCATTACTCCGTCATGATAACCCTGTTTGAAATGTATCCATGACCCGGACATCCGCCAACAACAAAAAGGTTTACATCTCCTGCAACGGATGCAACAGGCGGCTTCTGGATGCTGACCGGGTAAGGCGGTATTTCCTGCTGAACGGCTGGGAGATGGCTGATTCTCCCCGGAAGTCCGATTTGAATATTTTTTTTGCCAGTGCCCTGAACCGGGTGCGCATTGATGAATCATTTGATATCATTGAAAGACTGGCTCAGTTTCCCGGTGAGACCATCGTTCTGGGGTGCATCATGGAGGTGGCACCCACGGAGTTCAGGCAAAAATGGAACGGGAGGGCGCTGGCGGTCAAGGACATGAATGAGATCGATTCCTTTTTCCCCGAATTCCGGGTGAAATACAGGGATGTCCCCCCGGGCCATTCGCCGGCCGGTTCCGGTAATATCTATCAAGCGATCAGCCCCGGGGTGTTCCTGAAACAGCGCCTCTCCCTGGTCTTGTCACCTGAAAAAGTCAGGGACAAACTCTATGGTTACCTGCACCGCGGACAGCGGGAAGATTACCGGGCCGCATTCATCTGGGTCAGCACCGGCTGTCCCAATAAATGCTCATTCTGTGCCGAGCGCAGGGTGGTCGGGCAACTGGTGAGCCGGCCTGTGTCTGACATCGTCAGTGAGTACCGGAAGCTGCTGCAGCAGGGACGGAGGAATTTTGAATTTATCGGGGATGATGTGGGATCCTACGGGATGGATATCCACACCACGCTGCCCGCGCTGATAGCAGAACTGAACAGGGCGGATGAGGGTTATGAGGTCAGTTGGGCGCTCAAGCATATCCATCCCAAATTTATTATCAAATACCGGGATGAGCTGATAGAGGTTGCCAGTTCGGGAAAGGTCAAGGAGATCATATGTTGCTTCCAGAGCGGGAGCAACAGGTTGCTGGAATTAATGAAGCGCCAGCACACCATCGAGGAGGTGACCGGGACCCTGGAACGTTTCCGGCAGGCGGTTCCGGGGATCCAGCTGGCCACCAATATCATTGTGGGATTCCCGACAGAAACGGACGAGGAATTTGATCAGACACTCCGGGTGTTCGACAGGGTTTACTTTGACCGGGTGCACATGATCAAATATTACGATGCCGAAGGATCGGATTCCCGCAACATCTTCCCGAAAATATCTGATGAGACCATTTACAGGAGGATCAGGCTCGCCAAGCAGTTTTTAAAAAAGCGTAAGATCTATTTTCAGACCAGGGACTGATCCATGCATATTCAGATGGCCATATTGCATGCCCAGAATACTTATAACAACGGGTCGTTCATGCTGCTGATCAATTTTATCTGGTATTATGTCAGGCATACGCCCGCCAGCGCCCGGGTTACTTTCTGGATCGAACTGGACGGCACGGACAATCATGAACGGATCATGCAGGCATTGCCCGGCGTGCTTCTTTCAGATAAACGTGTAGCCATCCGGCGGCTCCCGTTTGCCATCACCTCCGCGGACCACGCTTCCCCGCTGAAGAAAGCCTTCAAACTGTATGATAAGTATTACCGGCATCCCCGCTTATTCAGAGCGCTTGGCATTGACGCGGTCATCATTCTGGGGGGTGATGATATCAGCGAGTATTACAAAAAGTGGCTGATTGTTTCCGATTTGTACAGGATCCGCCGTTATGCAGGCTCTTTCAGGACCATTCTGGCCGGGCAGACCATCGGGCCATTTCAGGGGTTCAGAGAAAAAATGGCAGCAAAATGTCTTGCCAGAACCATCATATTCAGCCGTGATGAACTGACTGCCTCTTACTTAACAGAACGATTGCACCTTCCTGAGGAACGGGTCCTGAGATCGGCAGACCTGAGTTTTCCCGAGATCCCCCTGCCTGAAAAGAGAACGGATATCATGGCGGATCTGGGCCTTGTGCCGGATGGATACATCATCCTGGTGCCGGGCGGACATTATACCCTCTATACCCAAAATAAAGAGTTTTATATCGCCAGCTGGGTGCGCCTGGTGCAGGATCTGCTCCGGCACGGGGGCCACCTTTCCCGGCAAATCGTTTTTCTTCCTCACGTGACCAGGCCTGAAGATGACCGGGAAATCATTCACCTGATCCTGGATTCACTGGGTGATGCGGAAGGAATTCCGGATCGCATCCGCGTGGTCGACGAGGAGCTGTTGCCCCATCAGCTGAGGGAGATCCTGGGAAACGGGTACCTGACCGTCTCCTCCAGGCTCCATGCCGCGCTGTCCGCATTACAGAGAAACAAGCCGGCCATTGCGCTGGGTTATTCAGTGAAATACGACGGGGTCATCGGATCATCTCTGCAGTGTGCGGAACTGCTGGTCCACTGCACCGGGGATCTGATCACCGCGCCGGAACGGTTTTCGGAGGCGGTGCTCCGGAAAATAAACCATGTGGACCAGCATTACCGGCAGATCACAGCGCATCTTGCGGTGCGGATCCCGGAACTGCAGGTCATGGCGGAAGATCAGATCAGAAATATTGCACGGATGTCCCGGGATACGCTGAACAAATGATAAAGATCCACAGCAAACGGTTGAAAGCAAGCCTGGCCATCACCACCACCGTGGGGTGCAGGAACCGGTGCAGTTACTGTCCCCAGGATGTTTTTGTCCGGGCCTATAAAGAAAGATCCGGTCTGACCGTGATGTCCATGGATACCTTCACCAGGTGCCTGGGTACGGTCCCCCGAAACATTGCCATTTCCTTCTCCGGATTTTCCGAGCCATGGCTGAACCGGGAGTGCACCCCGATGGTACTTCATGC
>DSEO01000309.1 GCA_011056635.1 Bacteroides sp.
CCGGCGAAAGGATCCTGAAGATGATGGATTCATAATAACCATGATGAATGGAGCGTTTTACAAGGGTATGAGAAAGATCGTGTGGCATGTCGGACTGATCCTGACCCTGGCGGGGTTCCATGGTTGGCAATCCCCGGCGATGGCGCAGAAGGGCGGGGAAACCACCTACAGTTTCCTCGGACTTACCAATTCGGCAAGGATCGCCGCCCTGGGAGGAGAAGTGGTGTCCATCCGGGATGATGATATCAACATGGTGTTCCACAATCCCGCCCTGCTGCACAATGAAATGCACAACCATCTGAGCCTGAATTATGTGGATTATTTTGCAGGAGTCAATTACGGGTATGCATCCTACGGGTATTCCCGGGAGGGGATCGGCAATTTTGCTGCCGGCATGCATTATGTGAATTACGGCACCTTCGACCGCACCGATGAACTGGGCGAATCCCAGGGGACTTTCCGGGCTTCTGAATATGCCCTGAACCTGTTCTATTCCAGGTCGCTGATCGACACTTTCCTCACGGCAGGGATCAACCTGAAACCCATCTTCTCTTCCTTCGAACAATACAGCTCTTTCGGGATCGCCCTGGATGCAGGGATCCTTTACCACGCTCCGGAGACCTATACCACGGTGGGACTGGTGGCAAAGAACCTGGGATTCCAGGTCACCTCCTATGCCGGTCAGCGGGAAAAACTGCCTTTTGAACTCCAGGCCGGGATCACGCAGGGACTGGCACATGCGCCGTTCAGGTTCTCGGTGACTTTGCAGCACCTGGAGCGGTGGGACCTGACCTACGATGATCCGGGAGCGGAAACCATCACCACGCTGGATGGCGCAGTGGAAAGGAGCAGGTTCGATGTGTTCGGGGACAAGCTCATGCGGCACCTGGTCTTCGGTACCGAATTCCTGCTGGGCAAAAATTTCCACATTGACGTGGGGTACAATTACAAGCGAAGAAAAGAAATGAAGGTGAATATCCGTCCCGGAATGGTCGGATTTTCCTGGGGCTTCGGCTTCAGGGTCTCCAAGTTCCATTTTGCATTCGGACGGGCTTCCTATCACCTGGCCGGGGGGACCAATCATTTTTCACTTACCACGAACCTTTCTGAATTTTACAGAAAGCAGCCCTGACCGGCCGGCTCCCTGACGGCAAAACATTATCTTTGGCGTTGAAATCATACTTCATAAAGTGAATCAGCATAAGATCATCATTGCACTGGACGGCCATTCCTCCTGCGGCAAAAGCACTTTTGCCAAAAGGATCGCCGGGGAACTGGGATATGCCTACATTGACACGGGAGCTATGTACCGGGCGGTGACCCTGGCATGCATGGAAGCGGGACTGTTTTCAGGTACCGATGCCCCGCCGGAAGAAAAGGTGGAGCATGTCCTGGAAGGCGTTGAACTGGATCTCAGGTATAACCCGGAACGGGAACGGACAGAGATCTTCCTGAACGGCCGCATGGTGGAGGACCGGATCCGGACCATGGAGGTGTCGGGACACGTAAGCTATATTTCCGCCATCGGGAAAGTCAGGCGAAAAATGGTGGATTACCAGCGTAAACTGGGTATCAATAAAGGAGTCGTGATGGACGGAAGGGATATCGGAACGGTGGTTTTTCCAAATGCAGAACTGAAGATCTTCCTTACCGCATCGCTGGAGGTCAGGGCCATGCGGCGCTATAAGGAACTGGTCGAAAAAGGAATGCCCGCCACCCTGGAGGAAGTCAGGATGAACCTGGAAAAGAGGGACCGCATTGATTCCGGCAGGAAAGAAAGCCCGCTGAAACAGGCTCCCGATGCACTGGTCCTCGATAACAGCCGGATGACGGTGGAACAGCAGATGGTGTGGTTCCGGGAGGTATACAATCAGACAATATCCGCAATTGATGGTGCGTATTGAAATAGATCCCGGTGCCGGATTCTGCTTCGGTGTGGAAAAGGTGATCGGCAAGGCCGAATCCATGCTCAAAGAGGGAGAGAAGGTTTATACGCTGGGGGAAATGATCCACAACACAGCAGAAATGAACAGGCTTCATTCCCTGGGAATGCAGACCTTGGATCACGGGGACCTCTCTTCCCTGAAACCCGAGGCGATCCTGATCAGGGCCCACGGGGAACCGCCTTCCACTTACAAACTGGCAGAAAAGCTTCATATCCGGGTCATTGACGGCACCTGTCCCATCGTGATCCGGCTGCAGAAAAAAATCAGGCAGGCCTATGAAGGCATGGACCGTGACCGTGAGCAGCTGGTGATCTTCGGGAAGGAGGACCATCCGGAGACCGTGGGGCACCTGGGACAGGTCAGCGGGGATGCGGTGGTGATCGGTTCCCCGGAAGAGATAGCAAAAGTGGATCCCGGAAAACGCGTGCTCCTGTTTTCACAGACCACCATGGACCCGGATCTGTTCCGGGAGGTGGAAGAGAGACTGGGCGCATATCTGAAGAAGCACCGGGAAGCCTTCCCGGAGAAATCCCCGGATGCATCGCCCGGCAATGATCCGGAACCACTTCTGCGGTCGTCCTGCACCATCTGCGGCCAGATGAAAAAAAGGAAACCGGGACTTGCGGCATTTGCCAGGAAGCATGACCTGATGCTTTTTGTGAGCGGCCGGCACTCTTCCAACGGGAAGATGCTCTACCAGTTCTGCAGGTCGGTCAACCCGAATACTTACTGGATCTCCGGTGCGGGGGAAATTGACCCTGCATGGCTGGACGGGGTCACTTCCATCGGCGTCAGCGGTGCCACTTCCACTTCAATCGATCAGCTGGAATCGGTGGCCGGACAGCTTCGGAAGATCGCCCCATGATAATACAATTTTGCTTAATTTAGCGCATCAAACAACCGATTCTTTATGGCAAAAATTAAAAGGCTAGGCGTGCTCACATCCGGGGGGGATGCCCCGGGCATGAATGCAGCCATCAGGGGCGTTACGCGTACCGCCATTTATTACGGGCTGGAGGTAACCGGGATCAGGCACGGGTACCACGGCATGATCAACAAGCATTTCGTGAACATGAAAGCGCACAGCGTCAGTGATATCCTGGCCAGGGGAGGGACCATCCTCAAGACCTCCAGGAGCAAGGAATTCATGGAGCCCGAAGGCCGCAGGCAGGCCTATGAAAACCTGAAAGAAGCGGGGATCGATGCGGTGGTGGTAATCGGGGGGGACGGAACCCTCACAGGAGCCAGGGTGTTTTGCGATGAGTATTATGACATCCCTTTCGTAGGGATCCCGGGCACCATCGACAATGATATTTACGGAACGGATTATACCATCGGGTACGACACGGCACTCAATACGGTGGTGGAAGCAGTGGATAAGATCAGGGATACCGCGGGAAGTCACAACAGGCTGTTCTTCATTGAGGTCATGGGAAGGGATGCCGGGTTCATCGCACTGAAGAGCGGGATTGCATGCGGGGCAGAGGCCATTCTGATCCCGGAGGTGCTGGATCAGGTAAAGAACCTGAAGGATTACCTGGAGAAGGGATTCAAGAGGAAAAAATCGAGCAACATCGTTATCGTTGCGGAGGGGGACGAGTCAGGGGGTGCATTTGCCATCGCCGAAAGTGTGAAGGAGGATTTCCTGGATTATGATGTGCGGGTCTCCGTACTGGGCCATATTCAGCGGGGCGGGACCCCCTCGGCGTATGACCGGGTGAGTGCGAGCAAACTGGGTTTCGCCGCCGTGGAAGCCCTGATGGATGACCAGAAGAGTGTGATGGTGGGATTCCACAATACAGAACTGGACCTGGTCCCTTTCCGGAAAGTGATCAAACTGAAAAAGAAGGTGGACCCGGAAGAAATGCAAATGGTGGAGATCCTGTCTGTTTAAAGCCATACCATTCATGGGAAAGTCCGACCTGTTTGCCCGGGTGATCCTGCCCCTGGCAGTGGAAGGTACATTTACCTACAGTGTGCCCGGCGGACTCGTGGACAAAATATCAGCCGGCAGCCGCGTGCTGGTAAGCTTCGGAAAAAAACGCATCTACACCGCCATTGTCCAGTCACTGGATTCCACTCCACCCGAAGATTTCACTCCGAAACCCATCATGGAGCTCCTGGATCCCGGTCCCATGGTGACCGGCCACCAGCTGCGGCTCTGGGAGTGGATGTCCGCCTACTATCTCTGTACCCCGGGTGAAGTGATGCGTGCGGCACTTCCCTCGGGACTGCGGCCGGAAAGCGAGTCCCGGGTCAGGATCAACCGCTCCTTTGACGGCGGAAGCAGGCTGGACAGCCAGGAACGGCTGCTTTATGAAGTGGTGAAGGACCAGGGGGAAGTCACCCTGGGAGATCTGCAGATCGCCGGAGTGGGAAGGGATCCCGCGGGTATTCTGAAACAGCTGGTGGAAAAAGGAGCGGTGGAGATCAATGAGTTTGTCC
>DSEO01000365.1 GCA_011056635.1 Bacteroides sp.
ACGGCAGTCACCCTGGCTACCGCCTGGCGTATCTTCTCTTATTGGCTTTCAGTTTCTTGATGTGCTGCTTGTGACTCTTTGTTTCCTTATAGAATCCCTTGTTCCTGTAAATGTTCTCCCCTTCCAGCATGAGCAGACCACGTCTCTGGTCCTCAACCGAAATTCGTTGTACCGGGGTACAGGATACAGCAATGAAAAATCCCAAAAGTGCGATGATGATAATGGTGCCTCTGTTCATATGCAACATTTTTAGGTTTGGATGCAATCAAAGCCTTTGTTGATGTAAGATCAGAGATCTGATAGAGGGTTGGAATCATGGCACTTCTTATACGAAATTCAGCCCATGGATGTTACGGAATTTCAACCTTACTTCAACTTATTCGTACAGTAACAATCTGAGCAGAATGAATTATCTTTGCTCAGCATAAACCAATTCCACTTCAACAATGAATACCATCGTCGTCTACTATTCCAGGAAAGGCTCCAACAAATTCCTGGCAGAGAAGATCGCCTCACATCTTTCGTGTGAAATGGAAGCGATCCGGCCGAGGGTCGATGCATTTTTCCTGTTCCTGATGAAAGTCCATTTCGGTATCCGGCCTTTGAAACACCCTGTTGGGGTTTACGAACGGGTGATCCTGGTCGGGCCGATCTGGATGGGCAGGTTCGTTCCGCCGCTCAGGAGTTTTGTGAATAAGTACCTCAATCAGATCAACAGGATGGTATTCGTGACCTGCTGTGGCAGCACCTACGCCAGGAAAGATGAAAAATTCGGGCACGGTCTGGTTTTCGAAGAGGTCAAACGGATCATGGGAGATAAACTGGTCCTCACCCAGGCTTTCCCTGTGGGACTGGTGCTGCCGGATGATCAGAAGGAAGATCCGGGTGCTTTCATGAAAACCCACCTGAACGACGGGAACTTCAAAGGGGAAATCGCTGACCGCTTTGATAAGTTCATGGACAAAGTGGCCTGAGCATCATAGCAAATTCAGGTCACGGACAAAACCTTCGATTTCCTCATCGCTGAAGCCTTTCGCTTTCGCTGCATCCTCAAGGGTTCCCCAGATGGGTTCCCCGCAGGCGATGCATTTGATCCCTTTGTCTGCAAGGTATCGGACGGCATTCACTTTCAGGTGAACGAGATCTTCAATCGTGATATCACCGGTGATTTCCATGTGGAACTGCGAATTTTATTTTATTGCAGAGTGGCCCGGTAGGTATCGATGATCACCACCCCGTTTGCCCCGCGTGAGCCGTAGGCGGCTGCTCCGCTGTCCTTGATGATATTGATGGATTTCACTTCGCAGGGAGTGAGCCAGTCGATGGAGTTAACCACTACCCCATCCACCACATAGAGGGCCTCATTGCTTCCGTAAAAGGAATTATGGCCGCGTATGACCACCTGCCTGTTCTCTATTTCCACCCCGGCAAACCGTCCCCTGATCAGTTCGTAGATATCCGGATAATGACAGAACTCGTTGTTCTCCTGCTGGAGATTGCTGACCGCATAGCTCAGGTCTTCCGAGTTCACATACCCGTAGCCAACGGCTATTTCCCTGTTTTTCATATTGTTGATAAATATGAGGTTGACAAACAGGGAATCCTTGTCCGGTTTAACCTTTACATTGACCGGTTGAAAGGCCTTTGGCCTGATCCTGATCAAGTCCTCCTCCATGCAGACGATGGAAAACCGGCCCAGGGAATCGGACACGGCGGCAGTCTTTGCTTTTTTCGCCTGAACCTTCACATTCTGCACCGGGTAAGTATTGTAGGTGGTTAACACCCCATGGATCACGCGGGTCTGGGCAGCTGCAGCAGTTGCCAGGAATACCCCTATCATCAACGCAATAATATGTTTCATCTTCACAGTGTTTGGGTAATAAACAGCATGGCAAAGTTATACAAATTCATCACAGCCTGCATGCCTTTGAGAACGCTGCGAAAGCAGCCAGCAGTTTTTTCCCCAGCAACACATCATCCGCATAGACGGTAAAATCATCATCGAAATCTCCCGCCTCACCGTTTTTAAAAGGTTTGATCAGCTTCTTATTATCGGCGGCAACCAGGTTTATTTCAATCAGGTTCTTGTTGACCGACACTTTGGATTTGCCTTCGTCAATATCTGCAGCCATGAACTCGAAGGCGAACTCCTCGCTTTCCCCGTCACCTTCCTTTTCCACCCGGGTGAACCTCAGTTTACAATGATCCGCATCGATCATCTCGATCTTCTGTTCATAAGTTTTCCCGGGAATAGCCACCTCCGGGATATTTGCATTCAGGAATGAAAGCGCTTCCTCCCGGCTCATCTCCGCATCCCCTGCTGCCGCCGTATTTTCTTTCAGAAAACGGATGGCCGCCATAAAATTTTTCGCGTCCAGGGGATCGGAAAAGTATACTTTCACATCATCCGTGAAATTCTGCAGCACCCCGTCCTTGAAATTCCTGATGTAATCATCTTTTTCTGTCTCCAGTGCAACGTAGAGCCTCCCCATGCTCACCCCGATTTTCAGGTCCCCGAGACTGATGTCTGCAGGGTAGATCAGGTATTTTGTCTCCGTTACCGCGGCATCATCTTTGGTTAGTTTATGCTCATAAACGATCTGGTTATGCCTGGCGGGATCTGCAAACACCTGCTGGTCGTACTGCTCTGCCCCCCGGTACAATGTCACCAGGTTCTCTTCCATCCAGTCGTTCACCTCATCCACCGAACCATACGTCCGGATATCCTCCAGGCTGTTACCGATGGCCACCTCCAGCGCATGGATGATGTCCCTTGCCAGATCGATCCCCTCCACCGGGAATTTCATCTCAGAAGCATAGCCCGAAATGCTCTCCCCGGAGGTTTTCATGATATAATCCCGGTCATCCCTGGTTTCCATTGCTACCATAACCCCGCTCCTGGAGACTTCCAGGTTAGGTTTGTCCGTCATATCTGCCAGGTAAAAAGAATAACCCGTTTCTTCGGTCTTTCCGTCACTCCCGGTTTTACTGATGGTCACATCCACCCTGCCCGCAGGCGAATCTCCGAAACTGATACCGGTGGCGATCACTCCGTCACCGGCCTTCATTTCTCCCAGATTGGCCTTCACAAATCCCAGGGCCCCAAGGTAACTGTCCCATTCCGGCCTTTCCGGAACAGTGCCGGCCACCAGGAAAGAGATTGCTTCCACGATCTGCCTGGACTTCTCAATTTCATCCACATAGATCCTGAGCCTGTCCGTATAAGTCTTTCCTCCTGATCCGTTCACCTCGATAAAATACCTGCCATCCCTGACGGGGGCCGAAACTGCCAGCGATTTGCCCGAAACTTCCAGCTTAACGGATGCCGGGTCGATATCACTCAGGTCAAATAAATAATCGTAGGTCCCCTCCTTACCTTTCTTATCGACCGACCTGGATGACATCGCTGCCAGGTAAGGCTTTTCACCCCGGGAGAAAGCCTGTTCCCATTGCACATCATTGTTCACCGCCGCTCCCACATGTTCCGCCAGCCAGTCGAAGGCAGCCTCACGATCCTCCCACACCACTTCAGTCGCCCTGCATGAGCCGATTTGTTCCCGAAGGGTCTCAAGAAACTGACGGGTCCTGTCCACCTCATTCATTTTGAGCCCGACCTCATCGGTATAGGCATCCAGTTCACCTTCCCTGAAATATGAAATGAACTTTTGTGAATTGCGGGTCTTCAGGGTGACCTCAATGGCTTTCCCCCTGGTTTTAAATCCCAGGGCTTCCGGATCAATGTCGGACAGGTAGAAGATCCAGGACCGGTTCTGGGTTTTTGCTTTTTTGTCGGTGACGGATTCTTTGAATTCCACCTTGCACGCATTCCCGTCCACGGTGCTGAATACGTAACTGTAGGTGTCACTCCCGATCACCATTTCAGCGGTGTAATCGTCGAGCCAGGTGATCCCGTCCTGCGCCGCAAGATTCATGGAAACGATAGCCAGCAGCAGCGATACGGGCAGCTTATAAAACTTCCGGTGTGATGACATAAGGCCAGTGGATATTGGTTAGACTTATTAAATATACTTCAATTTTTTATTGCCGTGCAGGATAAGCAGAAAAATGAGAATGCCAGGATGATCCCTACTGTGATAAATTTCATGTTTTGCATAGCTGTAATTTATTGAATGCCTCTTGCATCGTTCAGGGCACGAAACATGGCCAGTATGTTCTCCACCGGCACATTGCTCTGTATGTTGTGTACCGCATTGAACACAAATCCACCGCCCGGGGCGAGGATGTCAATGTTTTTTCGCACCTCGCGGTACACCTCCCCGGGTGTGCCGAATGGCAATGTCCGCTGGGTATCGATGCCTCCGCCCCAGAATACGAT
>DSEO01000085.1 GCA_011056635.1 Bacteroides sp.
CAAAGAGTACCCGGTGAGATAGGGCGGACAGGGAGGGGTGCTGTCCACGGGGACGGTGCAGTTGATGTGGCTGTGATTCACGTTTTCATAGAGTTTCCCGTCCAGGATCCGCCATCCCGTACTAGTGACCCGGTAACAGTACTCCACACCATTGGCAAGTCCTTCATCCACAAATACATCCTCCGTGGTAAAGCCTATGGAGTCATAGGCCAGGGTGTTCGGATTGCGCCTGTAAATGACATAGTCGTAATTGATCCAGGGCACATTCTTCCTCATTTGGATCTCGATCCGGTTGTCTCCTCCTTTCAGTGCAGGATACATCGAAGAGGCAACTTCCGGTTTGCCCAGCAGGATCCGGTTACCGGGTGCGTCATTGTAAAGTTCCACACTGTAGGACCAGGGGAACCGGCGGGTATCCACATTTTCATCCAGCCAGACAGTGTCGCTCAGATCCGGGGTGGACAGCGAACCCACCTGCGTCAGCGCCTGTCCCAGCAGGTCGTCTGACCGGTAGATGATGTATTCATAGGGACCTGCTTCAGGAATAGAATCCGGCTCCTCAGGCCTGGCCCAGGCCAGTCTTATGGTGCCGCTTTCAGCATGCTCGGTCACGCTTACCTCAAGGATCGACGGGGCCCCCTCGATGAGTGGGGTGCAGGTCTCGGCGGACGGGTAACTCAGGGATCCGTCCGGGTACACCGATACGATCACATAACAGTACTCATTCCCCTGCACCAATCCCTTCCCTTTGTTATCATCCGTAAAGATGGTATCCAGCCTGCTGCCGGTCTCTCCGATCCATTCATAACCCGTTTCGGGAGGAATGCCGGTGGTACAGGTATCGGGTACGTATCCGGCGGGACCGATCCTGCGGTAGATCCTGTAGCCGGTGACCGGGAGACAGGTGTCGGCAGGCCAGGTGACGGTCACCGAACTGCTGCCCGGGATCAGTTCAGGCATTTCCGGTGCCGGACCGATCACCTTGATGTTCACGTTCCGGATGTCCACCAGGGTGATTTCCGGGTTGCTGTCCTCCGCCTTGAAAACAGCCGTGTAGTATTGATTCCTCACATGTGAACACCGGGTATGCCATGTAAATCTTGCCCTGCTGTAGCCAATTTCTGCCGAAGCGATATCCACCGCATAGGAGGCCGGACTCTCCTCCACCACAAATGGTCCACCCGTGGCACTGAGATAAATGGAGTCGTTATCGGGATCGGTGGCAATGATATCGAAGGCAATGGTGGTCCCGGCTGCCACGCAATAGTTGCCCGGTTCATTCTGCTCCGGCTGGTGGTTGTCCGTATTGTATACCTCGATCTGCATATCCCGTACAATGTTGCCGATCTTCACCCCGCTCCTCCATTCCTCCACATCCATGGCAATGTTGTAAATCCCCGTATCCACCGGTGTGATCCAGGTAAGGTCGCCTGTAACGGGATTGACGAAAAGCGTATCACTGTAAGGAGGGAGGGTATACCCTTCAATGGGTCTGCCGTCCTGTTCGGTGCAGACTGTTAGCTTATAGGAGATGCTGTCCCCGTCCGGATCATAGGCTGCAGGATTGTGAATGAACACCTGGTTAAGGGCCGCCCGGTCGATGGGAGGGTTCAGCAGCACGGGGGTGGAGTTGTTCCCCAGGGCGGGATTGATCATGATGGTGGTCTTGATGGAGAATACCACATTCACGGAATTGGGGATATTCTTCACTCCCTGGTTGCGATTGGGGTCCTGCACCACGATCTCGTACAGACCCGGCCCCGGATAGGTGTGCCGGGTGATGTAGACGTTTTTCTGGTAGAAGTTGGGCAGCTTGGTGATGGATACCCGGTTGGCATAGGAATAGGTATTGTCGCCCCACTGCACTTCAAGCCGGTTCCTGTCCGCCTGGCTCAGGGTATAGGTAAAGGTGGTGATGGTGATTTCATAGGTAAGCTCATCGATCTGTGTCAATGTAATCTCGCCGGCCCTGTTATGGGTTGCATGCAGGGGAGATACCAGAAATAAAAGGATCAATATCGGCAGGAAAACTTTCTTCATCGGCTCACCTCAGAGGCACTTCAGCATCGTGTGTTTTTATGTCAAATTTTATACCAGTCTGCTTATTTCCGTAACCAAATATTACAAGATTTGTCTGGTCAGGGTATATATCCGTCAGAAGGGCATTGTAAAGGTACAAAGAATTTGGTTCTCCCGGGGTTTCTGCATGCATCTGGATGGTCATGTCATCCCCGTCCAGGGTGAGGGTATCGGTGACCAGTTGCAGCGGCCGGTCCTCCTGCCCGACAGCGACCCGGAATTTGCTGGCCAGGTATTCCCTGAACCAGGGGATCTCCCGATTCTCACGCTCCGTAAAATCGATTATCCGGCTGTGGTAGTGGAAATAGGCTATTTCCCAGTCGTCCCTGAATGTTTTCATGATTACGTTCAGCTTTCCGTTTTCATATGTTATATTCGTAATGGAAAGATGGAGCGGATGCGCATCTGTCCTGAGCAGGGCCAGGCTGAGAATCAGCAAAACGAATGTTCGTTTCATCGCTGCAAATTTACATATAATGATGTTACATTGTCCTTCCCCATGGAATGGAAACAGGCATTGAAGGATTTTGAGGATTTTCTGAAGCTGGAAAAGGGACTGTCGGCCAATTCAATCAGTGCGTACCTGGCGGATGTCAGGAAACTCTCACATTTCCTGGAGATGCAACATGCTCCGGAGGGCCCCGATGCGCTCGCACACGATCACCTGCACCGCTTCCTGGTCTGGATCAGCGAACTGGGACTGTCGGCCAGGACACAGGCAAGGATACTTTCCGCGATCAAGGCCTTTTACCGGTACCTGTTGCTTGAAGACTACGTCAAAAAGGATCCTACCGCGCTTCTGGAGGGGCCCAGGGTGGGACGGAAACTACCCGAGGTGCTTTCTGTGACCGAGATCGACAGGATCATCTCCATGATCGATCTGAGCAAACCCGAAGGCCGCCGCAACAAGGCCATGCTCGAGGTACTCTATAGCTGCGGTCTGCGGGTCAGTGAACTGGTGGAGATGCGGATCTCCAACATTTTCAGGGAGGAAGGGTTTATCAGGGTGATCGGGAAGGGTGATAAGGAACGGCTGGTCCCCGTAAGCGACAGGGCCCTGCAAGAGATCGATTTCTACCTTCCTGACCGCCATGCGATGCAGATCGCAAAGGAGAGCGAGGACATCCTTTTTTTAAACCGCCGGGGTCGCAAAATGACCAGGGTCATGATCTTTACCATCATCAAGGGACTTGCACAGGCAGCAGGCATCAAAAAAACGGTGAGTCCCCATACCTTCAGGCACTCCTTCGCCACCCACCTGGTGGACGGGGGTGCGGATCTGAGGGCCGTACAGGAAATGCTGGGCCATGAGTCGATCATCACCACGGAGATCTATACGCATCTGGACCGGGAATACCTCAGGGAGGCCATCATCAGTTACCATCCCCGGTCCGGTAAAAAATAAAAACAAGAAAAGCATGAAAGCGATGAAATTAACGGGCATCCGCAGGATGGAAATGACGGAGGTGCCCGATCCGGTCATCCTGAACGGGGATGATGTGCTCATCCGGATGAAAACCCTGGGGGTGTGTGGTTCAGATATCCATTATTATGTGTCGGGCCGCATCGGCAGCCAGGTGGTGAGCTATCCCTTTACCGTGGGTCATGAAGGATCCGGGCAGGTAGTGGCAGTGGGCGGGGGAGTTCGTCATGTGGGTCCGGGCGACCGGGTCGCTATCGATCCGGCCATGTCCTGCGGGGAATGCGACCAGTGCCTGGCGGACCGTCCGCACACCTGCAGGAGACTTCGTTTTCTGGGCTGTCCGGGCCAGGCCGAGGGCTGTCTTTCCCAGTACATCGTTATGCCGGAAGCCAGCTGTTACAGGATCCCGGACACCCTGTCGTATGACCAGGCTGCCATCTCCGAGCCCCTGTCCATCGGACTGTATGCCGTTAAACAATCGGTCCCCATGCAGGGAGCCAGTGTGGGGATCCTCGGATTCGGTCCCATCGGGATGAGTGTCATGCTTTCGGCCCGGGCCCTGGGCGCGGACCGGATCTTTGTCACCGATAAAATTGACGAACGGCTGCAGATTGCGGAAAAGTCAGGGGCGACACTTACCGCCAATCCGGTCAGGGAAGATGTGGTGAAGAAGATAGCCGGTGAGGTGCCGGAGGCGCTGGATGTGGTCTTTGAATGCTGCGGTCAGCAGGATGCCCTTGAAAATGGCGTGGA
>DSEO01000084.1 GCA_011056635.1 Bacteroides sp.
TACAGGCTTTTTGCGCAGGGAAACCAGGCCCAGGCTTCGGAGGTGATCAAGCAGCTGCCGCTTTACTGGGGCGACCAGGTTTCCACCCTGGGGCCCTTCTATGCCGGGGCCATCATGATCTTCCTTTTTGTGCTGGGAATGTTCATCGTAGACAGGCGCATCAAATGGTGGCTGTTCACGGTCACCCTGCTGAGCATCATGCTTGCCTGGGGAAAGAATTTCATGTTCCTTACCGAGTTCTTCATGGAACACATTCCCGGGTACAATAAATTCAGGACTGTCACCATGACCATGGTGATCGCCGACCTGGCCATTCCCCTGCTCGGGATCCTCGCCATCCACAAGGCGCTGCTGGGTGATGTCCCGGCAACAAAAATGAATACGGCCCTGAAATGGTCCGCCGGGATCACGGGCGGACTTGCCCTGCTGTTCGTCTTCCTTCCGGATATTGCCGGCGATTTTGCGGCTGCGGGAGACCAGTCCTACCAGCCCCAGCTGGCCCAGGCGCTGCAGGCCGACAGGCGCACCATGCTGCGGATGGATGCATTGCGGTCACTTATTTTCATTGCGCTGACAACCGGCCTGATCATTTTGTACCGGATGAAAAAGCTGAAGCTGAACCTGGCCGTCCTGATCCTGGCCGTCCTGATCCTGGCCGACATGTGGCCGGTCAACAAACGGTTCCTGAACAAAGAACACTTCACCAGCAAACGCCAGGCATCCCAGCCTTTTACCCCAACGGCTGCCGACCAGTTCATCATGAACAACGAAAGCCTCAACGAACGGGTCCTGAACCTGACCGTCTCCCCCTTCCAGGATGCCTCCACCTCCTACTTCCATCATTCCATCGGGGGCTATCACGGCGCCAAAATGAGAAGGTACCAGGATTTGACAGAGACCGTGCTGATGCAGGATATCAACAATTTGATCGAAGGATTGAGAAAGCAGAACATGGACAGTGTTTACAGGTCACTCTCAGAGACCAATGCACTCAATATGCTCAACACGAAATACATTGTCATCAGTCCCGAGAACCAGCCGATCATCAACCCCTTTGCCCTGGGAAATGCCTGGTTTGTGAATGAGATCGAGACGGTCGAAGATGCCGGCGATGATGTGGCCACCCTCCGGAACATCCATATCAGGACCTCCTGCACGATGGATAAGCGATATGCCGGAGAGATCGCTCAGACCGCCTATCCCCTGGATACCTCCACCAGCATCGCCCTGCTCTCCTATCAGCCAAACCGGCTGGTTTACAGTACCCGTACATCGGAGGACCAGTTTGCCGTGTTCTCGGAAATATACTATGAAAAAGGATGGCAGGCCTATGTGGACGGGGAAAAGGTTGACCATTTCAGGGTGAATTACGTACTCAGGGGCATGGTGGTCCCGGCGGGTGAACACGAGATCGTTTTCCAGTTCCATCCGCGATCCTATTATGCCGGCAGCAGGATCTCCATGACCAGTTCGATCCTCCTGTTGCTGCTTCTGCTGGGTGCGGTTTACTATGAATGGAGAAAAAAGGAAGAGGAAAAACCGTTAATAACGGTTTAGCCATTTGTACCGCCGTGCGTCGCTTCCCAGCTTCACACAGAGGTTGAGCTCGTGGGATCCGTAGTTGAAATGGCCGATCTCGGACAGGGCCCAGTCAAAGGAGTAACCGATATAGAGTCCCTCGATCCGGATTCCCACCAGCGCAATGAGGCTCTTGTTGGTGCGGTAAGAGAAGCCTCCCCAGAATTGGTCCTCGTAATATAACTTCAGCGAAAAATCGCCCTGGGGGTTCCAGTTCTCGCTGGTCTTCAGCAAGAAACCGGGTTCCAGTTCAAATTCTGAGCTAAGCGGGATGCTGTATCCGCCCATGAGCCAGTAGTGCCTGTAGGTTTTAAACTCCGGGAGCTCATGGGCCCCGATCAGGATGGCGGTCTGCAGCAGGTTGCTCACCGAAAATCCCGCAAAATAGCCAAAACCGCGGTAAAATACCCCGAAGTCCGCATCGGGACTGTAAGCCACGCTGTTGAACCCGCTGCTGAGGACCGGGTCGCCCGACTCCCCGAAAGTGAGGGTTTCGCTGTAAAGCCTGTACTGGAACAACCTGGCTGCCAGTCCGAATGAAAGCTGGGTATTTTTCATGAAGATGTGGTAGGCATAGGTGAAAGAGATCCCTGTGCGGGCCAGCTTGGCGTTCGAGTCATTGATGATATAAGCTCCCAGTCCCACTCTTCCTTTCGTACTGGGTATCAACATTTTATCTCTTCGAATAGGATGGTTGACGATCTTGTAGGACTGCTTGAGCACCCGGGTTTGCCAGGAGCCGGAGTAGGTCGCCGGCGCATCCTTGAATCCCAGCCACTGCTGTCGCGCCGTGGTATTGAATGAAGTGAAACCGTCGTATCCCGCCATGGCCGGGTTCACCATGAACCCGTTGAGAATGTACTGTGAATAGAGTGGCAGCTGCTGTGCCCGGACCTCCGGGATGCAGAAAAATGCAGATAATAATGCTATGATGAGTGTTTTTTTCACCCGTTCCTTCTTACGTTTTTACCTGACGATAGTTACATTACCCGTGACGGGAGGGTCACCGTTGTTCAGGTCAATAATATAGTGGTAGGAGTCTATGGGCAGGTTCCGTCCGCTGAAGGATCCGTCCCACGGCTGATCGGCCGCATTCTTCGTATAATAGACCATGGAACCCCACCGGTCGAATATCCGCATTTCCACGTTGGGATATAGCTCGAGCCCTTCGATGATCCAGCGGTCATTATACCCGTCCCCGTTGGGCGAGAAGGCGTTGGGGATGACCAGGCAGGAGGTGTAGGTATAATCCACAAAGGCCGTATCGATGGTGACACAGTTGTGATGGTCGGTCACCGTTGCCACATATTCACCCCACAGCAGGTTGTTGAAATACTGCTCATTGTCGGACAGTCCCCTGTCCCACCGGATATCATAGGGGAATGTCCCGCCATCAATATACAGGGTGAGTCCTCCGTCGGGCTTGTCTTTGCAGTAAGCGCTGACCGTCTCAAAGGAAAGCAGCAGTGGATCCGGATGGACCAGTTCAGCTTCTGTTTCCAGGAAACATGCATTCAAATCCTCGATCCGGATGAGGTAGTCTCCCTGTGGAAGGTTCTCCGCATAGGGCCCTGTCACACGGCCATTGAGCGTGACCAGGTAGTCGTCCAGGGTCATAATGGTTCCTCCCGTGATCAGCAGGTGGATGTGGCCCGTGGAATCGTTGTAACAAAGCGGATCCTCAACCTGCATGGAATAATCCAGCGGCTGTGGTTCGTTGAGCACCACCCCTGCACTGTCCCTGCAGTTATGCCAGTCGGTAACGACCACCCGGTAGGTGCCTGCCGGGATACCCACCAGGTCCTGCGTATTGGCGCCTGTATTCCATGCATATTCGTAAGGTCCCACCCCACCCTCTGCCAGGAGGGTGATGACGCCGTCCGATGAACCGGCGCAGGAAATGGGTACCCCGTGATAATCGCTTGCAACGGTGAGCTGCACATGGAACCGGTCCGCCTCGAACACCTCAATGCTGTCTGTCCTTTCACACAGGTTGCGGTCGGTGATGGTGACCGTGTAAATCCCGGCGTAAATACCATCCAGATCTTCATCGGTTGACCCGTCGCTCCACAGGTAGCTGTAATCGGGTATTCCGCCGGAAACATCCAGGTTGATGGATCCTGTGGCGGTACCGTGACAGTAGGCACTGTCGGATGTTAATGCATCGATAAGGATGGGTTCGGGCTCTTCCAGTGTAAAGGACCAGGTGGAATCGCATCCGTTGATATCGGTAATGAGCACCTGGTAGCTGCCGGCACCGAGCCCGGTCTGGTTCATGGAATCCGGTTCCCATCCCGTTCCATCCGGAGAGGTCCATGAATAAACATTCTGCGTTGAATCCGCACCGCCCAGCGGCTGGAGGAAAATGCTCCCGGTCAGCGCACCGTAACAATCAATGGCGGTGTTTCCCGGATAGCGTGGAATGGTAGGATCAATATCCAGCGGATTGGGCTCAATCAGCGTGAAGACTGTATCGCGAACACAACCGATGCTGTCTGTCAGCCTGAGGGTGTAGGTGCCCGCTGCCAGGTTGTGCTGATCCTGCAGGGTGCTGTCCGCAAGCAGCATCCGGTCTGCGCTCCAGGCATAATCGTGGGAGAGGATCCCGCCCGATGACGAGATCTCAATGAAGCCGTCCCGCTTCCCGAAGCA
>DSEO01000358.1 GCA_011056635.1 Bacteroides sp.
AGCGGGGTGAAGTGAGCCCGGTGATCTTTCCCGCAAACGCAAACGTCCCGGTATGCATCACCTGGATCTTTCCGCTGCCGTTCATGACAATGTATCCCAGCGAATCCCTGATGGCCATGGACTGTGCCACATCGCCCAGTGGCAGCGCATTGTGATTGAAAAACACATCGTTGAAGACTTCTCCGGTCTCCATATCATACCAGGAAAGCGAGGCGTTCCCGTACATGAAATTGCCTTCGTTAATAATGAACACCCCACGGAATGATACCGGATCATCCTCCCTTTCAAAATCCCATAATGCGTCGTCCTCCATGCATGAAACCGGCAACAGGACAAACAGAAACAATATCAACTGATCTTTCAGTCTCATGCGGAATCAATATTTGACCATGATCTGGAGCAGGTAGTTCCTCCCGGGCATGGGCCGGTACAAAATGGAATGGTACGTTTCGTTCAGCAGATTGTAAATTTTCATCTCCGCCGAGAGAAGCACTTTCCCGATCCGGAATTCCTTTCCCGCTGTGAAATCGTTCATGAAATAGGGATAAAGCCAGTCCCTCCGCGTAATATCATTGCTGCTGGTGGTAAACCGCTCGCTGTATGAATTGTGCTGGTATGTAATAAAAAAACCCCGGTAAGAGAGGTTCACCATCACGTTCCCGGAATGCAGGGGCACGTAAACCAGTTGCTTCCCGTATGATTCATCGCCCCATACCAGGGGATCGCCATAATTGACCGAACTGGTGAAGGCATAGGTGCCTCCCGCCGTGAAATACAGTCTCCCCGTTTTCCCGCTGAGCCTGGCACTCAGTTCCGCTCCCTGCGAAACGACCTTCCGGATATTTTCGGGTTCCCAGTACCCCCTGTAACTGGGGATCCAGATGATCCAGTCGTTGATATCCGAGCGATACACGGTCAGTTCCGGGTGGAATTTGAAGTGACCGGCTCCAGCCAGGTACTCCACGCCCAGTTCATAGCTCATCCCCTGTTCCGGGAGCAGGTCCGGATTTCCTCCGGGCTGCCAGTACAGGTCATTCAGCGATGGCCGGTGGTAATTTCTTGCCACATTACCCTTGAGGAGCAATTCCTTTCCCTCGATCACGCGAAAATCAAAACCCAGGTAGGGAACGGGAGGCAGAAATGCTCCGTCCACCCTGTCCTGCCGCACCATCAGATTCAGATTCACCCGGTCCCCGAAACGCTTTCCCAGGGCCAGGAGCAGCGACTGTTCCTTCTGCTGTCCCGTATACCCGGTCCCCCGAACCGTATCCTGCGTGAACACATCATACAGGTTCGCATCCAGGTTGCCTTCAATGGAGAAGTCCGGGCCGGGCTCAAAGGTGAAGGAAAGCCGGTTCAGGAAACTTCGCTGGGTGCTGACCGAATAAATGGCCGGGATCTGTCCCAGCCCGGGAATGTAATTGCGCAGCACATACCGGATATTCCTGTCCGTGTAACCACTTCTGAACCCGATCGTGCTTCTTCCCGCCACATATTTCCAGTCCGCCACCACTTTGTGGTCCGTATCCTGCTGGTGGTTCAGGTTGGAAAAATCCGGTCCCTCGTAGGACGTGGCCTGCGGGACGCTTCGTCCCGCCCACTGTCCCCAGTACTTCAGCGAGATGATCTGCCGGTGGTCCGGGCGAAAATAGAGCTCCTGGAGAATGCCGGACCTTTCATAGGCGGCATTTTTGTTGGTATCCAGGGGATTGAATACTTTCCCAGTCAGTGGATCCAAATGGCCGATCCCCCGGTTGATAAACGGATAATCATTGGCCGAGAAGCTGTGGTATAACCGGGTGCTGGACCGGATCCTCCTGTTTCCGGCACTGAACTGAAAAAACTCATCAAAGGTGTTGTAGCTCCCGATCCCCTGCATGTATTTTCCCCCCAGCTTCCGGTTCCAGTCCGCCCTGTTGCTGATGTTCACCGATCCTCCCAATCCCCCGCTCCCATCCGCGATGGAAGCGGTCCCGTGTTTCAGCTGCACCTCATCCACCAGGTAGACCGGGATCAGCGAAAAATCCACCATGCCTGCCATGGGCGTGTTGATGTGGATCCCGTTCCAGTTCACCCGGGTATGGGAAGCGGCCGTACCGCGAAAGGAGGCGGTTGCCAGCGCTCCCCTGCCGTGATTTTTGATAAAAACCGGTGTGTTTTCGGACAACAGTTCCGAAAGTGAAAGATTGATCTTCTCCGCGAGCACGGTTGAATCGACCCCGGTCTCCTTCATACCGGCCGTTTCTTTTCTGAAAAAGGATTCCGCGGTAACGTCCACCTGGCCGATCCGGAAGACCGAATCCTGGATGCCCTGTCCGGATACAACCTGGATACAGGCAATGAAAGCGGCGATATGGAAGATCCTTCCCGGCATCTTATCTGTCCTGTGACTTACTGTATGACCAGCGGTATGGTCGTTATCAGATCCGCTGTATGTATCCGCACCAGGTAAAATCCCGCCGGAATTGATCCGGTCTGAATGGTCTCTCCTTCCGTGCAGTGCTCCAGGAGCAGCAGCCTGTTTCCCGATTGGCTGAACAGGGAAACAGTTCCGTTCTCCGCTCCAGCGATCCGGATGTGATCTGTGGCCGGATTGGGATAAACAGACGGGGCGGGACGGTCGCTCCTTCCGGTCGAATCGTCTCTCTCACTGACAGATCCACCACTGAGATCGACCCAGGCAGAAATGGTGGTGGTGATCTCCGGGTTGTCCGCCAGGGCCGCAGTGAGTGTCAGGTTACCTGATTCGGGAAGCACGAGCACATGATTTTCATCCACGGAAGCACCCGGGATACTTCCTGTCCAGGTGATCTCCCTGTCCGGCTGCAACCTTCCCCGGTAAAAGACGAAGACCTCCAGCTGATGGGTCTGGGTATGGATCGTATCGGGCAAATCCCTGATCACGATGCACTCCAGCGGGCCCGAAACAGCAGTATCGGGCTCCACACGCACCGCCCCGGTGATTTCGGTGGAAAGCTCACCCAGCCAGTCCCCGTCGGAAAGCATCCCTGTATGCACCCGCACAAAATCGATCCGGTCCAGGTCCACATAGCGCCCTTCATTATCCACCGCCCAGGAAATGTCAAAGGCATCCCCTCCGGAATGTTCCACTTCCCGGGTATACGGATTATCGGGAATGGTAAAGGGGGCGGCACCCCTTACCTGGTTGTCTGCATAACCGAATGTTCGTCTGTATGAGTTCATCGTACCGGCGGAAGAAGGGGCAAGGTCACCCCGGATGCGGGTGCCCTCCAGGGTGTAAAGAACAGGGTCTATGCCGGTGAATGAATCCGGATCGGGATAATAGGACTGCGGGTGCACCGGGTTTGCCGGAATAAAACCTGTATTGCCAAGATGGTCTGTCCAGGGCACATCCGCGGCCACTTCACTTCCCGGGTTGGTAAAGGTGACCTTGTAATCCTTCTCCGTGGTCGAGAAGAAATAATCGCTTCCGGCCAGTTCATACCAGGTATCGTCGGGGATGCCGTTCCCGTTCTCATCCTGCATGACCGATACGATGCCAGGTTCCGACCAGTGGGTCAGCGGATTACCGAAAATGGTGAAATCCACTCCGTAAGGATGACCGGGATAATTGAGCACCGGACCATCAAACCTGAAGACCACACTTCCCCCGAAAGCGCCCAGGCTCAGCGATCCGGTCACTCCCCCGACCAGCGATGCGGTAGCGTTGGGCGTGCCCCAGGGGGGTGCGTTGATAAACTGACCGGGTGCTGGTGTATAATCCAGCACTTCCGAGATATACGGATCGCCCGGCACGGACAGGGTATCAGCAGGTTCACCGATATAAAGCTGGTCCAGGCAGAAATAGGCCGGTGTGTTCATTCCATACATTCCCGTATCCGAAGAGGCCAATGTGAACATGAGGCTGTCCACCGTCCCGAGCCCGGCGACCTCCACCCATTGCCAGGTCCGTATGATGTAATCCTTTGCGTTGTCCGTAAACCTGTAGTCGGCCAGATAGCATTCCAGGGTGTCCGTGGGGAGACCATCCTTCATGCCCCATACCGATACCCTGAACCAGTCTGGTTCATTTCCGTCCTCACCCCCGAATTTTTTGGAAAAATCATCGCCCTGCTCCATGGCCAGAGCTGCATAGGTGCTGTTTGTGATGTAAAAGCCCTTTACCGGACGGGCAGCCCCGTCTGAGAAACGGATGGTGACCGCCGTCATCTCACCGGTCATCCAGTCGGTGGGAA
>DSEO01000359.1 GCA_011056635.1 Bacteroides sp.
AACGGAGGATCATACGATCCAGGCCCAATTTATCAAAATCGTTGATATCATTGCCGTTTCCGTCCCCAATGCCACGATGAAGATCGGGGATGTGATCCCTGTCACGATCACGGTGGTGGATGACGGGGGATTTGCTTATGAACTTCTTTCCGGTAACATAGGGGGGTATCCATTGTATGGTTTTCAACGCATAAATGCCACAACGTACCTGGCGAATTTTGACATTACCGAAGGAGGGAACAGTTACCGGGCGGATGAGAACATCCCCGTGTCGAACCTGGTGATCTCCGACGGGACGGTCCAGAGCGAGCCATATGACCTGCCGATCATTCAGAACAATGACCTGCTGGATGCGGAATTGCCGGTCGTGGAATCCATGACTGCCGTGGCGGGTGATTACAGGATTGGGGATGAAGTGGTGATCGATATCAGAACGGATGGTACGGGATATGAATTAATGCCCGCCTCTGCCATCAACGGAATCCCTGTAACTGCATCCAATGTTGCGTTTACCGGGACCGGGGGGAACAATTACAGGCTGACCTATACCGTACGGGAGGGGGATCCCGACGTGGGGCCCGGCGAACTGGCGGTCAGTTTGATCTTTGCTGAACCTTCGGGAAATATCGGATCTCCTTTCTCTGCCCTTTCCAATCCTTCGGATGTTACCATTGACGCACATCCTCCCGTGGTCACACGCATGGAGGTGCCATCTGATGAGGTGGGAGTCGGAGGCATTGTCCAGGTGACCATCACGGCCGACGGCAGCGGGTATGAAGCAATGAACGGAACCGTGATCAACGGTGTCCCATTGAGCTCCTCCAGGGTCACATTTTCGCAGGTTTCGGACGGTCTTTATGAATTATCCTATGTCGTTGACGGTGCGGATAGTGAAGTAGCTCCGGGCAATCTGCAGGTAACCATGGTCATGTCAGACCCGGCCGGAAATCAGAGTCAGCCCTTCACGCTGCTGCGATCGAACACCCTTGAGATCTATACGGACCTGCCCACGGCAGTCCTTGGCGGAACCCCGGAAGTATGCGAAGGTGAGGAAGCTGAACTGACGGTATACCTGAGCGGAAGACCGCCATGGAGCATCGATATTTCAGACGGGTCCGCCACCACTTCGTTCGATAATATTAACGCATCCCCGTATCGGGTAATGGTTTCCCCCGGGGAGACCAACACCTACCGGATCACCACGGTCAGGGATGTGAACGGGGTGACCAACTCGGGCAGCGGTGATATCCAGGTCATCGTGCATGAAAAAACCTACGTGGAGATCATCAACCTGGCATCGGGATACAGCGTGGATGCCGATCCGGTGAAACTTGAAGCCAATGTTCCCGGCGGGGTATTTTCCGGGCCCGGGGTGTTCAGTGCGACCGGATATTTCGATCCGGGTTTGGCCGATACGGTGGACTCGCCGCATACGATCCATTATACCTATGTGAATGACAATGGTTGTGTGAGTGTGGCAAGCAAACGGGTCTTTGTCCTGGGGGCGCAGGGCGACATTTTCCTGCCCGGAAAATTTGTTTGTGATGATTCCGAGTCGTTTGAGGTATCCGCATTCAATGTGGCGGATGTGACGGGGTCGTTCAGGCTGCTGAATGCAAATGACCAGGTTGTTCCGGGACTGACGGATCACGGGGATAATACAGCGACGGTGGATCCGGCACTTCTGCATGCAGGCAACTACACCATCGAATATGAGTATCTAGATCAGGTTGTCCTCCACCTGCGGGAGACTTTCACTGTTGAGTCGGTCCCCGTGCCTGTGATCACCTCCCCGGATGTCACCACATTCTGTCAGAATGATGCCCCCGTATTCCTGGCAGCCAATGTTCCCGGAGCACTGTTTAGCGGCAGGGGAGTGACCGGCAATGAGGCGGATGGCTTCTTGTTTGACCCGGGCCAGGCCCGGCTGGGAGGGAATACCGTTACCTGTATGGCGATGACTGAGAACGGATGTTCCAGGAGTACGGAAATAGATATGACCGTGCAGTTTGCCCCGGAAGTCCAGTTCACAATGAGTACCGGCTGTATTTCCCAGGAAGGGGGAAATGTGACCTTCAATAATCAGACGGGAGGGAAAATACTGGTGAAAAGCTGGGACTGGGATTTCGATGACCCGGGCAGCGGTCAGAATAATCAAAGCAGCCAGATTGATCCGGTACATTTTTACAGTGAACCGGGAGACAGAAGCATCACACTTACCGCCACAACCCAGGAAGGATGCGTGGCCACACATGTGCTTGATACTGTCATCCGGCACAATCCGGTGGCCGATTTCACCTGGATCAGCGACTGCTATCTCGATGAAGCCGGATCGCAGTTCGTGAACCTTACTGTTCCGGGTAATACGAAGGCCGACACCATGATCTGGACCTTCTGGACCTCCAGCGGCCAGGTACTGGATGAGATCGGAACCCGCTCTGCCACGGATACGGTCACTTATCCGTTTGCGGGGGTGGATAGTTTCCGGGTGGACCTGTATGCCGTGAATGAGGGGGGATGTGCGGATATGGTGACAAAAGATATCTCATTGAGGCCCACCGTGCAGCTGAAGGATCAGGGATACGAAGAAAAATTCAATGAATCACAGGGAATGTGGACCCTGCACGCCGAGGACCAAACATCAAGCTGGGTATGGGACGTTCCGGATTTCGAAGAATATCAACAGGTTGAGGAAGATAAAGCCTGGTTTACGCAGTTGCCGTCGGGCGTGGCCGGTTATCTTGAGCGGTCATGGGTTCAGAGTCCCTGTTTTGATTTTTCGGGGACTGAGCATCCCCTGATCAAGCTGGATTTCATGCGTAGTTTCGTTCCCAATTATTACGGTGCCGTACTTCAATACCAGGATGTCAGGGGTGAGGGATGGAAAACCGTCGGGGAAAATAATTCGGGCATTGCATGGTATACGGGGAACAATATTCTGTTTCAACCCGGGGGCAGCAGTGTGGGCTGGGGATTGAAGGTTTTTCAACCGGATACGGCGTGGGTGACCGCGATCCATGACCTGGATACGCTTGCAGGGCAGTCCGGTGTGACTTTCCGCATTGCCGTTGTGACCAACGGAAGACAGGGGATCGGCAACCAGGGATTTGCCTTTGACAATGTCATGATCACCGAACGTTCCAAACAACCTGTACTGGAGTACTTTACCAACTCCGGAGATATGACTTCCGCATTGGCTGACAATCTTGTGGATTCACTGGCTTCGGCGTATTCCGGGGTACTCACTGATCTTCAGTACCATATGGACTATCCCGATCTGGATCCCATGAATGAAAATAATCCTTATCCGGCCAAAACAAGGTCATTTTATTATGGTATCCAGGAGATTCCGTTTGCCATTCTGGACGGGGGAGTGGTATCAGTCAACAGGTACAACTTCTCGGACCTGAAAAGTGCGCCGGATGCGGATAATATCAGGTTACTCTCCCTGGAGATCCCCTCCTTTGAGGTTGATCTTACTGTGGATTGGCTGGAAGACCGATGCAGGGCAACAACAATGGTGACCTGCAATACAGATCGGTATGAAGAATACATTCAGCTATATCTGGTTGTATTCGAATCCTCCGTAACAGCCTACACGGGCGGCAACGGTGAAACCCAGTTCAGGAATGTGGTGCTGGACATGCTCCCCACACCGGCAGGGAAGTTGCTCGGAGGCGGATGGGAAATGGGGCAGGCAGACACCCTGGTCAACGACTGGTTTTACGCAGACTACGTGGAAGACCTTGAAGACCTTGCCATTGCAGCATTTATCCAGGACCGCATCACCGGGCGGATCCTTCAGTCTGATGTGGTGTATTTTGATGAATCCACAGGTACGGAGGTGATCCAATTTTCCGAACAAAGGACCCTGCATGTGTATCCCAATCCGACAAGGAATACATTCTTCGTCAACCTCGGGCACACCACAGTGCTAACGGGGAGACTTGACCTGATCGATATGAATGGCAGGCTAGTCCTAACAGAACTGGTGCCACCGGGTTACCAGATTTATCAGATCGACATCGGGCATCTGAACCGGGGTATCTACATCCTTCGCTGGAATGAATCCGGAAAGGATACGGGTTTCCAGAAGATTGGGAAGACGAAATAGGGAAATGGAGCAGTCTTCCCGTGAATTCCAGGTGTTTGTCAAACCGGTGGGCCCCCCGTGCAACATGGGGTGCCGCTATTGTTA
>DSEO01000080.1 GCA_011056635.1 Bacteroides sp.
ATCGCTGACGGGCTGAAAAACAAGACAATTCTGGTGACGGGTGCTGCGGGTTCTATTGGTTCGGTAATCGTTCGCCAGCTCTCCCGTTTCGATATTAATAAGTTGATCCTCATAGACAATGCAGAGACGCCCATGTTCCATCTTGAGAACGAACTTCAGGAACATTATGGATACGCACCATTGCGAACCATCCTGGGGGATGTGACCGATGAGATCAGGATGGACGGAATATTCAATGAATACCGGCCTGACATCGTTTTTCATGCGGCTGCATACAAGCATGTCACTTTGATGGAAGAGAATCCGTATGAGGCAGTCAGGGTCAATGTTGGCAGTTCTTTGCTGCTCACAAGGTTATCCATGAAATACGGGACAGAAAAATTCGTGATGGTCTCCACCGATAAAGCGGTGAATCCTACCAATGTGATGGGTGCATCCAAAAGGATCTGTGAAATGATCGTGCGTGCCAGGTCCATGTCACTTGGAAACACGACCCAGTTTGTCATTACCCGCTTCGGGAATGTCCTGGATTCGAATGGTTCCGTGATTCCCATTTTCCGAAAGCAGATTGAACAGGGTGGCCCGGTTACCGTGACGCATCCGGAGATAAGACGCTATTTCATGACCATTCCCGAAGCCTCCCAGCTGGTATTGGAAGCTGGTTTTATGGGCAATGGAGGGGAAATTTTCGTTTTTGAAATGGGTGAGCCTGTGAACATCTACAATCTGGCCAAACAGATGATCAGGCTTTCGGGATACGAACCTGGCCTGGATATAAAGATTGAATTCACCGGACTCAGACCTGGAGAGAAGATCTTCGAAGAATTACTGGCCAGTGAGGAGAATACAGTTCCAACGCATAATCCCAAGATTAGGATCGCAAAGGTACCACAGATGAATCCTGAGCTGGTGATTTCGAACGTTCATGCGCTGCTTTGTTCCTATCATACGATTTCAGAATATGATCTTGTACAAAAAATGAGGATGATGATCCCGGAGTTCCACTCCACAAATAAAAAATATATGGACGACTCCGACGGATCAAGGCCTTATGAAGTGGAAGTATATCCTGACTGAGAAGTCTCCACCTCTGCACGATTATAATTTTTGGAACAGTCAGCGGGTTCTTTGCAGGCACACAGCCCCCGGGTGGACCTGTATTCCCTGAAATCCGGGACCAGCCCGGGCTCAAACGTGTGAACAGGGTTGGGATCCTGACCGGGGTGACCGGCCGGTGCGTCGCGGCTGCCATTGAGACGGACCGGTTGGTGACTGGCGGTGTCTCTGAGGATCAGTATCTGCTTGATGTCCTCCACGCAGGTCATGAACGAGTTCAGGTAATGGTTCAGTTTTTCCACCTGGGCAGGCCTGCTGAAGACCTTTTCCGCGGCCTCCAGGCAATTCTGCCGCTTCCTTGCCAGTTCTTCCCCATGGGTCCCCACTTTTTCAATGTTCCGCTTCAGGGCTTCAAAATCCTTTGCCGGGGAGGTCCAGCCCAGGTCATATTCCTCGATGATCCTTCGAGCCTCGCCTTCTCCCGAATAGATGATGGGCAGGCCGGCGGCCATGGATTCGTAGATCTTGGAGGGGACTGCCCCCCGGAGGTGCTTGACCAGCGGGATCAGGGTGGCCGAGTACCGGGGCATGACCATGGGCACCTCCTCTCGCGGGATCTGACCGTGGTAAAAGATCCCCCGGCCTGGATGGGCGGACAGGAACTCCTCCAGCTGCTTCTGTTCCGGGCCTGCGCCGTATATGTGAAACTCCATTCCCAGCTCCCTGAAATCAATGCCCCTGCAGATATCCACAATACCCTGGGCGACCCCTAACAGCCCCGCATACACGATGGAAGGGGTTTTCCGTTTGTTGTTCAGGGTGACAAATTGTTTGTACCGCGCAGCATCCACCCCGTTACGGAACAGGAAGGTCCTTTCCGGATTGTAGTTTGCGATGTGTTCGATGGTTTCCTGTGACTGTCCCAGGCGCATGAAGGACCTGCGGTAGAGGTGCCGCTCGATCTGTTCGAACCGCCTGTATATGAATCCGTCGGAAATGGCCCCCAGTTCCCTGGCGGTCAGCGGCCAGATGTCGGATACATTCAGCACCATCTTTGTGCGTGCGAAGCGGGAAAGGACCTGGCCGGAGATCCCCAGCAGCAGGGGAGGGCTCTGCACGACCAGGTAATCGAATTTTTTCCGCCTGAGGTAGGGCAGGGAGAACAGTACGGTAATGGAGAATGAGATCCAGTTCAGCAGCCTGGGCAGTGCTTTTCCGCTGTTTGAAGGATACAACCAGTATCTTCTCACCTCCATGTCATCCAGGGTCTCCTTCATGAAGAATTTTCCCCTGTATCCGTCAAATATCCTCCCGTGCGGGTAATTGGGCATGGCCGTAATGATGGATACCTCCCATCCGTAACTTTTCAGTCCGGCTGCCATTTCATAAAGCCGGTTCTGGGCCGCCCCGATTTCAGGTTTGTACACCTGGGTGATAATGCCGATTCTTGCCATTGTTCTCTATTGCTGGTTAAAGGTGATTGTTGTGCTGAGCTTGCCGGTGAAAAGGACCTCCACTACCCTTGCAGGCTGAAGGTTATTGAATGTTGGGGCGTACTGGAATTCAGTCACGGACACTTCCCCTGCACCGGTAAAGCTGATGGTACCACCCCGGAACCGGACCGTGTGGTCTTCGATCTCGGGTTGAACGGAAGGGTGGAAATGGAACCGGGCGGTCCCTTCCTTTTGATTGCGCCCGGTTAGTTTATCGGTGATCTGTATGCTGTCCGGTTCGCATTGGAACCGGCGGTAATGGGTGATCCCCAGGCGGCTGTAGCCGTCGTGTCCCGCCCCGATTGTGTTCCCTTCTTCATGCAGGTGGATGATCGAGGCGCGCCGGGCAACCCGGAACCCTCCCCACACCTCCGAGGAGTCCAGTCCGTCCACCTGCACGGTATTGTGCGCGGCGGTTCCCCGCTCCAGCATGCGCCTGCCGTTCTTTTCATAGGTGGAGGTTCCCGTATCCACGATCAGGGGCTTTCCCCGGTGATACAGTTCAAAGTTCAGCGTATCCGCATGCGCATGCCCGGGCTGGTAAGTCGGGCCCACTTCCCCCACATCCAGCCGGATCTCGTAATTCTGAAAGTTGAAAGCGCGGTAACCGCTCTGCCCGGGGCGGGTCATTCGGACCGGGATACCCAGCCTTCCTGCATAGGCAACCAGTTCTTTCGTGGAAGGGGCGATCCCGAAGGCGCTGTCATTGAACAGCGGAATGGTTCCGTCGCTGAAGGTGATCCGCTCCAGCCAGCCGAGCATCAGGGAAGCCTTTTCGGACATGAGCGCCAGAAGGGGACCCTGGTTATCGAATACGTGATTGTTTTTCAGCAGGTTGATCCCGTCCAGCAGCCGGTCGAGGATGACCTGGTGGTACATGGGACTCAGCTCAAAATGGGCCCCGTCGGTCAGGATCTGTTCGGGAAGCTCCGCTGCCAGAATTTTTTCTGCCTTTGCAAACAGCCCCTGGTCCCTGAAATAGATGCCGCCGAAGAGCAATGAGAGACCGTTCTCCAGGAGGTGGTTCCCCATCAGGTGGTATTCGGGGTGGTTCTTCAACAGGCGGTATTGAGCGAAGAGGGCATGATCGGTCCGGCGGTCCCTGATTTGATGTGCCGTGATGAACTTGATCCAGTTGATCCCCCGCAGAGAGATTGGGTAGGGCTCCTTGCCTGTGCTGTTGCGGGGAAGGTCCCGGATAAAATCCATGATATACCGGGTTCCTTCCGCGGTGCTCATGCGCTCCTGCAGGAGGTAATCCATATAATTCAGGTTGTAGGTCCAGAGCTTTCCGAATGTTGTTTCATCCCAACGGATCCCGCTCTCCATCTCCATCTCCCGGTTCAGGAAAGAAAAGGTGTTTCCATCTGCAGCATGGGGTTTGGTGATCCACGGAATGAGCTTCACAGGGGAGCCCGTCACCGCCATGGATGACCGGTACCGGAAGCGGTTCAGTCTCCCGTTTCCTGATGGCATGCGGTACTGCAGCTGGTAGCGGACCTGCACGGGCTTGAGACGGATGACCGTGTGCCAGGTCCTGGAAAGTTGTTCGGGTACCATGTTAACTGGCATATAATTCGATGATCCGGTCCACTTC
>DSEO01000286.1 GCA_011056635.1 Bacteroides sp.
ATATATTTCCCGCTTCATCCACCGCGTATACGATATAATCACCGAGGCTTAAGCCCGCGGTTGGAAAAACAGCGGGAACGCCGGCGGAGACCGCGGCCTCGTCCACTTTGACAGCGTTAATGGTTCCCAGATCAGCGGCAGTACCAAGGGGTACCAGGTAGATCATGCCATCCTCATTGCTGGTGGCAGATATTTCGTTCCCTTGCTCCACGTCTCCTTCTGTTACACCGGAAAGCACAGGGGCGATTACATCCGGAAAGATCACAACGGTTGAGGCGCATGATGATGCCCAGGATGCTGATGAACTGAGATATGCCCGTATATAGAAGGTGCTTGAAGTGGTTGCAACATAGGTGGGATCACTGTTAACCATCAGTTCTCCGCAGCTGGTACCCTGCCAGTAATATACCACTCCGGCCGGGGGATTGTTCCTTGTCAGTATGGCTTCGTCACCTTCATAGGTGATGCTGGTGATCCTCGGTTGGGCCATCATGCTGATGCAGGCAGATGCAAACAAAAGAGAGAGGCAAATACGATGATTCATGTTTCAGGTTGTTGGGATATCAACAAATGTATAAAAATGTCAGAAACGGATGGCTCTTCCGAAGAATTTTTTTCCCCTTTGATTGTGTTCGATACCGTCGGTGTGTGACCGGAACATTTATTTGCAATGGGCCTGCATCAGTGCTTCCACCTGCTGAAAACCACATTCCAGTGCCTTCCGCCATTCCGCGCAGGCAGCCTCGGTATGTCCGGTCTGAAAATAGACATTGCCCCTGTTCACCAGACTGATACAATCATCAGGGGCAATGTCCACAGCCCTGTTGAAATCTTTCAGTGCCAGATCAAATTCTTCCATGAATGCATATAAGTTCCCCCTGTTCGAATAAGCCCTGGCAAAAACGGAATCTATCTGAATGGACCGGTTAAAATCATTGAGGGCAGCATCCGCATGGCCCAGGTTGAAATTGGATATTCCGCGGTTGTTGTAAGCCGCTGCAAGAGAATGATCCAGTTCCAGCGCTTTATCGAGGTGCTCCAGGGCAGTATGGTATTGCTTTAATTTGTTATGGACATGACCGAGCTCATTGTATACTTCCGGGATGACGGGATTCAGTTCCCTTGCTTTTTCCAGATGGGACAATGCCTTCTCTAATTCATTTTGTTCATTGTAAAGGCGCCCTAGCTCATAATAGCCCCTGAAAAAGGTCGGATAAACCTCCACCGCTTTATTGAAATCGGCCAGCGCCTCATCTGTCTGATGGATCTTCAGGTATGCCTGTGCCCGGTAAATATAGATTTTCGCCCTGTATGGCGCCATTGACAGAGCCTTTGAATATACCTCGACCGCCTTCTCCGGACTTCCCATGGCAAGATGAACCTGGGCCTTATTCAGATAAGCATCCAGATAATGCGGATCCATAAGGATCGCCTTCTCAAGATCATCCAGTGCCAGGTGGTTGCTGTCCAACTGAAAATAGGCGCGGGCCCGGTTGTTGTACAGGTATGTGAAATTCGGTTCCAGTTCCAGTCCCCTGTTGAAATCCCGGATGGCGAGCCTGTATTTCCCTTCGTTGTTGTAGGCGATCCCCCTGTTGTTGAGGGCCTGCACAACATCGGGATTCTTCTCCAGGACATCTGAGAACAGGGTGATATCATTCTTCCATACTTTGTTTCTTTGAAACGTCAGCACGGACATACAGGCCACTGAAACAAGGAAAATACCCGTGCAGACCTGCTGAAGCCTGCGTCTCTTGAGATGGTACAAAAACACCCCCACCATGAGGCCGAGTCCCATGTATGGAACGTAGGTATACCTGTCCGCCACAACCACCACTCCTTTGATGGATATAAAATGCAGAAAGACAGAGATGGAGATCAGAAAAAACAGGGATCCGAAAATATATTCTCTCCGGTTTCTCTTCAACCGGTACAGCAGGAACCCCATTCCCGCCAGCAATATGAGCGCGAATGCCAGGGCCAGGTAATATTCCGCCGGAAACATACCGCCGGTCCTGGCCGGATATGGCACAATGGCTGAGAGCCGTACGGGAAAGAAAAAGCGAACCAGGTAAAACAACAGGGAATAGGAGGCAAGCAAAGATTTTTCAAACAGGGAGTACCTGTATGTATCATGTGCGGAGGGTACGAGCCTTCGGCCATAGAAATCCATCCGGGCATGGGGGCCGAAAGCGATGCGGTAAATCTCGGTTCCCGTAAATACCAGGATGGGCAGTTTTTCGAGTATCAGCCACACGGACAATCGCCTTCGAAGGACATAATCGATCAGGAACAGCAGGGCCGGAATGACAACAGCTGAAAACTTCGCGTGCCATGACAGGAGGAAACTGACCGTGAAAGCCAGCCAGAGGAGTCCTTTTAAGAAAGGTTTCTTTTGAAGGACATAACCCACGTAGGCATGTAAACAGACCAGCAGGAAGAAGGTATACAGCACATCTTTCCTGGCCGAGATCCATGCCACAGATTCCACATGCATCGGATGCACGGCAAAAATAATGGCGGTGATGAAAGCCACCTGCCTGTTTTTGAATAGTTTCAGGATCAGAAAAAATAGCAGCAGTGCGTTGAGGATATGCCAGACAACATTCTCCGCATGATAAAACACCGGGTTCAGTCCCCAGAGATGATAATCGATCATGAAGGAGGTGAGGGTCAGCCGGGTGCCGCCCATGCCTGTCCTTTCAGTCCACAGCTTGATGATGCCTTCTCCGGAAAAGTCTTTGATGAACCGGTTACCCGTCACATAATGATTGTCATCCCAGGAAGTGAAATCGTTGTTCAGGGCAGTGGAATAGACAAGCGCGGTCAAAAAAACAATGATCAGAACAAAAAGTGCATTGCTTCTCGCTATATTTGTCAGCGGGGCAAAGATATTTCGGGGCCCGGTTTTCATCATGAAATGATCCTTTGAAGGATCGCCATTTGACCACGAAGATAATAATCTAATCTCATGACCGATCTATGCATAGTGATTCCCCTTTATAATGAGGAAAGCAATATCCCTTCGCTCAGCCGCAGGCTGATGAAAGTCATGGAGGATGTTTCCCTCCGGTGGGAGGTCATTTTCGTCAATGACGGCAGCTCGGATCAGACCCTGAAAATGCTCGAGGACATGGCATGCCGCAATCCATCCCTCAAGGTCATTTCACTCACCCGGAATTTCGGTCACCAGGCAGCTCTGATGGCCGGACTGGATCATGCGGAAGCGGATGCTGTGATCACGATGGACGGGGACCTGCAGGATCCTCCGGAACTCATCCCCGAGCTGATCGGCAGGTGGCAGGAAGGCTTCCAGGTGGTATATGCCAGAAGGACCAATTTTCGCAAAGACCATGTGCTGAAGCGGTGGCTTTCCATGTTCTACTATTATATCCTCAGATCCTTTCACATGTCCACCGCTCCCAGAAATGTGGGTGATTTCAGGTTAATTGACGGAAAGGTCCTCTCAGAACTGAAAAACATGAGGGAACGCACCCGGTACCTGCGGGGAATGATCTCATGGCTGGGTTTTCAGGCGGCTTTCGTTGATTATAAAAGGCCCGACAGAAAGGACGGAAGGGCCGGTTACAGTTTCAGCCAGCTGGTGCGCCTGGCCATGGACGGGTTCTTTAATTTCTCCAGGCTGCCGCTGCGGATCGGCCTGTTCCTGGGAGTGATCAGCATTTTGATCGGACTCGGGTTTCTGGTTTACATGGTGGCGGATATCCTGGTCAATGATGTATATTATCATCTGTATAAGCTGCTGGTGGATGTGATTTTTATTTTCATGGGTTTTCTTTTCATCCTGATCTGGATCCTGGGAGAATATATCGGACGGATCTATCACGAAGTGAAGGGACGGGACCTCTATATCATCCATAAAAAAGTCAACCTTGATGAATCAATCCGGGCGGATATCCAAATCACAGATGTGCTGAATGAATCTCCTGATCCTCAACTATGAATACCCGCCGCTGGGAGGGGGTGCAGGGTTATGCACCCGGTACCAGGCAGAGGGACTGGCCGCCCGCGGGCATGCAGTGACCGTGATCAGCACCTGGTTTGAGGGGGA
>DSEO01000174.1 GCA_011056635.1 Bacteroides sp.
GGTTATCGGGACAAGTGCAGCCATTAGCTTCGGCGTATATCAGGATTATGTTATGATCCTCGCTGCGATCGTTGCGGGTATTTACCTGTTCGGGAGAAAACAGAAGCTATCTTAATACTGACTGCCGGCAATGGGGCAGGAATCGCGGCGAGTTCAATATGTGTTTACCCGCTGGCCTGAAAAAGCCTGGTGTTCCGGAAGGCCGGAACCAGCACAAGCCCGATTCCCGCTCCCACCCCGTTGGCCAGCAGGTAGGCGTATGTGGTGAGTCTGATGTACAAAGGCTGCGGTTTCGGCCCAAATATAGAATAATCTGATGAACTGTGCGAGCGTCTCGACTGCCTTGGTCGAGCTGCGATTCGGTTGATTCTACGGCATTGAAATACGAAAAAAACAGTATTTAACAGGGTACTGAATTCAGGAAATCCGGAACTTTTCCAAATGACAATAGATGAACCTACAAATCAAGTAGATGCTAATGACAACACCATTTTTTTCTCTTGAGCAGATGGATGCAGATTGGTGGAATGTAATGGAGAACAGGATCATGTAAATCTGCTGATAGAACCTCTTCCCCATACCATTCCATTTTATCCATGGTTTTTAAGGTACCACGGTTTCTTCAATGCACCATACGTCGGTAAATAATTTGTGCTGCTCAATGAATTCGGTGGTGGCAAAATCAAAGGGACAATATGACAGATCATTGAAGTTCTCGGTTTTGTTTACCATGATTTCTGTGCGGTTGTTTTCCCCTACAGTCCCGAGTATGTCCCCGGCGGAAACCCGGTCACCGACAGCATGATTCAGATTTGAGACATGATCATATATGATTTTCCAGGGGGAATTTTCAGACAATTTCACCCACACCTCGTGGTCATCAAAGTATTCATTCTGGAAAATATGATCAATATAACCCCCGCAGCTGGCCACAACCTGAACATCGGGACCATTCACATAATACTCGAAAGCAGGATTTTTCTGGCTCGGGGTTAAATCCGCACCAAAGACAATAATGTGATTAACGGTCGCAATATCAACCGGTGTCACTGATAACAGCGGCAGCACTTCTTCAGGCTCATTGTTGTTATCATCAGAGCATGAACCCATAGAAATCACTGTCAATATCAGGAAACAGACCAGTTGTTTTCTCATCATCATGAAGGAGCCCAGTGCTTCAATCAAAATTCGGATTTAATTCCATCATGTCCAAATCGGTAATTTCTCCTGGTGTTCCGGAAGACCAGGAGCAGCAGAAAACCCAGGGCCGCTCCCACCCCGTTGGCCAGCAGATCGTTGATGTTGAAGGCGCGGCAGGGGGAAACCCTCAATGTCCCCCGCCATGCGCCAGGAGGTCATGGATCGCCTTCAGGGTATGGGTATAGTCCACATACGCCGCAACGTACGCTCTACCCTTCTCGACCGATGCATCCCTATCCCTGTGAAGCGCTGCCACCTTTTCGTATTTCTCCTGTATCACCTGCCCGGTCAGATTGGTCAGTTTTCCTGCCAGGCTATCTATGTCGCCGTTCTCAAGGGCCCGGTCGCTCAGCTGAATGATATGTTCCGTCGACCCCGCAGGCTTCAGTCCCGTGTAAGGTTCCCCTTCTGTTTCCCTGTGCAGGCGGACCAGCGTCTCGAAAAAATGCTTTTTCACGATCCCGTACACTTCCTGGTCCCCGCTTTTCAAACGGTATGTTTTTTCGAACAGTGAAATGATCTCCTGCTCCTGTTCCACGTCAATCCATTTCAGCACCAGCCCGACATTGTTCGTTTCAAGCGCTTTCACCGCATCTGTGATCACAGGGCCGTCATAGGAATCGCAGTGCGCAGAAGCCGGCAATGCAAAAAGTGCCATCAAAAATATAACCATCATCAGCGGCAGGATCGCCATGAGCCATACCTGGCGGACAGCTCTGAATTTTCTTTCTTTTGTTTCCATACATACAAATGTTTAAAGGTTCTGTAAAAAAGTGTTCAGGACAAATGTATAACGGATATTGCGCGTGTGCGACCTACCTTATAACCTGGGACCCCTTCACCTCCATGAAGCCTGATCCATTCAGACCGTTTCCCTGTATTTGCTCGGAGTCAACCCGGTCATATTCTTAAACACCCTGTTGAATGCTGATTTGGAGTTGAAGCCGCTCTCGAACGCTATCCCGAGCAAAGAATTGTTCCCGTACGCAGGATCTGCTATGCGCGCCTTCACCTCCTCCACCCTGTAACGGTTCACAAAATCGAAGAAATTCTGACCGAAATGCTCATTGATGACCCGGGACAGGTGATGGGAGGGGATCCCGGTGGCGGCTCCGAGCCGGGGCAGGGTCAGGTTCTCGTCAAGGAATGGTTTCTCAGTCTCCATATGATGCTTCAACTTGCTGACATACCGGTCCATATCGGATCCCTTCAGTGACGAACCTGCATATTTTGCCTTCGGCCCGGTGATAAAATCATGGGCTTCGCCGGAATGACGGACGAAAATCTCCTTTTGCTTCAGTCCGAAATACCCGATCAGGATTATAAAAGCCGCTAACGAAAGAAACAGTCCGTCAGTGCAGAAGGACATGGAGAAAAGATGGAACACATGATGGATCACAGCGATGATGATCAAAGCGGACCAGATCACCCCGAAACTAAATACCAGTTTCCTGAGCCAGTCAAGATTGATTGCTTCAGAATAGGAGAAGTTGTTGAAAATGTGGATATCCAGTTTCCTGAACAGCCTTGCTGACAGCACGAAATACATGGGGCCCGAAAGGGCTGTCAGGATCAGGAAAAACGAGAACAGCAACGGAGGAGCTATCTCCCTGGAAACATGATCGATCCTGATCCTGTCCGCGTAACCGGAAAACATGGACGAGACGAGCAGGTACACCATAAAGGCCACACAAGGGATGAAATGAAGGAAGTCGCCCCTGCTCAGCCTGTCCTTTTTTGTGGCCAGGGCAGAGATATACAGGAACAGGAAGGGTCCGTGCAACATGAAAGAAGCAATCAGACCCACTGACAGAAGCGGGTTCCTGGCAAAGATCAAGTGGGATGAGAATGCATAAGCCGAGGTGATCAGTCCCAGATACACCAGCCAGGCCCCTAAAATATGGTCATGCATTGCCCGTGGTTTCTTCTGCCACAGAAGAATCATGAAAAACAAGGCATTGAAAGCCGCTATCAGTAGAATATACTTCATGATCCTGTTCTGACCGGTTCACCATATCCTGACCGGCAAGTTACGGAAACCGGGCCAAGAGTCATGCCGACAGCACAAAGAATCGCAAATTCACCTTAATTGTAGGGGCCTGCTTATTGGGCAGGCGCCTGAGGGAGAGACCCCGGAGGGTATTCAGAGAGATGAATGCACCGAGGGTCCCTTACCGGACGCAGTTGTTATGGCCTCGCCGTTCTGCTTTTCGTTCATGGCGTCATGGATTATCCAGACACATTCCCCGGGCTGGTCGAACCATGGACAATGGCCGGCGTCATCCACCACGCGGAACCGGACATCCGGGATCACCATTGCCTTGGGGTGTCCGTTCCCGGGCCTTTCAAAAGCGTCTTTGTCCCCCCATATGAACCGTACGGGTACCTGAAGCTGGTCCAGCCGGTCCCCGATATACAGGCGGGGCTTCCACTGTCTGATCGTCAGCAGGTTTTCCGCCAGGGTGAACCACGAAAACAACGTGCCCGGCAACATCTGGTGAAAACAGACATGCTCAAAGTATTTATCAGGTACTTTTGACACATCGGCCACGAAAAGGTTTTTATATAGCATGCGCACTCCTTTTACCGATGGTTTGGCTATCGTATTTTTCATAAACAGGTTCAGATACCTTGTACCCATCAGTCGCATTAACAGGGGAATCCAGCGGTTCACGCCGGCGGGGGCACCGATCAGGATTAGCTTTTCGACCATCCCCGGATATTGCATGGCAAAGCTGATGCTGAAATACCCGCCCATGGACTGCGCAAGGAATGATGCTTTCCTCAAA
>DSEO01000024.1 GCA_011056635.1 Bacteroides sp.
GGCCACCGCCATCACGGTAGTGGTGAAAGATGCCGGGAAGTCCTTGATCCAGGTGGTGGACAACGGACAGGGGATGTCGCCCGGCGACGCCAGGGTGTGTTTTGAGCGGCATGCCACCTCCAAAATCTCAGCGGCTGAGGATCTGTTTGCTATACAGACCATGGGATTCAGGGGCGAAGCGCTGGCTTCCGTGGCAGCGGTGGCTGAAGTAACCCTGAAAACCCGCAGGAAGGGAGACGAGGTGGGGACACAGGTCCGTGTGAGTGGTTCCAAAATACAGTCACAGGAGCCGGTCAGCACCCCGGAGGGCACCAATTTCATGGTGAAAAATCTATTTTTCAATGTCCCGGCCAGGAGAAAATTCCTGAAAAGCGACCAGACCGAACTGCGCCATATCATCAACGAATTCAACCATGTGGCGCTCACCCGCCAGGAGATCGAATGCAACCTGATCCACAACGACACGGATATTTTCAGGCTGCGGCCGGGTAACCTGAGGCAACGGATCACGGGTGTGTTCGGAAAAGCGGCGAACGCCTACCTGTTGCCTTTGAAGACGGAGACCTCCCTGGTCAGCATCACCGGCTACATCGGGAAACCGGAACATGCCAGGAAAACCTACGGGGAGCAATTCTTTTTCGTGAACAACCGCTACATCAGGCATCCTTACTTCCACAAAGCAGTGATGGGCGCCTATGCCCAGATCCTGGCCCCCGACCATATCCCCGCCTACTTCATCTTCTTCGAAACCGATCCCTCGCGGATCGATGTGAACAGGCATCCTTCCAAGACCGAGATCAAATTTGAGGAGGAAAAAGCCATCTGGCAGATCCTGCTCTCCTCGGTGAAGGAGGCCATCGGCAGGAACAGCCTCTCCCCTTCCCTGGATTTCGATAAGGAAGGGATCATTGATATACCGGTGCTGTCCAGAGAACAGGAGGTCCGTCCACCGCAGATCGAGACCAACCCGGATTACAATCCTTTCGAAGAGGAACAGGTCTACCGCCGGGAGAAGATCAGGTTCGGGGAGAAGGGCTTCCCGGAGAAGGGCTTCCCAGAGAAGGGCTTCCCGGAGAAGGGCTTCCCAGAGAAGGGCTTCCCGGAGAAAGGCTATCCGGGGAAGGATTACGGAAAAGCGGATCGCCTGGAGGGGTGGGAAAAACTGTTCGAACCCGCGGAAACCCTGGCATTCCCGGGGAATAAATACCTGCATATCAAGAACAAATATGTCCTTTCACCTGTTAAATCAGGGTTGATGGTCATCGACCAGCGAAGGGCCCGTGAACGGATCCTGTATGACCGGATGATTGACGCCGCGGAAAGGCACCGGCCCGTGGCGCAGCAGTCCATGTTCCCGGAGACCATCCGGTTGAATGCGGCAGATTACCAGGTATGCCTGGAAATGATGGATCAACTTGAAAAGCTGGGATTCGATATCAGGGATTTCGGCAACCAGAGCATCGTGATACACGGGATCCCTGCGGATATGGATCCCGGTCGGACGGAAGAAAAGCTTGAATGGATGATCGAACAGTATAAAAACCTGCAGGATGAACCGGTTACGGGAGAGGTGGAACGAATCGCCCGTGCAGCCTCCGCTGCTGCGGCGATCGGATATGGTAAAACGCTCACCGGGATCGAAATGCAGGAGCTGGTCGATCAGCTCTTTGCCTGCAGCAACCCGAATTACACACCGTCCGGTAAACCCATCGTGAAGATCCTGGAGATGGAAGAACTGGACAAACTTTTTAAAGCATAGGAAAATGAGTCGTTTTTATTCTGGAAGAACAAGCAGTACGCCTCCTGTTGTTAAAAACCTGATCATCATCAATGTGGCGATGCTGCTGGCGATGTATCTTTTTCTGTATCTGTTCCGGGTCGATCTCAACCGTGTATTCGGACTGTTCTATTTTCAGTCCCCGCTCTTCAAACCCTGGCAGATCATCACCCACATGTTCATGCACGGGGGATTGTTCCACATCTTTTTCAACATGTGGGCCCTGTGGATCTTCGGTAAGACACTGGAAAGTGTGTGGGGCAGCAAACGCTTTCTGATCTATTTCCTGGTGACCGGTCTCGGTGCGGCATTCTTCCACTCCCTGGTACAGTATATCCAGTTCTCATCAGATATTGCCACACTGAAGGAGGCTTATTCGGTGGACAGGATCAATATGGCCCTTCTGAATGAGATCCTTCAGCCTGGGAACCGGTTCCAATCCATTGGCAGAAGCCTTGTCATCCCCACGGTGGGTGCATCAGGAGCTGTATACGGCGTACTGCTCGCCTTCGGGATGCTGTTCCCCAACACCCCGCTCTTCATTATTCCCTTTCCTTTCCCCATCAAGGCCAAATGGCTGGTAATCGGATTCGTGGTGCTGGAACTTTACCTGGGGTTCAGTCAGCCCGGCAGCAACGTGGCGCACTTTGCCCACCTGGGTGGTATGATTTTTGGGTTTATTTTAATCAAATACTGGAACAAGTATACACGGAATTTCTATTAACAGGTTGACTTTATGAGTATTATGAGTGAAATAAAGGAGTCATTCCGCAACGGGAATGCACTTCACAAGCTCATCTATCTGAACATCGGGCTTTTTCTGGCAGTACAAATTGTCAGGATCATCCTGTTCCTTTCCAATTCCTATGAACGGTTCGACGGATTCCTGAACTACCTGGCAATCCCCTCGAACCTAGAGGTACTTGCCAGGAGGCCCTGGACCGTATTTACCTATATGTTCCTGCATGTGGACTTCCTGCACATCCTCTTCAACCTGCTCTGGCTTTACTGGTTCGGAATGGTGTTTATCCAGGAGATGGGGCTCAAAAAGCTGTTGAGCACGTATCTGCTCGGGGGACTGGTCGGCGGTTTGCTGTACGTGGCGTTCTATAACCTCTTCCCGGTATTTGAGCCGGTTGTGGAGACCTCCATTGCACTGGGAGCCTCCGCATCGGTCATGGCCGTGGTCATCGCAGCAGCCACCTACCGGCCCGACCGAAGGATGCACCTGGTCCTGATCGGTCCCGTGCGGATCATCTATATTGCCCTGGTGATGTTTATTCTTACCTCCATGGTCGATTTTTCGGTGAATACGGGAGGAAAGATCGCGCATATCGGCGGGGCGCTTACCGGTTTCATCTTTGCTTATTATTACAGGAAGGGGCAGGATCTCACCCGGGGATTTGACCGGATGATGGACGGAATCGCGAGCTGGTTTAAACCCGGAAAGCAGCATATGAAAGTGACCTATAAACGTGCCGCGGACGATCACGCTTACAAGAAAGAGAAGGTGGAAGAACAGCTTGAGATCGATAAGATCCTGGACAAGATCTCCAAAGGGGGTTATGACAGTTTGACCGCCAAGGAGAAGGAAACGCTGTTTAAAATGAGTGACAGGAAATAATGCTTTTTTCTTCCGCAGTGGGAAAGCTAATCCAGAGGATCATCACCATCCTGAATATGACAGCAGCCCTGTTGCTGCTTCTCGCTTACCTGGCCCCGCTGGTCAACCCATCCAAATTCTTTCTTCCGGCCCTGTTCGGTCTGATCTATCCTTACCTGCTCCTGGCAAACCTGATCTTTCTGGTGTACTGGCTGATCCGGCTCAGAAAAGAACTTCTGATCTCCCTGCTGGTCATCCTGCTGGGATGGAACCACCTGAATCACATGTTGCCGCTGAACTTTTCACATAAAAGTATTCCGGAAAGCATTCCCAGGTCAAGGCTCATGAAAGTCATGTCCTACAATGTACGGGGCTTCAACATTTACGAGTGGACCAGGGATCCGGATGTGAAACCGGAGATATATGGTTTTGTCGCCCGGGAAGAACCGGATATTATCTGTTTTCAGGAGTACTTTACGACACCCTGGAAAGGCAAGACACACGACGATATTGCCAGGCAGCTTTCCTCCCTGCCTTACAATGAGGTGTATTACACGACCGACCCGTCA
>DSEO01000132.1 GCA_011056635.1 Bacteroides sp.
CACCAGGGAGTATTCCCATCCCATCTGTGCGGCAAAATCGATGAAGGGAATGATGTCGCTGTAATGCTGCGGACTGTCGCTGTCGGACCACCAGCTCCAGGTCGCCCGCCCCGGTCTGATCCAGGAGACATCATCCACCCGTGAAGGGGCAGAAAGGTCTGTGGGCAGGCTGGTTTCCACGATGTCAGAAAGCGTTTCCCCCACGGCGATGAACCGCCAGGGGGAGTTCCAGGGAAGGGTGGAATAAGAGGTGTTCTCGTAGTAACCCATGGCCTCGTCCTGCACCGGAAAACTGATGGTATAGAGACCGTCGCTGCAATCGGGCTGCAGGTGGCAGGCCCCGTAAGAACCGTCGAACCCGGCCTCCGATACCAGCATCCAGGATCCGTTGCTTTCCAGCAGGATGGGGAATGCCCATCCGTTCTTGTTCCACGGGGCTTCGGTCCCGATTGCCATGGGCCCGGAAAAATAGGTCTCATAAGCAGGGGCCCATGTGGTCACGGTATCGTAGGGATGTCCCCAGAAACTCCCCTCCCCGAAATCAAACCCGGTCACTTCCCGGGTGATCCGGAAATTCTGGTTGCTGTTCCCCGGAAATGCATAGCGAAAGGCAATCCCGTTGTCATAAGCCCTGAATATGATGCATACCTGCTGGTCTTCAGGGTTCTTAAAGCAGAGTTCCATTTCATTGTACATGCTCCGGCATGCCAGTTTTTTGCCGGAAACAAGGGTGTATTCTTCGGACACGTCCTCACGCATCTTTGCTGACACCGGTTCCAGGGATTCGATATACCTTCCGTCCTCCCGTACAATCCCCAGTGGCGAGGGGTCCAGGAGCTGCACGACTGAATCGCCCCGGTTGACATACACCGAGTAATACAGTTGTCCGGATGGCTGCAGGTCCTTTCTGATCAGTTCCACACGGATCAGATTGCCGGGGGAGTTCAACCGCCACCTGCTTTTCTCCCGGTTGCAGCCTGTCAGCAGCGGAAATACCATGATACCCATCAGGACCCATGCGGCAACGGGGGAGATGCATATTTCCCGGATCATGAGGCAGACCTTTGAATGGATATCTGACGGAGTACGCATTATGCCTGGTCGTATCATTATGCCAATTTTCTTATGAGCAAATGTAGCAGAATCCGGATCGCCACAGGTCCTGTATTTTTCCTGATTGGTATGATATTTTATTGGGAGGGGCGGCACCGGGAATCCCCGATTGAATTGCGCGAGCGTTGCGCCAAGCTAAAGGTTCCCCGAAGTTCTGCTGCGGGGAGAATCAATATACCGGACTTATTGAATAAAATGCAGAACCGGGTACTGGCATCCATTAAATACATTTGAAACAGGGAAGATTTTCCCCATTATGGCATATATTTAAGGATTAAAAATAGAACTATGGAAAAACCCGGCAGGCAAGAAATTGCAAAAATGATCGATCATTCCCTGCTTCATCCCACCATGACCGACCGGGAATTGACAGAAGGTATCGCCCTGGCAAGAAAATACAATGTGGCATCGGTTTGCATCAAACCCTACGCGGTGAAAATGGCCGCGGAAATGCTGGCGGGTTCGGATGTACTGGTATGTTCGGTGATCGGATTTCCCCACGGGAACAGCAGGGTGGATGTAAAGGTGTACGAGACCGAAAAGGCCATCGGGGACGGAGCGGAGGAGATAGACATGGTGGTCAATATCGGCAAGGTGCTTTCAGAGGACTGGGAGTATGTTTCTGCCGAAATTGGTGCGGTGGCCGGGGTCACCAAAAACCGGGGTGCCGTCCTGAAGGTGATCTTTGAAAATGATTTTCTGCCGGCGGATCATTACAAGATCAGACTTTGCGAGATTTGCAACCGGCACGGGGTGGATTTTGTAAAAACCTCCACCGGTTACGGATTTGTAAAACAACCGGACGGGACCTACGGGTACAGGGGGGCCACCCATCACGACCTGGTGCTCATGCGGAAACATGCTGACCCTGAAGTCCAGGTGAAGGCAGCAGGAGGTGTCCGGACCCTGGAGGATACGCTGAAGGTCAGGGAACTGGGGGTGACCAGGATCGGAGCCACGGCCACGGAAGCCATTCTCCTGGCCATGAGCGGGAAAGCGCGTGAAGAGGAGCCGGAAGGGTCGTGAGCATACTACTGACAACTCAATCACAGAATCCATAAACCGATCGCATCATGAGAATAGTTTTCATCTTATTCATCGCAGTGTTTCTGTTTTCCTTCCCGGGATGCAAGACCGGAAAAACAGAAATGCAGACACCTCCCAACATCATCTTCATCATGTCGGATGACCATGCCTACCAGGCCATCAGTGCCTACAGCGACCATCTGACCAAGACCCCTCAGATAGACCGTATCGCCCGTGAGGGCATGCTGTTCACCAATGCCTGTGTCACCAACTCCATCTGCGCACCTTCCCGGGCCACCATCCTTACCGGGAAGCACTGTCACCTGCACGGGAAGATCGATAACAGTTTACCGTTCGATACCACCCAGATGACCTTCCCCCAGCTTTTCCGGGAAGCCGGCTACCAGACCGCCATGTTCGGCAAACTCCATTTCGGAAACAACCCGGAAGGGATCGATGAATTCAAGATCCTGCCGGGACAGGGTTCCTATTACAACCCTGATTTCATTACCAATGAAGGCACTGTCAGGATTGAGGGATACACCACCGATATCATTACCGACCTTACGCTGGACTGGATGAAAAACCGGCGGAATCCCGAAAAACCTTTCCTGCTGTTTTACCTGCACAAGGCACCCCACCGCGAATGGCTTCCGGCGGAAAGGCATTTCAGGGAGTATATGGACAGGGTCTTCCCGGAGCCCCCCACCCTGTTTGATGATTATGAGGGACGGGGGACCGCAGCGAGGGAAGCCGAGATGAACATCCTGCTGCACCAGAACTGGGCAGGGGATTCCAAGATCTATCCCGAAGTGATGGATGAGCTGGGTATCGAACCGGCATCTGACTGGGACAAGCAGGCCCTGAGGAATAACCTGGGCCGCATGACAGAAGATCAGCGTGGAGCGTGGGATGAAGTGTACGGACCCATGAACGAGGAATTCAGGGGTAATTACCCGGGCATGACCGGGGAGGATCAGATGAAATGGCGCTATCAGCGGTATATGCAGGACTACCTGGGCTGTATCGCCGCGGTGGATGAGAGCGTGGGGGCGCTGCTGGATTACCTGGACGAGACCGGTCTCTCCGGAAACACCCTGGTGGTCTACACCTCTGACCAGGGATTTTACCTGGGCGAACACGGCTGGTTCGATAAACGGTTCATCTATGATGAATCGTTCAAGACGCCCCTGCTGGTGAGATGGCCCGGGGTAACGGAGCCCGGAAGTATCAATGACGAGATGGTACAGAACCTGGATTTTGCCCAGACCCTCCTGGAGGCAGCGGGCATCGAAGCACCGGAGGATATGCAGGGAGAAAGCCTGGTGCCGCTATTGAGGGGAGATACGGCAGCGTGGGACCGGGATGCGGTCTACTACCATTATTATGAATACCCTGCCGTGCACATGGTCAAGCGCCATTACGGGATCGTCACCCGGGAGTACAAGCTGGCCCACTTCTACGATGACATAGACGAGTGGGAACTGTATGACCGGCTGAAAGATACGCTGGAACTGAACAATGTGTATGACGATCCTGCCTATGCCGCCGTGGTGGATTCCCTCAGGGCCGAACTGGCCGAGTTGAGGGTGAAATACAGGGATTCGGAGGAGCTTGACCGGGAGTTCATGAAATTGTACCAGAACAGATGAGAACCCTGCATCTTCTTATGGTCATCGTTCTGCTTCTCCTGCTGCAGCTGTTCCAGGCAGGATGCAGGAGGGCTGAGGATGATGCGGTTGAGAAACTGAGAAAGGGCTTTGTCGACCCTCCCCCGGAGGCGCGTCCGCGGG
>DSEO01000131.1 GCA_011056635.1 Bacteroides sp.
CAGGCACAGGCTGGATGCCGAAACCGACCTGATCCTTGCTCATTTTGCCATACCCGGGGGACTGGTGGCGCTTCCTGTCCGCCGCTTGTACCGGATCCCTTATTTCATTGTTTCACACGGGCAGGATATCCCCTGGTTCTGTCCGGAGGAAATGTTCCTGTTCCACCTTTTTTCTTATTTCCCCATCCGGCGCATCTGCATCCGGGCATCCAGGATCACCGTGCTCTCACCACGCAGGTTGAGAGACCTGAACAGGTTGACAGGCCGGAGATTCAGGAGCAGGCATCATGTGATTCCCAATGGATGCGATGTGGATTTTTTTTCTCCCGGGGATGAAGAGAAACAAGCTGAGCCTTACAGGATCCTGTTTGCAGGCAGGTTGCGGCGGCAGAAGGATCCCTTTTCCATGCTGAAGGCTGTGGACCTTTTCAGGGAACGGGGGATCCCCTTTGTGGTTGACGTGGCGGGAGACGGGCCCTTGCGGACCAGGATGGAATCATATGCCAGGGACCGCGGTCTGGGGGAGATGGTCATATTTCACGGCTGGCTTTCACGCAGGGAACTGAGAGAAAAATACAGGGGGGCCCATGTTCTGCTCATCACTTCCAGGGATGAGGGAATGTCCCTGGCCATGCTGGAAGCGATGGCTTCGGGTCTGTACATACTGACTACCAGGGTCAGCGGCAGCGATGGGCTGATCTGCGAGGGCCTGAACGGAAGTTATATCCCTTTTCAGGATCCCGCACGGATTGCAGAAAGCCTGGAGGAAATTTACCGGAGCAAAATATTGAAAAGGTACACCATCCCGGGCCCGGTCCTCCGGGCAACCCGGGACAAGGTCGGCTGGGATCATTATGTGAGGGCCTATGAACAACTGGTAACAGGATGAAGCGATGAAGATACTGTACCTGATAGACAACTTCTCCCTCGGTGGGGCACAAAGTGTTGTAAGGGGACTGATGGAGCGCGATCCGGGGAACGGGGATGTTCATGCAATGGCCCTGCGGGCAAAAGATCCGGAATACACCATCGTTCACCCGAACGCTGTCTGTTTTCAGAGCCGGTCGAAATTTTCCCTCCGCCCGCTCCGTCAGCTGGACAAAATGATCCGGGAAGAAAAGATCGGGGTGTTGCACTGCCAGTTGCCCCGTTCGATTGTTTTCGGCTATCTGCTGAAGCGGAAACATCCCGGGATCAGGTACATCATTCACGAACAGGGCGATGTATTTGAATCCCGGATGTATGCCCTGCTTTTAAGAATGATTGCGGTAAAGGCCGATGGAATTATCGCCTGCTCGGAGGCAACCAGGAGGGCCATGGAGGAACGGTCGCGCATTGCCGCCAACCGGGTAGAGGTGCTTTACAATTTCGTCGATCCGGAGAGGTTTTCTCCGGGCGGCCGTCAGGCGGGGACGATCGCAAAGATCGCTTTTGCGGGGCGGATTGAAAAGCGCAAGGGCTGGCGTGAATTTGTGCAGGCGGCGGCATATTTCTGTTTCAGTGAGAAACTCTCTTTCCTCATGGCAGGGACCGGGTCCGAGGATCGTCTCTTGCTCAGAATGATCGGGAAGCAGGCTTGCCCGAACATCCGTTTTACAGGATATCAGCCCTCCATGGAAGCATTCTACCGGGATGCTGATCTGGTGGTCATCCCATCCCATGCTGAACCCATGGGGATGGTGGCCATCGAAGCCATGGCATGCGGGACTCCCGTGCTGGCAGCAGATGTTCCGGGGCTCAATGAAATTGTCAGGCATGGCCTCACCGGCTGGACATACCCTCTGGGTCCGGTCACCGAACTGATCACCGCCATCGAAACCATCCTGGAATGCCCACAGGAAGAGCTGCAGGCTGTTATCCGGAGGGGGAGGGAACATGCCCTTGCTTTTTCACTGGCCATCTTTGCAGAGCGATTGCGCGAATTTTACAGGATTCATATGGAATGACAACCGGACAGATCATACAACTTCCGTTCTTCTTCGTTCTGGGCAGGCCGCGGTCCGGAACCACTTTGCTGCGCACCCTGCTGGATGCACATCCCAACATTGCCATTCCGCTGGAGAATTCCGGCATGATCCACCTCTTTTTCAGGTACCGGAAGGTCCGGCGGTGGGACCCGGATAAACTCGATGAGTTTTTTGATGATTTTTTCCGTCCGGATAATTTGAAAAACTGGAAAACGGACCGTGAGGGGATCAGGGAATGCCTGGAAGATGTATCGGGAAAGCAGCTTCCCTTCCACCAGGTCATCAGGATCTTCTATTATCATTATCAGTCAGCATTCAGGAAAGAAGAGATCCAATGGTTGGGGGATAAATCCCCTTTGTTTTCCCTGTATTCAGAACAGCTGTTCCGGGCTTTCCCGGATGCGAAATTCATCCACCTGGTACGCGATTACAGGGCCAATCTTTCATCCATGTGCAGGCAGGATCTGTTTTCGCCGAGCGAGACCTTCATCCTGATGCAGTGGAAAAAATCGGCGGGGCAGATCGGCAGACTGGCATCGGCACATCCCGAAAGGTTCCTGACAGTGAGATACGAGGACCTGGTGACTGATCCCCGTGGCACATTCAGCATGGTGTGTGACTTCCTCCAGGTCAGATACCTGAGCGAATTGCTGGATCCTGCATACCGGCAGGGGGCCATCCGCAGTCTTTACGATCCGGGGTTCCTGGACCGGTGGCAGCCCGGCCTGTCCGGGGAGATCACCGCCGAACACACTGAGAAATGGAAACATGAACTTTCGGCCGGTTCCGTCATGAAGGCCGATTACATTGCCGGGAAAACCGGTGAACGGTTTGATTATTTTCCATTGAATGAGCATTTCAAACCCCTCTTTCAGCTGAAAATGTCACTGAAGGTCCTGTTGTTCCATCTTCAGGAAATGAACCGGTATCTTTACGACAGACTGCCGCTGAGGATGAAGACCAGGATTCGGAACAGGAGATTCATCCTTTCATACAGGCTGTTGGCGTATTATAAAAAGAGATTTGGAGCAGGATAAGACCATCTTGTTTATATCCCCGGTGGACTGGGATTATTATCCTTACCGGGACCAGGAATTGCCGCTTGCCATTGCGGAAAGGGGATACCGCTGTATTTACCTGAATCCGGTCAGGTACAGGGGCTGTGAAAAGGCTGTGCGGTTTGCCAGGGTGGACCGGGGGAAACACCATCCGCAGATCCGGATTGTTGACCGGGGGAGCGGATGGCGCAGGTCATTCATCGCGTGGATCCATGAGCAGTGGTTGAATATCCGTGCCATCAGGAAGCACAGACCCGGTGCCGTGATCAGCACCGATCACCTGATGTCGCTCGGACCCTGCATCTATTGCAGGCTGAAAGAGATCCCTTTTGTGTTTGATGTGACCGATTCCTGGGAACTGGTTGACAGAAGCACGGCCGGGTTGGTTTACAGGCGGATCATGAAACCGCTTCTTGCCAGATACGCATTCGCGGTCACCTGCACCAGTCACCGGCAATTCCTTGATTTCAAAAAGCGCCGGAAGGCCAATACGCATCTCATCTCGAACGGGATCAGTCCCCGTATCCTGGAACAGCTGGACAAACAACAGGCTCCGGAAACACCTTACGGTGAGGTGAACTTTGTGGGCAGTCTGAGGGACTGGTACGACTTCGACCTGCTGGTGGATGTGTTCAGAGAATTCCCGGGTATTCAGCTTCATATATATGGATGGGGCCCCCTCCTTGGAGCCATTCAGGAAAAGACAGCCCCTGTCCCCAATGTTCACTGTCACGGCAGCATTGAGCACCGGCAGATCCCCGGCCTGCTGGCCAGGTCCCTTTTCGGTGTCCTCCCGCTGAAGGAAAACGAACTGAATCATTCAACCTGTCCCATCAAACTTTTTGAGTACTGGGGAGCCTCAAAGGCGGTGATCTCCGCTCCCGTTGATGAAGTGCGGCGG
>DSEO01000068.1 GCA_011056635.1 Bacteroides sp.
CATCCAATGATGTGGGTAAACTTGTGCCCGGGAGCATCCAGTATACCTGTTTCCCCAACGACCGGGGCGGCATCGTGGACGATTTGCTGATTTACCGGTATTCGGAGGACACCTACCTGCTGGTCGTCAATGCGGCAAACAGGGAGAAGGATTACAACTGGATTTTGTCGCATAACCGTGAGAATGCCACCGTGGAAGATGTTTCCGATGAGATCTCCCTGCTGGCAGTCCAGGGGCCCCATGCCACATCCCTGTTGCAGCAGCTGACCACGGTCGATCTGTCGGGGATTGCCTATTATCATTTCACGACGGGTGAGATTGCGGGTATCAGGGATGTGATCATCAGCCATACGGGTTACACCGGTGCGGGAGGATTTGAGCTGTATGTCAGGAACAGTGACGGGATACGGCTCTGGGACAGCCTGTTCGAAACCGGCAGGAAAATCGGACTGGAGCCGGCGGGACTGGCTGCAAGGGATACGCTGCGGCTGGAAATGGGCTACTGTTTGTACGGGAACGACATTGATGATACCACCTCACCCATCGAAGCCGGACTGGGATGGATCACGAAATTCGTGGACGGGAACCCGTTCATCAACCGGGAGGAACTGGAGCGGCAAAAGACCGAAGGGGTGCAAAAGCGGCTGGTGGGATTTGAACTGCAGGAGAGGGGCATTCCCCGGCAGCACTATCCCATTTTGAACAAGGCCGGGGATTTTATCGGGGAGGTCACATCCGGTACCATGTCACCCATGATCAACAGGGGGATTGGAATGGGGTATGTGACATTGCCGCATGATGCCCCGGGTTCAGATATCCTGATTGAGATCCGAAACAAGCAGATCCCCGCAGTGGTGGTGAAACCCCCTTTTTATAAGACCGGGTAAACGAAGATCCATGCAGCAGCACAAGATCGAGGTCTGTTTTTCACCGGCGCTTTTCCCCTATTACGAGAACAGGGAGGCCATCGTGGTGGTGGTCGATATCCTGCGGGCCAGTTCTGCCATTGTGACTGCCTTTATGAACGGGGTGGAGAAGATTATTCCCGTGGGCACCCTGAAAGAAGCAAAGGAATATAAGGCAAATGGTTTCATGGTGGCGGCAGAACGGGACGGGATCGTCCGGGATTTTGCAGATTTCGGGAATTCACCATTTAATTTCACCCCGGAGCGGGTGGGGGGACAGGTGATCGTCTACAGCACCACCAACGGGACCCAGGCCATCCATCTGGCATCAGGGGGATACCAGGTACTGATCGGGGCCTATCTCAATATTTCCGCCCTGGCAGCACATATCCGGATGCAACAGCGAGACCTGCTGGTGCTGTGTGCCGGATGGAAGAACAGATTTAACCTGGAAGATACCCTGTTTGCAGGGGCACTGGCAGAAATGGTGCTGGAGGATGACCGCTGGTACACCATCTGCGATGCCACACTGGGATCCATGGACCTGTACCGCCAGGCCGGAGAAGATATGATGGGTTACATGGAAAAAGTAGCCCAGCGGCACCGGCTGAAAAAAAACAAACTGGATGATGTGATCGGTTACTGTCACCAGTTCGACCGAACGGACCGGATCCCCGTGTTGCGGGGAGAATCCCTGGTGGAGCTTCATGCGATGAAGTAGATGTCAGAAATCAACCAAACCATGAAAGTTATTCACAATGTTTGGCAGGCTATTGTATATGCTATAATTTAGCTGTGATTCTAATCACAACACCTTAAATCTCATATCCATTATGAAGAAACACAATTTTGCCGCGGGTCCCTCCATACTTTCGCCATATACCGTGGAACATACCGCAAAAGGAATCCTGGACCTGGATAATTCGGGGCTCTCGATCATGGAGATCTCGCACCGCAGCAAGGAGTTCATGGCCATTATGGAAGATGCCCGGCAGCTGTTTGTGGAATTGCTGGATATTCCTGAGGGGTACAGCGTACTGTTCCTGCAGGGAGGAGCCAGCCTGCAGTTCTGTATGGTGCCATACAATCTGTTCAAACACAAAGCTGCTTACCTGGATACGGGATCATGGGCCAGCAAGGCGATCAAGGAAGGTAAGATCTTCGGGGAGGTGGATGTGGTTGCCTCATCCAAAGAGGCCGGTTATACCTTTATTCCCAAAGATTATACCATACCCGGGGATGCGGATTATTTTCACATCACCACCAACAACACCATCTACGGAACGGAGATCAAAGATGACATGGACGCACCCGTACCCCTGGTGGCCGATATGTCCTCCGACATCTTCAGCCGTCCCCTGGATGTATCCAAATATGCTCTGATTTACGGAGGGGCCCAGAAAAACCTGGCTCCCGCGGGACTCACCTTCGTGATCATCAAGAACGATATCCTGGGCGGAGTGGACAGGGCCATTCCCACCATGCTGGACTACAGGACCCATATCGATCAGGAATCCATGTTCAACACACCCCCGGTGGTGGCCATATACGCCGCCCTCCATACCCTGCGCTGGTATAAGGAAAAAGGGGGACTGAATGCCATGCACAGGCTGAACCTGGAAAAAGCGGCCATCCTTTACGAAGAAATCGACCGGAACAGGTTGTTCGTATCCAATGTGACAAATGAGGAAGACCGTTCCATCATGAACGTGACCTTCATCATGCATGCGGATTACAAGGACAAAGAGGCGGAATTCCTGTCATTCGCAACCGAACGCGGGATGTCGGGGATCAAGGGGCACAGGTCGGTGGGCGGATTCAGGGCTTCCATCTACAATGCGATGCCCAGGTCATCCGTCCAGGCGCTGATCGATACCATGCAGGCATTTGAAAAGAAAGTCTAACCCAGAGAAATCAATCCCATGGCAAAAATACTCATAGCAACAGTCAAACCTTTTTCAGCCGAAGCGGTGGCTGAAGTGAAGCGTGTGCTCAGCGAAGCGAATCATGATGTGGAGGTGCTGGAGAAATATCCGGACCAGTCCGCCCTGATCAATGCCGTCCGGGATCCGGACGCCCTGATCATCCGCAGCGACATCGTTGACCGGCAGGTACTGGAGGCGGCCAAAAATCTGAAGATCGTTGTCAGGGCCGGAGCCGGGTATGACAATGTGGACCTGGAAGCGGCCACCGAAAAAGGGGTGGTGGTCATGAACACACCCGGACAGAACTCCAATGCGGTGGCCGAGCTGGCTTTCGGGATGATGGTCTACATGAACCGGAACGGCTTTACCCCGTCCGCCGGCATCGAACTGCGGGGCAAGAAACTGGGCATCCATGCCTATGGTTACGTGGGACGGATCGTGGGGATGATCGGTAAAGGATTCGGCATGAAAGTGTATGCTTTCGATCCCTTCATCGACCGGATATTTATTGAGAATGACGGGGTGGTGTATGCTGAGAATGTCCGGGAATTATACAGCAAATGCCAGTATCTTTCACTTCACCTTCCCTCTACAACTGAGACCAGGGGATCCGTCAATTTCGACCTGCTGAACCTGATGCCCGAGGGGGCAACCCTGGTGAATACAGCCCGCAAGGAGGTGATCGATGAGGGGGGACTGCTGAAGATGTTCCGGGAACGTCCGGATTTCAGGTACCTGTCCGACATTGCACCTGACTGCAAAGAGGAGCTGGAGACCAACTTCAGGGAGCGTTGTTTCTTCACCCCGAAGAAAATGGGCGCCCAGACCGCCGAGGCAAACAAGAATGCCGGGATCGCTGCGGCCAGGCAGATCGTTAGGTTTCTCGAGAAGGGTGACACCACCTTTAAAGTCAATTGATCCATGGCGGTACTGCACCCCTTCAGGGGATTCCGACCCGGCAAAGAGCATGTGCGGGATGTGGCTTCCAGGCCTTACGATGTGCTGAATTCAGCGGAGGCAAGGGAAGAGGTCAGGGGAAATCCCCATTC
>DSEO01000170.1 GCA_011056635.1 Bacteroides sp.
ATCGCATACAGTGCCTCCGTCGGCGGGATGTCCACGCTGGTGGGATCCCCCACGAACCTGGTCTGTCCGAGGATCCTGACCCTGCTGCATCCGGAAGCGCCGGATATCTCTTTTGCCGGCTGGCTCCTGTTTGCGCTCCCCCTTTCACTGATCATGCTGGCGGCCGTATTCCTGGTGATCTATTTTCTCTTCAGGCCCCGCAGGAAGTGGGAAGGCATGGACAAGGCGCATTTTAAAAATGCTTACCGGGAACTCGGACGCGCCAGCCAGGAGGAACGGGTGGTATTGATACTGTTCATTCTCCTGGCATTGCTCTGGATCACCAGGGCGGGGATCACCGTCAATGAATTCGTTATTCCCGGCTGGGCGCAGATCTTTCAAGTTCCCGATTACATCAACGACGGGACGGTGGCTATTTTTATTTCCATTATCCTGTTCATCATTCCTTCCAGGAAAGGAAATGGTGAGCGGATCATGGACTGGAAGACGGCCCAGAAACTCCCCTGGAACATTGTCCTGCTGTTCGGGGGCGGGTTTGCCCTGGCACTGGGCTTCCAGTCATCGGGACTGGCCCTGTGGTTCGGGGAGCAGCTGCTCTGGACCAGGGAGGTGCATCCTTACCTCATCCTGCTGGCTGTGGCAACACTGATGTCCTTTCTGACCGAACTCACTTCCAATGTGGCATCCACACAGATGCTGCTTCCGGTCTTCGCCAGCCTGGCCATCAGCAGCGGGAACAATCCCCTGCTGCTGATGATCCCTGTTACACTGGCTTCTTCCCTGGCTTTCATGCTGCCCACCGCCACCCCGCCCAATGCGATTATTTTCGGCACCAACCGGATCCGGGTGGCAACCATGGTGCGTACAGGATTTATTCTGAATATGATCGGTGTACTTGCGGTGGTACTGATCACCTGGCTGCTGGGAGAAAAGGTCCTGGGTATCGAGCTGGGTGTGATCCCGGGATGGGCCCGGTGAAATATTTATCCCGCAAAACCGAATTTATTCATGGCAGCCCGGAGAAGCTGTTCAGATCAAAGATACAGCAGCATGCAAACAGCACATACATTTTTTCAGGAAGCTATGAATCTGTCATGAACCGGATGTTTGTGAGTGGCAAATCTCCATTTCACAGACTGGCAAGAATCATCAGACTGGGTTACATTGAACAACAACCACTGGTTGCATCTCTGACAACGAGATTTTCCTCGCTTGGAATCACAATTCCAGCATCTTTCCCGGAAGAAATCATCAGATTTACCAGGGGGCATCCTTATTATTCTCAGCTTGCGTTTCAGCAGGTTGTTCTGAATAAATCACTTACAGGTAAGGCACCCTCTTTAAAAGAGCTGACAGCTCTTTTGCTGGTTGTAGAAAAGGACTATCTGGAAAAGACGTGGGAACATCTTTCCAGGAATAAGGAAGTGGTCTATACCTTACTGGCCGTGGCAGAGGGAGGTGATAACATTTATCAGCGTTTAAAGCACAGGAAAATCAACATAGCCAGGGCCATCAGGAAATTGGAAGGTATGGGATTATTATTCAGACATGAAGATGGCAGGTATTATATTTCAGACCCGATCTTTGAACAATGGCTCAGGGATCGTCTTTAGCATGCTCCATTTGAATGATCCGGCCTTGACGTAGAAAATTATTATCTTGGGGGGTTAAAGACCACGCAGGCATGAGCCTTCGGAACAAGATCATTACGATCACCGCCTTTGCCATCGCCATGGCTTTCCTGGAAACCGCGGTGGTGATCTATCTGCGGGAGATCCTCTATCCCGGCGGTTTCAGATTCCCGCTTTCGCCCATTCCGGCGGACCTGGCAATCACGGAACTGATCAGGGAGGCAGCCACCATGATCATGCTGATCACCATCGGGGTACTGGCCGCCCGCCGCTTCAGCACAGGGTTTGCCTGGTTCCTTTACTCTTTTGCCGTCTGGGACATCTTTTACTACCTGTTCCTGTGGCTGCTCCTGGGATGGCCCGAATCGATCATGACCTGGGACGTGCTCTTTTTGATCCCCACCACGTGGACCGGGCCGGTCCTCTCCCCTGTGCTGGTCTCTCTGACCATGATCCTGCTGGCCATGGTGATCCTGGTGCAGGCTGAAAAGGGAGAGGACACCCGCATCCTGACCCGGGAATGGGGCGGGCTCATCCTGGGGTCCCTGGTGCTGATCCTGGGATTCGTTTTTGACTATTCCCGGCACATGCTGACCCATTTTTCGGTTTTTGGAATGCTGGATGTGAAGAACCCGGAGGTGCTGGAGGTGGCCACCCGGTACATCCCCGACCGCTTCCCCTGGTGGCTCTTCGCCATAGGAGAACTGATCATCCTCACCTTCATAGGGCTCTATTACAGGCGACTGCGTGCCGGTGATTAAAATTAAGAAACCAGAGGGACCGTAATTACAGATATTTTTCAGGGTATGGAACGACGGAAATTCATCAGGCAGTCGGTATGCTGTGTGGCGGGGGCAGGAGCGGCGGGCAGGCTTCTTGCCACAGGGAACATGGTTCCGGCAGGAAGTATGATCATTCCGCAACTTGTTCAGGGGGACGTCCCATTCTCCCCGCGCGGTCCCGGTCCGGCCCGGGGAACCGGTTCCGCGCCGGAGCCCGCATGGATCATTCATGAGAACGGGAGTTTTGACCTGGTGATGGGAAAACAGGCCATCAGGGAATGTTACCCGTCCTTCCGGGATCACCAGATATTCCCGCGTCATACGGAAACAAGGAAGGACGAGAACGGGGGCAGGATCATCTACAGGCTGGATGCAGGCACCCTGATGCTGGACCTTTCCGGGGATGAAGCCGGTCTGACCCTGGACTGTACCCTGGAAGGAATGGACATCGCCCCCACCCAGGTCTATCCCCTTGCCGGGGGAAGGCTGGCGGGATTTGACCGCTTCTACAAGCAGGGATTCGGCTTTGCGGGACCCAGCGGCATGATTGAGATCGGTCAGCCGGAAGAACTGAGGTTCGATCCCCACCCGGTTTCCAGGGATGTGTGGAGCTATGACAGCTACCTGGTCACCGGCTGCATTTCGCCAGGTGAGGCCACCCTGGTCATGGGGGCCTTTGGCCACAGGGATTTCCTGCAGCGGTGTTCCATTTATAACCGCCACAGGCGGTTCGGCCTGACTGACAGGAGGACCGATACCTGCGAGGCATACCTGGAAGCAGGGTACTCCACCGAGGGTATACCCACGGGAGGGACAGGCACCCTGCAGCTGCCTACCCTTCATTTCCGGTCAGGTTCCCATCCGTACGACACGTTCAGGGATTTCGCTATCAGCATGGCAGAATCCAATCATGTGGTATTGAAGAAGCCCCGGTACCACTACTGCAGCTGGTATGAACACGGGTACCGGTTCAACCTGGATCAGCTGACGGACCTTCTGGAAGGCATGCAGCACATCCGTCCGCCCGTACCCCTCCGGACCATCCAGATCGACGCGGGGTACTGCGTGCTGGGCGACTGGCTCATTCCCAACGAAAGATGGCCCTCGGGTATGGAAAAAGCCTTCAGGGCCATACGGAAAGCGGGGTATGGTGCCGGCGTATGGGTGGGCCCTTTCATGGTCAATACCACCAGCCGGATCTACAGGGATCACAGGGACTGGCTGCTGCGTGACAGCGAAGGGAATATCATCGTGGAATGGGAACAGGACACCCACGGCGAGGGTTCGGTGTGCATCCTTGACAGCAGTCACCCGGAAGCTTTTGCATACCTGCGGAGTGTGTTCAGGACCCTGAAGAATTGGGGTGCCACTTATTTCAAGACCGATTTCATGGACTGGGGATTCCGGGACTCCACCCGTGTGA
>DSEO01000332.1 GCA_011056635.1 Bacteroides sp.
ATCATGGCCCGGGTCTGGGGGCTCCCTGCAGCCTCATTGGAGGTCCATGACGCACTTTACATGGCCTATGAGTCTGACATCGACGCGGTGGTGGGGATGGCTCCTGACCCGGTGCGCGGTCTTGCCATTTTTGGTCACAATCCATCCTTCACCCTCTATGCAAACAGGTTCCTGGATACAACCCTGGACAACCTGCCCACGGCCGGTGTCGTCATCGTGACCCTTGAAAGTGACGGCTGGAGCGGGATTGACCGTCCCATGGTAATCAATGCACGTGTGGAATATCCCAGGCGTAAACCGTAACGTGACCGGCAGCATGACAGATGTTACCTGCGCCGTGGTGGTGGAGCGGGGAATGGTGCTGGTTACCCAGCGCAGTGAGCAGATGGATCATCCGCTGAAGTGGGAGTTCCCGGGAGGGAAGGTCATGGAGGGAGAAACACCCGAATCCTGTATCAGGCGTGAGATCCGGGAGGAGCTGGGCTTAACGGTGATGGTGAAGCTCCGGCTGCCGGTGGTGGTGCACAGGTACGGTCACCGGGAGGTGAGGCTGATCCCCTTTGTGTGCGTAATTGAAGGGGGGACCCTCTCCCTCAGGGAACACAAAGCGTACCGCTGGGTTCCGCCCGGCGATCTGGACCGGATGGACTGGCTGGAGGCGGATGTGGAGGTGGTGAGGAACCTGAAGGAGGTGTGGATCCGTTTGTTTTAACGGAACATGCTCCCGATCAGGTTGGCCTTACGGGTAAGGAACTCCGCGATATCCTGACCGATCCCCTCGCGGAGACCCGTCTCGATCTGCGTTTCCACAAACAGGATGAACAGCAGGTAAATGCCCAGTAGCAGGAACGCTTTGAGCCGGGTGAAATGTTTCCCGATGATCATGATGAGTAAGGCGAGCAGGGTGGCCAGGATCAGGAAGACCCATACTTCTTTGACAAAGGGCAGTTCCTCCGGGGGGATCCGGATGGATCTTCCGTAAATAACATTGTACAGGAAAACGGGGAATCCCAGCGCAAAGGCAATATCAAAGATATTGCTTCCCAGGGCATTGCTCACCGCATCGTCATAATTTCCCTTGCGTGCATCCCGGATGGAGATGATGGTGTCGGGGACCGAGGTGGCGGCTGCGGAGAGTACCACCGCCACGAAGATCAATGGGATGTGGGCCTGCTTCCCGTAAAGGTCCGTGGCATACACCAGGAGCCAGGTCCCGAGGATCATCACCATGGTGCTTATCAGTAGCAGGATCCAGGCCAGGCGGGGATTGATCCGGCGTCCTTCCAGCACGGTATGGGTGATGTCCAGTGTTAGGATCCGCATCAGCGCGGACCGGCTGTTTGTGTCTTCCGGAGTGGTGTATCCCGGGTCGGCCATCGCTTCACTTCTTGTAATGACAAACAGCAGGATCAGGTACAGGATATAGATCGCAACAAGGATAAAGCCGTGCCTTGCAAGCAGCTCTCCCCGGAACAGGAATACCACAAAAAGCAGCTGAGAAAGCATCAGGACCATACCCTCGCGCAACAGTACCTTTTTCTTGAGCACCACTTTTCGTCCCCGGCCCATGGAATATAACATGAGCACGGCCAGGGAGGGAATGATCAGCAGGTTGAAAAGCGCGCTTCCGGATGATACTCCGAGTCCCCCCGAAAACCCCTCTTCCTCTTTCAGGTAGAACAGGAAAAAGACGGTGGTGAGGAATTCAGGCATGGAGCTGGCAATGGCATTCAGGGAAGCTCCCTTGATGCCCGGCGGGAGTTTCCGTCCCAGGTAGTCCGAGGCGATCTCAAAACCGCGGGACGACCGCCAGATGATCACGCAGCTGAGAAGGATCAGAAGCAGCGGGAACGGCTGAAAATACGCAATTGATGATCCCATGCGTCAATCAGCCTGTTTGGAAAGTTGAATGATATGTAAGAGCTGGTCATCCAGGAAATTATCCTCAAATTCCACCAGGAATTTCTGAAAAAACCGGCTGATGCGTTTTTCCGTAAGCAGCCCCATGTACCCCAGCCACCGGTCATTGATCCAGATGGGAAGGATGTACAGGTGGTACTCCCGGTTATGGAGCGATACCTTGCCGGCCCGCATGATCTCCTCCAGCTTGCTGCTCTTCTCCAGCATTTTATATTCCTCCATGGCTTTTTCGACGGGGGACAGGTCCCCGTGGGAGATCAGGTCCGATCCGGGGGTCTGAAAGAATGCATGGGCGATGTCCAGGAAGGAAAAATTGAAAAACTCCGTCACGAATCCGGTGATCCTTTTTCCGAACTGCTCCAGATCGGTGATCCGGCCGGAAGCAATGTCATTCTTGATGGGATCGAAAGCCGACGCCAGGTTGAAGGGAATGTAGCTGACTACGTAGATGAACGAACCGATGACGGACACCAGGACCAGATAGAACAGCAGGGTGATCACAAGGGGGAAGTAATTGCCGGGCGACAGGCGGGTCACAAGCAGAACCAGCGGAATGCACAACGCGATCATGGTGGACAGGTAAAATACCAGCAGGATGGTCCGCTGGGCAGAGTAGATGGTGCTGTAGGACTTATTACGCGCCATTTTTCAGAAGTTCAGGGGGTTATCACATGTCCGGCCGAAGCAAGGATTCCGGTGATGACCATCATGCTGGTGATCACCCCGGCCCCGATGTCGTACTGGATCCCGAAATGATCAATGCAGGTACTGCAGAGCAGGACCCTGGTTCCCATTTCCTCCAGCTCCGACAGCGATCTGCATACCGGCGACTGCTTCATGGCCAGCCTGACACCCGTGTTGTAGATAACCACATGGGTGGGCAGGTTTTGCTGGTGCTTCAGACTGTCCACAAAGTTTTCCATCAGCACTTTTCCCAGTTCGGGATCCCCGGAGCCCATCAGGTCGCTGCGAAGGCATACCACGTAAGTCATGTTCGATTGGATAACGTTTGATTCATTATCCAAATGTATGGAATTCTTCGTCAAAATTCCAGTGACGGGAGTCACGCTCCCCCACGGTCGATCAAAGGTCACTGCCCCCCACTGAAGAGCGGGGGTCTTTTTTTATGGAACCCGGATGCTTCCTGGTAGGCGGAGGCCACAGCCAGGACCGTCCCCTCGTCAAACAGGTTCCCCAGGAAACTGATGCTGGTGGGAGAGCCGTCATCCTTGAATCCGTTGGGGACCACCACCACCGGGTGGCCGGTCAGGTTGGTGGCCAGCAGCTGGGAACTCCCGTGGAAGGAGGGGGCCACCACCACGTCATACGCTTTGATCCTTTCATGGAACTCCTGCACCAGGTCGTACCGGATGCGGTTGGCCTGGATATACTCCACCGCCGGGATGAACCTGGCGGTCCGGAAGATGTTGGGCCAGGCATACCGGTGCTGGCGGACGAGCAGCGTATCCCGGTTCGAGCGGGTCAGTTCATCGAAGGCCGCGGCGGCCTCCGCCTCCAGGATCAGCGACAACGCTTCCACCGGGAGCCCTTCGGGAAGCAGCTCCACCGGTTCCGGCGCAGCCCCCAGTTTTCTGAGCACCCCGAGGGTCTTCCGGTCGAACTCCGCCACTTCGTAGTCGCCCTCGAATGCGCTTTTCAGGTACCCGATCCTGAGCCCGGACAGGTCGGGTTTCCCCGGGAAGCTGTATCCCGCTTCGATCAGGCTCTGGTCCTCCGGGTCCGGCCCCCTGAGAAAATCAAACACGATGGCACAATCCGACGCACTCCTGCAGATGGGCCCCACCTTGTCCATGGTCCAGCTCAGGGCCATGGCTCCGGCCCGGGTCACCCTCCCGTAGGTGGGGCGAAGCCCGGTTGTCCCGCAGCGGGTGGA
>DSEO01000222.1 GCA_011056635.1 Bacteroides sp.
ATGTACCAGTTCATCAGGGCCAGCTTCCACCGCTCGGGCACCCAGTGGGTGAAATAGCCCAGGGCCATCACCGCGAAGACCAGCCGGTAGCTCCACAGCACCTGGGGGATGATCTCCGCATGAAAGGAATGGGTCACCTGGTGGATCAGCTGGTTTGCCTTTTCCATGGATTCCGAGCGGAACCAGATGCGGGTGAAGGTGATGAAGTTGAATGTGAGAAAGATCTTCCAGAGTGTTGCCGCCCAGTGGGTGCTGTGTTCATAGGGACTGATCTTCTTCCACAGTTTGTACACCACGATCCCCAGTCCGTTGATCCCGCCCCACACCACGAAATGCCAGCTGGCCCCGTGCCAGAGCCCGCCCAGCAGCATGGTGATCATCAGGTTCACGTCGGTCATGACCCTCCCCTTCCGGTTCCCGCCCAGGGGAATGTAGAGGTAGTCCCGGAGCCAGGAGGAAAGGGAGATGTGCCACCGCTTCCAAAAATTGCCCACATTGGTGGCCTTGTAGGGCGCATTGAAGTTCTTGGGCAGCCGGAATCCCAGCAGCAGGGCCACCCCGATGGCGATATCGGTGTACCCGGAAAAATCCACGTACACCTGGAGGGAATATCCGTAGAGGGCCATCAGGTTCTCGAAGCCGGAAAAACCCATGGGATCGGCAAACACCCGGTCGATGAAATTCACCGCGATGTAGTCCCCGATGAAGATCTTCTTGAACAGTCCCTTGAGGATCAGAAAGAGTGCGAAGCCGAACTCCTCCCTGGTGAGGTGGTAGCGTTTGTAGAGCTGGGGGACGAACTGGGCCGCCCGGACGATGGGACCGGCCACCAGCTGGGGGAAGAACGACACGTAAAAGCCGAAATCCAGGATGTGTTTTACCGGATCCACTTTCCCCCGGTAGATGTCCACCGTGTAAGAAATGGTCTGGAAGGTGTAAAAAGAGATCCCCACGGGGAGCAGGATGACCGATGTGTCGAAACGGGTGCCGGTGAAGGTATTCGACCAGAGTGCCAGGTGGTTCGCCACCTGGAGGTCCAGCTCGAACAGGGAATTGACCGTGTTGACAAACAAATAGGTGTACTTGAAATAAGAGAGCATGAAGAGGTTGACCACCACGCTCATGACCACCCCGAATTTCTTCCAGCCCTGTTTCCGGGAATAATGGATCAGGTTGCCCAGGTAAAAATCCGACACCGTGGAAAAGACCAGGATCAGGAAGAAGAGTCCCGATGTCTTCCAGTAGAAAAAAAGACTGGCCGCAAAAAGGAATGCATTCCGCATTGCCCGCTCCTTGTAAATGATGGAATAAACGACCAGGATCACGAAATAGAAGATCCAGAAATAGAGCTGGGTGAACAGCAGGGGCTTTTCGGGACTGAAGAGGAATATATCTGACAGGAGCTGATTCAAAGGGACCGGTTTTCAAGGGAATAATTCCTGTATTCAAGCATCAGGGCGTTGTAGAACATTTCCGCCACCAGGTTGGCGCCCAGGGGCGTAAAATGGATGTAATCTTTTTTGGCCAGCGGGGGATCGGCCTGCACGAAGGAGGGCATGGAATTGTCTCCGCCCATGGCTTCATACAGGTCCCAGAAACCGCACCCGGACTGCAGCGTGGCCGATTTCAGCGCATCCCGTACCTGCTCCACGGCAGGATAGGTGATGAACTGGCCCCGCTCCTTGAGGGACATGTCGGAGGGTCCGATCACAATGACGGGCACATCCGGACAGAGTCCCCTGATGAAACGCAGCTCCCGCCTGAACGCGCGCCTGTAATAGTCCGCATCCGTGAGGAAGGGTACCACATTGCCCCCGAACTGCAGGATCAGCAGACCGGGGGAAAGATCCTCCAGCATGGCTCCCAGCTGGTCCCTGTCCATTTTGCTGAAGACCAGTCCCGATGACCCCCGCATGGGGATGTTATCCACCTGCAGCCCGCTGTCCGTCTCGAACGAAAGTCCGTAGATCCTTCCCCCCCGGGGAAAGCCGGTATACAGTCCCAGCTCCTCCACCCCCGTACCGATGGACAGGTCGGCCATGTGATAACCCGGGGGAAGATGGGAGAGGGTATCGGCAATGGTGTCGTTCACCCGCAGGACCAGCGAAGCGTCCCCTGCTTCGGAATGGAAGAAGACCCGGATACGGTCGCAACGGCCTGTCCTCCGCCCCGTATTGAACGCAAAGTGAAGTGACGGCATCTCCCCACCCGCCGGCGGAACCGAGGCAAATGCGGCCATGGCCCCGTAGGCATTGTGACTGACGGCAGGATCCCGTTTCCCGAAAAAAGTATGGCGCTCCCAGTCACCCTTCTGATCCTGCCGGTATGCCAGATGCCGGTCATAGATAGGCACGGCGGGCACCAGTCCCGTCCCCGATCCCCCGAAATGCTGCTGGAGCCGGTACCGGATCAGTCCGGTCATCCGGTCATTCTCGATCTGTGAATCCCCGTAATGGATGATCCGGGTCCGGCGGACGGTCCCCGTCCTGAGCCCGTCCAGCTCCCTGAAAAATGGCGCAAGGACATTTTCCTGACCCTCCGCGAACTGCAGCCTGAACACCGCATGTGCCAGGCTGTCCGCATTGACCGGGCGGACGGGTTTCGCCGCCGCTGTCTCCACCGGGATGGTCTCTTCCGGGATTGTCTTCGCAGGGACTGTCTCCACCTTGATTGTCTTGGCCGGAGAGTCACCCTCTGTGAACGGCACCGCGGCGGCTGTCCCCTCTCCCTTGGACTCCGCCGGATCTGCGTTGGGAGACAGGACGGGAGGTACCAGGGGATCCGGACCGGGATCCGTTTCCGGGTCCTCCGTCACCGAGGAAAGGGAAAGAAGTTCCTCCACCTCCGCATCCATGAAGTATGATTCCTGTTGATAGAGATCCTGGAAGGAAAAGAAAGCGATCCGGATATTTTTTGTGATGCGGATCCCTTCATCGGGCAGTGCAAGGGCGATGATCATCAGCAACATGCCCACTGCTGCAAAGAATATGAGGATCCTGAACGGACGCATTGCTCATCCTTTCCGCTTGATCTTGATAACCTGGCCGGTTTTTATTTTTGACTGGTTGGTAATGTTGTTGAGCCTGGCAATGTCGGTCTCAGACACCCCCGGATAATTCCTTGCAATATCCCACAGGGTATCTCCGCTTTTCACCACGTAAGTGATGTAATCAGCGTCACTGCCGGTCTGCATGACATCTGCCGTGCTTCCCCCGCCCGTTGTCCCGCCGGAACCTGCCGGGGCAACAGCAACGTCCCGTCCGGCGAATCCCTGTTTTTCGCTGAAGCTCATCCGGTCAATGTCCCGGTACCGGGAGGATGAGCCTTTGGGTTTGTAGACCACCAGCTTCTGTCCGGACCTGATCAGGTTCCGCCGGATGTTGTTCCAGTATCGAAGGTCCGTCGCACGCACATCGTACCAGTCCGCAATGAATCCCACATTGTCGCCCGACTTCACCGTATAAATAAGTTTATCGTACTGATCTGAAGGAAGTTCCACCCTGTAATCGGAAGAAACCCTGAGGGGGGTGGCCACCAGCTTTTCCTGGTCGAAATACACCGAATCCCTGAAAGCGAGTATGCTGTCCTGCAGATCGATGAAGCGGGCTGTCTGCTCCATGGGGATCCGGATCGCATATTCCCGGTTCCGGTCTGCCGGGACGATGTCCCTCCTGTACTGCGGATTCATGTCCCGCAACTGTTTCAACGGGACACCCAGAACCCCCGCGATCTGCTCCAGGTGTACCGGTTCACGGACCACGATCGTATCGGTGAAAAGGGGCATTTCCACCGG
>DSEO01000221.1 GCA_011056635.1 Bacteroides sp.
TCCGATATCTGGGCCATGACCAACCCGGTGGGTGATTTCGGGCAGGGAGATCCCATGTGGGCAAACTGGAACATGGGGGGGGCCTGGCTGGCCACCCACCTCTGGGAGCACTTTGATTTTACCTGTGACACCGCATTCCTCAAGGAGTACGCATACCCGCTGATGAAGGGCGCGGCCCGCTTCTGCATGGATATGCTGGTGGAGGACGGGGACCGCCACCTGGTGACTGCTCCTTCCACTTCACCCGAAAACCGGTTCATCACCCCGGATGGTTACCGGGGTGCCACGCTGTACGGCGGCACCGCAGACCTGGCCATGATCCGCGAGATCCTGTCAGATGTGCTTGAAGCGAGCCTGGTGCTCGAAACGGACATATCTTTCCGTAGTGAAGTGGAGGAGACACTTGACCGCCTGCTCCCATACCGCACGGGCACAAAAGGGAACCTGCAGGAGTGGTATCACGACTGGGAGGATGCGGATCCCCGGCACCGCCACGTGTCGCATCTCTTTGCCTTTTACCCGGGGAAAAGCATCACCATGAACGGCTCACCCATCCTGTCGGATGCGGTCAGGCGTTCCCTTGAACTGCGCACCAACGAGGGGACCGGCTGGTCCATTGCATGGAAGATCGCTCTCTGGGCCCGCCTGCAGGATGGCGATATGGCCTATGACGCCCTGAGAACCTTGCTCCGTTACTATCATCCCGATGAAAGACTGGAGTACAGCGGAGGGGGGACCTTCCCCAACTTGCTGGATGCGCATCCGCCCTTCCAGATCGACGGGAATTTCGGAGGAACAGCGGGGATTGCCGAGATGCTCCTCCAGAGCCATGACGGGGAGATCCACCTCCTGCCCGCCCTGCCGGATGTATGGGACAAAGGCTCGGTTGCCGGTCTGCGTGCCAGGGGCGGGTATTCGGTGAACATCCGGTGGGAGGATCACCGGGTGAAGCATGCGGAGATCATCCCTGACCGGGACGGGACATTCACGGTCCGCTGCAACGGGAAGGTGATGGAACTGGAAGGAAGGGCGGGCAGGAAGACGGAAATTTGACAATTTGGACGCAAAGCGAATCTATTATTCGTTCTCAAATCTTCAACGATTAAATTTCAGATGAATGAAAAAAAGAAAACTCGGAAAAACCGGATTTGAAATTTCGGAGATCAGTCTCGGAACCTGGCAGGTGGGAGGAAAGTGGGGCGAGGAATTCAGTGTGAAAAATGCGGATAAGATCCTGAATGAGGCCATCGATGCCGGGATCAATTTCATCGACACGGCTGATGTGTACGGTGACGGGCTCAGTGAAAAAACGGTGGGGAAGGTGGTCCGAAGTCGCAGCGAAAGGGTCTATGTGGCCACCAAATGCGGCCGCAGGCTCAATCCGCACAACAATGCAGCCTATACCCCGAAAGCACTTCGCGGGTTTGTGGAGGACAGCCTGAAGAACTCGGGGCTGGAGACCCTGGACCTGATCCAGCTGCATTGTCCCCCCGGCGAGGTGTATGGAAGACCGGAGATCTTCGAACTGTTCGACCGCCTGAAGGCGGAGGGCAAGATCCGTTTCATGGGTGTGAGCGTGGAGAAGGTGGATGAGGCGCTGCAGGCCATCCGGTATGACAATGTGACCACCGTACAGATCATCTTCAACATGTTCCGGCATAAACCGGCGGAACGTTTTTTCCCGGAAGCTGCAAAAAGGGATGTGGGGATCATTGTCAGGGTACCCCTGGCCAGCGGATTGCTCACGGGTACATTCACCAGGGAGACAACCTTCGGAGAATCGGACCACAGGACCTTCAACCGGCAGGGGGAGGCGTTTGACAAAGGGGAAACCTTTTCCGGGGTGGATTATGAGCGGGGACTGGAAGCTGTGGATGAGCTGAAAAAGCTGTTTCCGGGAAGGGAGAACCTGGCGCCTGTGGCACTGAAATGGGTCCTCATGTTCCCGGAGGTCAGCTGCGTGATCCCCGGTGCATCCCATGCGGGACAGCTGGCATCGAACCTGCAGGTGCAGGATGAAGAGGCCCTCACCCCGGAGCAGATGAAAGGGGTGGCCGCCATCTATGACCGCTACATCAGGGACCAGGTGCACCATCTGTGGTAGCCTGACGGTACCTGATGGTGAGTCCCGCGTGGAACTGCCGGGGAAGACCGGGATAGTAAGGCCTGGGCGGATTCCCGCCGAATGAGGGGGCATTGACCAGGATCATGGAAGCGTACCGGGTATCGAACAGGTTCCGGATCCCGCCGGAAAATCCCAGTTCCACCGGCAGCCTTTCCGGGGCGATGCTCCATCCGATCTGTATATGCATCAGGTGGTATCCTTGATAGGGTTCATCGTTGCTGTCGTTCATCCACTGCCTGCCGGTATATCGGTAATGCATATCCACTTTGAATGATCGGAGGTGTCCGGAAAGGGTGGCATGGAGGAGCTGGCCGGGAATACCCGGCAGTTTGTTCCCGGAATAATCAATCCCTTCGTCGGTAAAATCAGTGAACAGGTTGCGGGACAGGGTATATCCGATGCTGGCTTCCGGATCCAGGGGGATCGCATCCCTGATGCGGGCGGCGCTGAAGCGAAGCATGATCTCAAGTCCGGAGTTGCGGGCTGACCCGGCATTGACCCCGGTAAAGATATCCTCGGCGGTCCGTTCGGTAACCAGGAGGTTTTTGAGCAGGACGGAATAGAGGGTGGCATCGTACTGTATGGCTCCCTGCAGCAGTGAGCCTCTTCCGCCTGCTTCCAGGTTCCAGCCCGTTTCCGGTTTCAGTTCCGTATTGACGGTTCCTTCCGGGAGGAGGGTCTCTTCCAGCGAAGGAGCGGAGAAGCCGTGGCCGGCCGAAATATAGACATGGTGACCCTCGGTATACCGGTAGTTGATCCCGATCCTGGGGGAGAGGACCGGCGCATACCGGTAGCGGCCCGAAAGGTTTGCGGAGCCCGGGGCGAGATTGTCCGAGAGCCTGTAATCAAGCAGGTTCAGATTCAAACCGGCATCGATGACCAGTCCTTCCACGGGCTTCCAGTGGGACAGCAGGAAGGTGTTCAGGTACTGCCTGCGCTCGCTGTGATCCGCCAGGAGCATTCCCTGTATTCCGCCGGTCGTTTCATATATCTGCCAGTCAGCCCATTCATGGAAATATTCCAACCCTGCCTGGAAGTGCAATGCATCCAGGTCCACCCGGAATGTCTCCCGGAATCCCACGTTCCGGAACTTTTCATCCAGGATATTAAACGGCCTGGACTCGTAAGGGTCCCTGAATGTGGAGAAGAGCACCAGCAGATTAGTCAGCCGCCCGCTGATCGAGGTTTCCAGTTTCAGTCCCCCGAGCACCCGCAGGTAGGCTTCATACCCTTCCACTGCCAGCCAGTTTGCTGCTGCTGCATGGGGCCGGTTCAGGAAATCGGTCTCGCTGAGGGAGCTGGGGATCTCTGCCGTGAGGTCTGCCAGGTTCAGGGTGAGGGAGAGGCTGTGCCTCTGGCCGAAATACCTGGCACTGAAAAATGCGCTGTTCCGTTTATAGTTGCTGTTTTCCCGGTACCCGGCGGAATAAGACCTGGCCAGTCCCCCGTTAACGGCCAGACGTGCATTTTTATAACCGGCGGAAATTCCATTTCTCGCGGTCAGGAACGACCCGATGGTATGGCTCGTCAGCGCAGAGAAACCTTCGTTTTGCGGATAGGGTGAATTGAGCCGGACCACTCCTCCCAGTCCCGAACCGTACAGCGCGGAAGAAGGACCTTTCAGGATCTCCACGGATCCGATCCCCGTCACATCGATATCTTCAA
>DSEO01000130.1 GCA_011056635.1 Bacteroides sp.
CTGCAACGCTTCCGTCAGGGTTTGCTGCAGTGCGCCTCCCAGGAAGAGCTGGACGGAGTCGACGGCAACGGTGTCGGGGACTGCCAGCCGGACTGTGATCTGCTCGCCAACAGGGACAGACAGCGGTCCTGCCGGTTGCTCCAACCGGGTTGCTTTGACCTGGGCGGAAATGCCCTGATTTTTATCCGGAACCCCGTTCCCCGGTCCGCATGCATGCAAAACCAGCAGGAAAACGACAAGTGTAAGACAGCAGCGCTTTTTCATATGAAGGATCCGCTTAGTATCCGAATATTCGCTGCAGGAAAGAGCGTTTCCGGGGGATTCTCTTCAATTCATTTTCCAGCGTGGGATGTTCGCCCGGGTTGATCATCTGGTAGATCTCTCCCCATCCCGGCAGTCCGCCAATGTTCCTGTCATCGATGAACAGATCCGCCTCGATCTTCCTGCTGGAGGTCTCCTCATCAAACACCTCCTCGGGATAACTCTTGTTCACCGCGTAGAATTCCACGCCGTTCTGCCGGCAGAATTCCACGGCTTCCTTCAGTTCCTTTCCTGTCCGGAACGTCCACAGGACCAGCTGGTGTTTCTGTTTCTGAAGTGCACGCAGGGTGTCAAAGGCAAAGAGGATCTCCTTGCCGATCTCGGGATATCTGTGCTCTACAATGGTGCCGTCAAAATCAACGGCAATCTTCAGGGGGCCTGATAACATATCGGAGGTGATTCAGATTGTCTCACTTAAAACACCGTAAAAATACCAAAAAATCGCTTTAAAACAGGTCTTCCACGGAAAGATATCTTTCACCGCCATCATAATTGAAGGTGAGGATGGTGGACCGGCGGTCCGCGCTTTCAAGCAGGCTGGCCACCGCCGCCAGTGACGCACCCGAGGAGATCCCCACAAAGATGCCCTCCTCCCGGGCAGCCCGCCTGGCATACGCATAAGCCTGTTCCTTTTCAACGGCGATGGTCCCTTCCAGCACCGTCCGGTCCAGGTTCTCCGGGATAAAACCGGCCCCGATCCCCTGGATCCCATGCGGACCAGGCTCCCCGCCGCTGATCACGGGCGATCCCGCAGGCTCCACCGCATAGATCCGGATGCCCGGTATCTTCTCCTTCAGCACCCTGCCCACCCCTGAAATATGGCCCCCCGTTCCCACTCCCGTGACCAGGTAATCGATCCCGCCCGGGAAATCATCCAGGATCTCCTGTGCGGTGGTGGCCGCATGGATGGCGGGATTGGACGGATTGTCGAACTGGGAGGGTATCCAGGCATTCTCGATCCGGGAAGCCAGCTCCCCGGCCTGGGCCATGGAGCCTTTCATTCCCTTCTCCCTGGGAGTGAGCTCGATCTCCGCACCGTATGCCTTCATGATATTCCTGCGTTCCACCGACATGGACTCGGGCATCACCAGGATGAGCCGGTAGCCCCTCACGGCAGCCACCATGGCCAGCCCGATCCCCGTATTCCCGGATGTGGGTTCAATGATGGTACCGCCGGGCTTCAGGATTCCCCGCTCCTCCGCATCCATCACCATGGCCCAAGCGATCCGGTCCTTGATGCTGCCTGCCGGGTTGGCCCTTTCCAGTTTGATCCAGACATTGTCGGCTCCGGGGAAAAGTTTCTTCAGGTGCAGGTGGGGGGTGTGGCCGATGGAATCTAATATGGTTTCAAATTTCATGGTGGTATGATTACTGAATGATACGTTAATATGTTTATTATGTGGGTGTTAGTAGAGTTAGTTGAGTTAGTTGAGTTAGGTTTCTAACTCCATTAACTCCATTAACTCCATTAACTCCTTCAAATCACAAAATCTATCGGCTCCTTAAAATTCTTGCTGTCCCGCACCACCACCCTGTGCTGCCTGTAAACCACCGAATGGGGCAGGATGCTTTCGGTGATCCAGGTGTTGCCGCCCACCACCGTATCGTGACCGATCACCGTGTTGCCTCCCAGGATGGTGCTCCCGGCATAAATGATCACATTGTCCTCGATGGTGGGATGCCGCTTGGTGTTGGCCATGGTCTTCTCCACGGTAAGGGCGCCCAGGGTCACTCCCTGGTAGATCTTGACATTCTTGCCGATCACCGCCGTCTCCCCGATCACGATCCCCGTCCCGTGGTCGATGAAGAACGGGGATTCAATGCGTGCCCCCGGGTTGATGTCGATGCCTGTTTTCCCGTGCACATATTCCGATATGATCCGGGGAAGCAGGGGCACCTTCATTTCATACAGGATATGGGCCAGACGATAGACGGCTATGCAATAGAAACCGGGATAGCAGAGGATGATCTCTTCCAGGTTGCTGGAGGCCGGATCGAACCGGGTGATCATCTCGGCATCCGCGATCAGCCGGTCAAAGGTGACCGGAAGCGTATGAAAAAAAGTCTCCACCACCTCATCGGGGGGGTGTTCCATTTTATTGCGGAGTGGGTAGAGCAGTTCCTTCAGTTTCACGGAGCAACGTTCCAGCTCTATCTCCAGCTCCCCGGCCTCCGGGACCCTGTTCCTGCAGATGGGGAAAAGGGTTTGCATAAACGTTTCCACGAAATCATAGGTTCCCTGGATGCAGGGGGTCTCCCTGCTGAACCGGTGGTTAAAATCACTCAGTTTGCCTGCAAGAAGCGTTTTTGTATGAATCATTGGTTATGATGATTTGGGGGTGGTGGAAGCAGTCAATTTTACCTATTAACCCTTAACCGGATCAAAATGTTCAGCAGTGAAATCAGAATATAGGTCAGCACGACCAGCGAGAGTCCGGGTAAGCCCGTCAGCAGCAGGATAATAGCCGCCGCCAGAACCAGCAGGTACCGTGCCACGTTCCCCCGCAACCGGAAATGGTCGAATTTCAGGGGCAGCATGGGGACCGGAAGAATCATGTAAAAAGCCATCAGCAGCATGATGGCCCACAGGAAGAACACGTTCACATGGCTGCCATAGATGAGTCCTTTCTGCATGAATTGCCAGAAAAGTCCGGTCCAGAAAAGTGCATGCGCCGGGGTGGGCAGTCCGCGAAAAAAAGCAGTCCCGTTTTCCTGCAGGTTAAACCTGGCAAGCCGGATGGCAGAAAAAACGGGGACGAGCAGCGCGGATCCCAGGATGATCCACTGAAGGAACTGCGCCGGTGAATAGCCGCCGGCAGCGGGAGCCGAAAAGAGGCGCTGAAAAATGAGGTAAATGAACAGGGTGGGCACCACCCCGAAGGTCACCATATCGGCCAGTGAATCAAGCTGTTTTCCTGTTTCACTGTATGCTCCCAGCAACCTGGCGAGGAATCCGTCCAGAAAGTCCAGGAGGGAAGCTGCAAGCAGCAGGTATACAGCTATTTTCCACTGACCCTGCATGGTGAATACAAGGGCGGTGGTCCCGCACACCAGATTCAGCAATGTCAGCAGGTTGGGAATGTGGCGCCTCATAATTCACTTTGCTCTCCGGGTCCGAATCTTTTCTCATACAGCCTGAGCGCCCAGCGTACAACCAGGTAGCTGACCAGGATCATGAACGGCCAGGAAAGATATCCCAGAATGGCTCTGATGGTTTCCATGGTATATTCCGAGTTAGTAATGTGATCCTTCGATCATCTCGTTTTCGTCAATTTTTTTCCTGTTGATTGCCCTCCAGGCAATGACTATGTATCCCAGGACGAGGGGTATGAACAGCGACACATAACTCATGGCCACCAGGGTATAGTGACTGGAAGAGGCATTTTGGATGGTCAGTGAACTCTGCAGGTCCGTGGCCGAAGGATAGAATGCGGTATGGTTCATGCCCGCCA
>DSEO01000059.1 GCA_011056635.1 Bacteroides sp.
AGGATGGGGAAATCGTTGCGTATGTGGGGAATGTTGAGGGCCATCGTTCGGGCAGGGTTAATCGTCACAATGCATGACGCAGTTGTTGCATCTGGAAAGTTCCCCGCGCAGCCGCTTGCTGACCAGTCCGGAGATCCTTTCAAACAGGGCAGGCTGCCTGATCCTTGAGATCACGTCATTGGCAAAGGCATACATGAGCATCAGGCGGCTTTCATTCCTGGGGATCCCCCTGGACTGCAGGTAAAACAGCCCTTCTTCATCCAGCTGTCCCACCGTTGCGCCGTGACTGCATTTCACATCATCGGCATAGATCTCAAGCTGGGGCCTGGTGTACATTTTTGCCGTATCGGTGAGCAGTATGTTGTTATTTGCCTGAAATGCCTGTGTCTTCTGGGCATCGGGATATACATGAATTTTCCCGTTGAAGGCACCTGTGGAGTTGTCGTCCAGCACTCCTTTGTAATGCTGGTTGCTGGTACAGTGGGGAGCCGTATGGTCGATCAGGGTGAAACTGTCGAGATGCTGCTTTTTATCCAGCAGAAAAAGGCCCAGCGCATTGGCCTCGGCACCTTCCCCGCCCAGCTGCAAATGCAGGTTGTTCCTGACCATTCCCCCGTGCAGCGTTATGGTGCTGTGCTGACACCGGGAGTTACGTTCCTGGTTGATCCAGGTGTTGGTCACCTGGCATGAGTTGTTGTGTTCATTCTGCAACCTCAGTACATCCAGCTCACTGTTTTCCCTGCTGAAGATTTCTGTAACCGAATTGGTGAGGTACATGTGGGGCGAAAGGGTATGATCACAGATGATCACTTCGGCAGATGCGTGCTTTCCCAGAATGAAAAGGTTGCGGTGCTGAACCATCTGGTTCTGATCCGACAGGAGCAGGTGGATAATCTGGATGGGCTTCTCCATCCTCTGGTTATCAGGGACATAAAGGAAGATCCCATCCTGTGCAAAAGCAGTATTCAGGGATACAAAGGCTTCATGTTCCAGGGGGGCGTTTTTTCCCAGGTGTGCTGCCACCAGGTCGGGATGCCGGCGGACCGCCTCCCTGAGACTGCCGTATATGATCCCGTTCTCCAGCTCCTTCAATGTATTGCCGGATGGATTGTGAAAGAATCCATTCAGCACCATCAGCACCTCTGCATTTAGCATGGGGACATCGCACTGGAATATTTCATCTATCTCGAAAGAGATCTTCCTGGGAGAAAAACGGAAGTCAAACTCCCTGCCAAACAAAGGTTCCAGGTGCGTGTTCCTGTAATTCTCATTTTTCTGCGCAGGGAATCCTTCCTGTTCAAAGGATCTGATACCGCTCTCGCGCAGCGCTCTCATGAACTGTGGTTCCCCGTCTGCGATCTGTTCCCTGTGCCGGGAATACAAATCCAGGTACTTATCAACCGTTCCCAGTGCTTCCAGTGTATCCTTCATGCTGACCAATATTTATACTTCCGAATCCACTTCATTTTTAATCCAGTCGTAGCCATGATTTTCCAGCTCCATGGCAAGTTCTTTGCCCCCCGATTTCACAATCCGGCCTTTGTAGAGCACATGCACATGATCGGGTACGATGTATTCCAGCAGGCGCTGGTAATGGGTGATGATGATGGTCGCATTCTCAGGGGAACGCAAAGCATTCACCCCCCTGGCAACAATTCGGAGTGCATCTATGTCCAGCCCGGAATCAGTTTCGTCCAGGATGGCAAGCTTCGGCTCAAGCAGCGCCATCTGAAAAATCTCATTCTTTTTCTTTTCCCCTCCCGAAAATCCTTCATTCACCGACCGGTTGGTCAGGTCCGAATCGATTTCCACGATCTCTTTCTTCTCGCGCATCAATTTAAGAAAATCCCCGGCGGGAAGGGGTTCCTCACCCCTGTAACTGCGATGCGCATTGATGGCTGTTCGCAGGAAATTCACCATGCTGACCCCGGGGATCTCCACGGGATACTGAAAGGCCATGAAAATTCCTTCCCGGGCCCTATCTTCCGGCTCAAGCTCAAGCAGATCCTTTCCCTGATAGAGGATCTTCCCGCGGGTGATCTCGAAATAATCCCGGCCCGCAAGCGCTGATGCGAGGGTACTTTTACCCGAACCATTGGGTCCCATGATGGCATGAAGCTCCCCGGCTTTCACTTTCAGATTGATCCCCTTCAGGATCTCCTTGTCCTCTACCTTGACCCACAGGTCTTTAATTTCAAGCATAAAGAATGTTTAACAGTATATTTACTTCGTAAATGTTAATATGCTCACTGCGTGAGCGTTAATTGAGTTAATCGAGTTAGGTTCCTAACTCCACTAACTCCACTAACTCCACTAACTCCACTAACCCTACCCCACACTCCCCTCCAGCGTGATCTGCAGCAGTTTCTGCGCTTCCACCGCAAATTCCATGGGGAGTTTGTTCAGCACTTCCTTGGCATAACCGTTCACGATCAGGCTGATGGCATTTTCGGTGTCGATGCCCCGCTGGTTGCAGTAAAAGATCTGGTCCTCACCGATCTTGGAAGTGGTTGCCTCATGTTCCACGATGGCAGTACTGTTATCCACCTCCAGGTACGGGAAGGTGTGCGCGCCGCATTTATCTCCCAGCAGCAGGCTGTCACACTGGGAAAAATTCCTGGCATTTTCGGCATTTTTGAGCACCCTGACCAGTCCCCTGTAGGAGTTGTTGCTCAATCCTGCGCTGATCCCCTTGGAAATGATGATAGAACGTGTGTTTTTGCCGATGTGGATCATCTTGGTGCCGGTATCCGCCTGCTGGCGGTTGTTGGTAACGGCCACCGAATAGAATTCGCCCACAGCATGATTGCCCCGCAGGATGCAGCTCGGGTATTTCCAGGTAATGGCCGATCCGGTCTCCACCTGGGTCCAGGAGATCTTGGAGTAATCACCCTTGCACATTCCGCGTTTGGTCACGAAATTATACACCCCGCCCTTGCCTTCCCGGTTGCCCGGATACCAGTTCTGTACGGTGGAGTACTTCACTTCGGCATTTTCCATGGCAACGATTTCCACAATGGCTGCATGAAGCTGGTTCTCATCGCGCCTCGGGGCGGTGCAGCCTTCCAGGTAACTCACATAGGAATCATCCTCGGCCACGATCAGGGTACGTTCGAACTGTCCCGTATTGGCAGCATTGATCCTGAAATAAGTGGAAAGCTCCATGGGGCAACGCACTCCTTTGGGGATGTAGCAGAAAGACCCGTCGCTGAAAACCGCCGAATTAAGGGCGGCAAAATAATTATCCGTATAGGGAACAACCGAACCCATATATTTTTTAACCAGGTCAGGATGATTTTTAACCGCGTCACTGAAGGAACAGAAAATGATCCCCAGATCGGCCAGGGTCTCCTGGAATGTGGTCTTAACCGAAATACTGTCCATGACCGCATCCACGGCCACTCCGGCCAGCTGCTTCTGTTCTTCCAGCGGAATGCCCAGCCTGTTAAAGGTGTCGATCAGTTCCGGATCCACCTCATCGAGACTGGAATACCTGGCTTTCCTGCGGGGAGCGGCATAATAGATGATGTCCTGGTAGTTGATCTCCGGGATCTTCAGGTGGGCCCACCCGGGCCTTTTCATGGTCAGCCAGTGACGGTAGGCCTTCAGCCGGAATCCGGTCATCCATTCAGGTTCCTCCTTTTTTGCTGATATCAGCCTGACCACTTCTTCATTCAATCCTTTCGGAATGGTTTCCGTATCGATGTCGGTATGAAAACCGAATTTATAATCACTACCGGTTACCTCGCTC
>DSEO01000066.1 GCA_011056635.1 Bacteroides sp.
GGCTTTCCCCTTCGGCCAGGAACATGCAGCCGCTGAAATACATGCTGTTCACTGACCCGGAAAATTGCAGCAAGATCTTTCCCGCACTGGGCTGGGCCGGGTACCTGAAGGATTGGGACGGACCAGAGGAAGGAGAGCGCCCTTCCGCCTATATCGTTCAGCTGGCGGACCTGGAGCTGGCAGAGAACTGGTGGTGCGACGACGGTATCGCCCTGCAGAGCATGCTGCTCACGGCAGCGGAAAAGGGATTCGGCGGATGCATTATCGGGTCCGTGCAACAGCAGATGCTGCGTTCCATTTTACATATTCCCGAACGTTTCAGGATCCTCCAGGTGCTGGCCCTGGGCAGGCCCGCCGAGAAGGTGGTGATCGAAGCGGTGGAGGACGGGGACATCCGGTACTGGCGCGATAACCGGAATGTGCACCATGTCCCCAAGCGCAGCCTGGATGAGCTGATCATCGGTTAGCCGTTTCGTTTCCTTTCCCCATGCGGTCGGGTTCGTCCTCCGAGAACCGGGTAAACATTTTATCCTACAGTTAGCGGAAAATGCCATATCGTGAATTGCAGAACGATATGAATAGGATTATATTTGTAATGTGACAAAATCTGAATCAAATATCGCAAAGCTCATTGGGTCGAGAATTAAACAAACTGATCCCTCTGCCGAAGTATTTCTATTTGGTTCTCGTGCCCGTGGTCATGCCAAGGATGAATCTGACTGGGATATTCTGATTCTTATTGATAAACCAAAAAAGGATCGATCTGTAGAACAGAAATATCGAGATGAATTATTCCAACTTGAACTTGAATTAGGAGAATCCATATCTACACTGATTTATTCCAAATCAGATTGGGAATCAAAACATTTGTTTTCATCTCTCTATTTAAATGTTAAAGAAGAAGGGATTAGAATTGCATGAACGATTCCCAGGCTGACTATATCCAATATCGGATTCAAAGATCTGATGAGTTTTTCAAGGATGCAGAGTTATTGGCTGACAATGGGAGGTGGCAATCTTGTGTCAACAGATTGTATTATTCATCTTTTCATTTGATTGATGCCTTGCTTTCTCTTGATGGCATCTCTGCTAAAACTCACGAAGGCCTCAAAACCAAATTTCTCCAACTCTATGTTAAGACCGATGAAATTAATAAAGAATTAGGTAAGTTATATAGTCAACTTCTCGACTGGAGGCATGAAAGTGATTATTCAATATTTGTAGAATTTGACAGAAATGAGGTGCTGCCTTTGATACAGAGAGTTAGAAACTTAAATGAAATACTGTTAGAGAAAATCAAATCTAAATCTTGAAGGCAACATCCGATGACCAGACTGAGCGTTAATATCAACAAGATCGCCACCCTGCGAAACGCAAGGGGAGGGAATATTCCCGATGTGCAGAAGGCCGCGGTCGATTGTGAACATTTCGGGGCGCAGGGGATCACCGTGCATCCCAGGCCCGACGAACGTCACATCCGGTACCGCGATGTGGAGCTGCTGAGGCCCCTGGTGACCACCGAATTCAACATTGAAGGATACCCTTCTGAACCGTTCATGAAGCTGGTCACATCGGTAAAGCCGGAGCAGGTGACCCTGGTGCCGGATCCTCCCGATGCCATCACCTCGTCCGAGGGATGGGACACGATCAAAAACAGGGATTTCCTGGTGGAGGTGATCGGTGAGCTGCAGAAGCACGGGATCCGCACTTCCATCTTTGTGGGAACGGATCCGAGGTTCATAGAAGGAGCAGTGAAGACGGGCACCAACCGGGTGGAGCTCTACACAGAGCCTTACGCCGCACAGTTTCCTGCTGATCCCGAAGGAGCCATCAAGCCTTTCGTGGAAGCTGCCATCCTGGCCAGGGACGGGGGACTGGAACTGAATGCCGGTCACGACCTGAACCTGGATAACCTGCGATTCATGAAACAGCGCATCCCCTGGCTCAAGGAGGTATCCATCGGCCACGCCCTGATCGCCGATGCACTCTATTACGGGCTCCAGAACACCATCCAGATGTACCTCCGCCAACTGCGGGATTGAATAATATATCATGATAATTGCCGAACAGAAACGAAAAGAAAACATCGCGGAATACCTATTATATATGTACCAGGTGGAGGACCTCATCCGGGCCAATGCGCTGGATATTGACCGCATCGAAAAATCCCTGATCAGTCAGTTTGAAGTTCCCTACGAGGTGAAACGGGACATGCGGGAATGGTACAGATCGCTCATCGCCATGATGAAGGATGAGCAGAAGCAGGAGAGAGGGCATCTGAATATCCTGAACAATGTGACTGATAATCTCCGGGAAATGCATGAGCAGATCATCCTGCAGGGCATTGATACCTCCTACAGGGAAGTCTACCAGAAAGCGAAGCCCAACCTGGAGGCGCTCAGGATAAAGTCCGGGAAGCGGGATGAAAGTGATATCCAGGTAGCCCTGAACGGGTTGTACGGACTGCTGATCCTGAAGCTGAAGAAGGCCAGGATCACCGGGGAGACCTCCAGGGCGTTCGATACCATCCGGGAACTGGTGGCCGAACTTTCCGCAAGGTATATGGAGAAGGTGGCGACGTAGCTGTTCCGTCCGCAGATCAGGCCGCGGTGCAGTCGGGGATCACGCCGCGGTATGGGTGGAGATCTCGCCGGGTTGAGATCCAGCCGAAGATCACGCCGCGGTAAAGCCGGGGATCACGCCGCGATGCGACGCTGGACAATACAATCTAAATGAAGATCTGATGAAACTACACTTCAGAAAGTACGGCGAAGCGGGGCCACCGCTGATCATTTTGCACGGTCTTTACGGTTCGGGCGATAACTGGGTATCCATCGCCAGGGAACTGAGCTCCGATTTCGAAGTGTTCGTGGTGGACCAGCGAAACCATGGCAGGTCGCCTCATTCGAAGGTGCATGATTATCCTTCCATGCGGGATGACCTGCGGGATTTCATGGACGCGCAGGGAATCGGGAAGGCAGTGCTGCTCGGGCATTCCATGGGCGGGAAAACGGTCATGTTCTTCGCGGAAGCATGGCCCAAACGGGTCCAGTCCATGATCACCGTGGATATTGCACCGAAGCCTTACCGTGACCTGGCCCTCCATTCCAATTTCGCTGCCAACCATGCAAAGATGATCGATGCCATGCTGGAGGTGGACCTGTCGAAAATGGAGACCCGGGAGGATATGGATCATGCCCTCAGGAGTTCCGTCGGGTCCGAACGGATCAGGGGATTTTTGCTGAAGAATGTGCGGAGGGACCGGAAAGGGAATTTCCACTGGCGGATCAACCTGGAGGCGTTGCGAAATCACCTGGATGATATTTTCGACGGACTCGATACGGAGCGGATCATCCGGAACGGGGGTATTACCGGATTTCCGGTCCTGTTTATCGCCGGGGCCCAATCGGATTACATCCGGGCTGAGGACCATACACTGATCCGTTCCGTCTTCCCCGCGGCGGAGATTGTCACCATTCCCAATGCAGGCCACTGGCTTCACGCCGAACAACCGGACCTGCTGCTGAAGAATATCAACTATTTTCTGGATAGATGAATTCCGGATAATTGTCCCGAATACCGGGATCATTAAAATTCCCAATGACAGTATTCCGTATTTCGCACATGGATATTTTTTATCCAGTTATTAACCATTTTAATGTTGTTTTATGATATTAAATGTCTCTTAAGGGATATTTTTTATCCCA
>DSEO01000151.1 GCA_011056635.1 Bacteroides sp.
AGCCAGATATGCTGGATGGCACCGGGACCTTCGATCTCGGCCATCGTGAAGGTTTCACCCGGCTGGATCCTGACACTCGGACTCACCTTCCATCCCTGCCCGAGTTCCCGGGAAGCCCGGCTGCCGGTCCCTTCTGTTGCCATGGCCCCTTTCCCCTTCTCACCTGTAAAGTTTTCCGCACTGATGGAACGGGTTTGGGCATCCGAGAGCCTGTGAAGATTATCCATATTCACCTCGATCCCGTCGAACTTCCCTGTGTTCTGTGCATGACCGGCATAGATCCAGCCGGTCAGTCCGATAAGTAAAATAATTCTTTTCATGGATTTCTGTATGTATGTGTTTCGTTGCATTGTCAAAGGCCCGTCTCCATCAGGGATGGCGCCAGGTGGCAGGCCCCGGTTTGTCGTTGGCTCCCTATTCAAAGAGCACGGAATGCATTTGTTTCAGGGTTTCAGTGGGCATCTTGATCACTTTCCGGTCGTAGGTCATCAGTCCGTTGACCTCTCCCTCCACGTCTGTGGTCTGGGTATAAACCGCGGCAGATTGTCCCTTCGTCTTTTTCATCTCCACGATCTGGTCAAACTTGTATTTGTAATGCTCCAGAAGCTCCTCCTCGGAATGGTAGGTCTGGTAGCCCCAGTTGCGCATCCCGGTGTCCCACTGGTGCCCCTTCACCGGGTACCCGATCCCTCCGTATTCACCGATCACCGTGGCCATTTCCCTGCTGATGGGCGGCGTGTGCACCTCCACCTGGTAGGTATGGATGTCATAGATGTCACCGCACGGACGCAGTGCCCATCCGCTGACCGCATTCACCAGCCGGGAGGGATCGAGGGATTTCACCATGTCCGCGATGCGGCAGGTGGCATACTGTCCCCATCCTTCGTTGAAGGGTACCCATACGACGATGCTGGGCGCATTGACATGCAGGTCGATCATCCTCCTGAGTTCCCACTCGAACTGGGCCGCAGGTAAAGATCTCCTGTGCTGGTCCGCTTCGTCCCCCCCCACATGCTGGGGATACAGGGGACGTTCCTCGTTTTCGCCCGGGAGCACCACCATGCCGGAAGGCATATCCTGCCAGACCATGATCCCCAGCCGGTCGCAATGGTGATACCACCGGTCGGGCTCCACCTTGATATGTTTCCGGATCATATTGAATCCCATGGCTTTTGTCATTTCAATGTCGTACCGCATGGCAGCATCGGACGGCGGGGTGTGCAGTCCGTCCGGCCACCAGCCCTGGTCCAGGGGACCGTAATGGAAGAGCGGTTCATTATTCAGGTGCAGCACCATGATCCCTTCCTTTGCCTCCACGCTGATCTTACGCATCCCGAAATAGGAATCCACTTCATCCAGGATTTCCCCGGCTGGGTTCTTCAGCACCAGCTTCACTCCGTAGAGGAACGGGTCGCCGGGGGACCACAGCCTGGGGTCGCTGAGCTCGATTTCCGCTTCATGATTGGCGGGGACGGTGGCACCGGCCACTTTCGCATTCCCGTCAAATACGGATACTTCGACCGAATATCCATCTTTTATAGGATCCAGCAATACGGGGATGACCGTAACTTTCTCCCGGTCCACACAGGGAATGATCCTTGCCTCTGCCAGGGAAGCCTCCCTGTCCACCGCCTCCATCCACACGGTCTGCCATATCCCGCTTACAGGTGTATACCAGATCCCCTGCTGGGGCATCTGCTGCTTGCCCCTGGCCTGCTCACCCGTGCTGGAAGGGTCATCCACCGCTACCACGATCTCCTGGGTACCCCGTTCTTTCAGGAAGGGTGTGATATCGAAGGAGAACCTGTCATAGGCCCCTTTGTGCGCCCCCACGTGGGAACCGTTCACCCACACCACGGCGGACCAGTCCACCGCCTCAAAATGCAGGATCACTTTCATCTCCTTCCACCCGGAAGGGACAGAGAAGGTCCGGCGGTACCACAACCGGTCTTCGGGCAGCATGCTCTTTCCCACCCCCGACAGGGAAGATTCGATACAGAAGGGCACCAGGATATTTCCCTGGTACTTTTTGGGTTGGGGGGATGATTTCCGCAAAAGGGCGTATTCCCACAACCCGTTCAGGTTCATCCACCGGTCCCGCTGGAACTGCGGCCTGGGATATTCCTGCCAGACGTTTTCAGGATTGATTTCTTCAGCCCACTCCGTCCTGATCCTGTCCCCGGCCGGGGAATATGGCTGTGACAGAAGGCCCAGACCCGGCAAAAACAGTGTGATTGCAAAAATGATCTTTTTCATATGGTTGTTATTTATGGATTCGAAGGTTTCTCAGGGATATGTCTGACCCTGGAAATTGTCAAGCTCCGGCCGGCGGAACCAGACATTCATCTTCCCGGCGCCCCGATTGGCCCAGGCATAATAGGGGACCAGGGTGAGTCCCTCCCCTTCCAGCACAATTACGCCCCCCAGCATACCGGGTTCGTACCGGGCCCCGAAGACAGACGAGGTCCCGATGGAGGCTTCCAGCACATCCCTGCTGTTGTCAATTTCCTCGGCACAATATACCAGCGGGCCGTACTGGATGGCTACCAGTCCCCGCTTCTCCGCCACACTGTCCATGGCGATGACCTTCCTCGCAACCATGGGCAGTTCCAACTGGATCACATCCCCTTTGTTCCATGTTCTTTCCAGGGTCACATAGCCGTTGCTGAGATCCATCTGCACTGATTTCCCGTTTAATTGCATGGATGGTTCAGCGGCCTGTTCATCTGCATAGGTAAACAAATCGGAAGGAACAGGGCGTTCCAGTGCCCACCCGGGGATCCGTACATGAATTTTTGCCTCTGTGGCCGCGTCGTTCATCACCTCCATTTCGATCTTTCCTTCCCAGGGATATCTGGAACGCTGCACCAGTGTAAGCGCTCCATTTCCTGTCTGCAGGTTCGCCTCTCCGTTCATGAACAGGTTGACAAAAACCTCCCCGTCCCTCACGGCATATGCATACCCTGCCACCGACGGCACGAACCTGGAGAGGTTGGAGGGACAGCAGGAACAATTGAACCAGGGAGACCTGCCATTCACTCCCTGGTTGAAACCGGACACGCCATCGTGCCGCAGCGTGTTGGGATAGAAGAAAAGGGTGCCGTCCAGTGATAATCCCGACATCACACCGTTGTAAAGCGACCGTTCCAGCACATCCACGTACTTCGAATCGCCATGTAGCAGGAACATCCGGTGGTTCCAGTAAACATTGGCAATGGCGGCACAGGTTTCGTTATAGGGATGGTTGGGAAGTTCATAATTTTTTCCGTAGGCTTCTCCGCGGTGACTGGCCCCCACACCTCCGGTGATCGAGAGTTTCCTGCCCGCCACATTTTCCCAGATGGCGTCCACAGCCTGCAGATAGGCCGGATCATCGGTCAGCGCAGCCACATCGGCCATGGCCGAATACATGTAGTTGGCCCTGACCGCATGTCCCACCGCCTCCCGCTGCTGCGTGACGGGAAGGTGCGCCTGGGAATATGCATCATCTTTCTGGTCGGACCGGATATCCAGCAGGTGCTTTGCAAGTTCCAGGTACCGCTCATCCCCCGTAACCCGGTAGAGCTTCACCAGCCCGATCTCGATCTCCTGGTGACCCGGCACATAAGCGTTTCCCTGCACGATGCACACATCATAGATCAGGTCCGCATTCCTGAGGGCAACCTC
>DSEO01000150.1 GCA_011056635.1 Bacteroides sp.
ATCCAGGTAATCCGTGCCGATTTCCTTCCGGAATCTTTCCAGGTCGTTTTTCGCAGCCTCATAAGTTTTTGCTGTGGTCTTCGTAAGAATCACCACCTGGTCCCGGTCAATCTTCTTCAGGGCTTCCTTCAGATGGGGATGGGACCCGTACGCGTCGGCTGAATCCCAGAAATTGATGCCCTCGTCGAATCCTGCACGCAGCAGGTCCGAGAGACCTTTGATGCCCAGCTGCCGCGTCTGGTTCGAACTTCTGTTAGAACCGCTGGTGCCTGTCCCCATGGCCATTCGGGACATCTCAATCCCGGTATTTCCCAGCCTGATCCTGTCATACGGATAAATTTTCCTGGACCCCGCCAGCAGGTGATAGGGAAATGCAGTAAGGATTGCCGATCCTGCCAGGCTGTACCGAATAAATTTCCTTCGTTTCATACACTTTTGGATTGGTGATACATCTGCTCCATTTTCATGTATATTTATCAAAACATCGGGAAACGAATTTTGTTTATTTGCCCTCCTCTGCCTGATTGTATTCGGCGTCCAGTTCGGCAAATATCTTACCGACGGTGGAGATCTGGTAGATCCTTCCTGCATTGGTGCCGGTGAAGGCAAAACCATCTTTCAGATTCCCACGGTAGGCCTCGATCAGCGCATCTGCAATGCAGTACTCCGTCGTTTTCGGATTGCATGATTTGATACAATGGTATCTGCAGGCCCTGGGTTTTCGCCTCCCTTCCTGTGTATCCAGCAGAAACTGATTGAAGATGGTCCTCCCGGGCATGCCCACCGGGCTTTTAATGATCTGGATGTCCTCATCTTTGGCCGCTATAAAAGCGTTCTTAAATTCAATGGCGGCATCACATTCCTCCGTAGCCACAAATCGGGTTCCCATCTGTACCGCCGAGGCGCCCCTTTTCATGATTTTATAAATATCACTGCCTGTATAAATGCCTCCTGCCGCAATGACCGGTATTTCTTTCTGATATTTTTCTTTCATTTCGGAGGTGACTTCCAGCACATCTTTCACTATATTTTCCAGTGTATTGGACTCATTCCCGAGCTCATCTGCCTTGAACCCCAGGTGACCTCCCGCCAGCGGACCCTCCACCACCAGTGCGTCGGGCAGGTAATCATAATTCTGTTTCCACTTCTTGCACAGAATGGAAGCCGCCCTTGCAGAGGACACAATGGGAACAAGTTTGGTCTTGATACCTTTCCCCAGGTATTTTGGCAGGTCCAGGGGAAGACCGGCTCCCGAGAAAATGATATCGATCCCTTCTTCGATGGATGTCCTGACCGTCTCAGCAAAGTTGGTGATCACGGACATGATGTTCACGCCCAGTACCCCCCTGGTCAGCTCGCGAGCCTTCCTGATCTCCTTCCGGATGGCCTCCATATGGCTCAGGTTATAGTTCCTTCTGGAACTGTTATCCAGGAAGCCGATACCCACCGTGGAAATAACACCCACTCCTCCCATGTTCGCCACAGCCGATGCCAGTCCGGACAGCGATATGCCTATGCCCATTCCTCCCTGAATGATGGGTATGGGGATATGAAGGTCTCCTATTCTCAATGAAATCATCTTGTATGTATTACGGTTCCTTATTTTCAATCTGTCTCACCGGAATCCCCTATTCCATGCGTGGGGTTCTTAGTATCAGAAGAGTAACTTACACGGTGACCGGTAAGCGGGTCAGGCAGCCAAAAGAGAATATCAGAAAAAACTTAAAAAAGAGAGCCGTGATGAACCAATCTGGGTGGGGAATTAGTAAATTAAAGCGCTGATTCTTAAATCTAAACTCTGCCAAAGTTATGCATTTTTCTTATCCCCTGCACAATAATCCAAGTAAAATGAAAATTTATCCGAAAATGATCTTTGTTGTCCTGGGTTTTGCGCTGACAGGCACATTCAATCTTAACGCGCAGCAGCTCATGCGTTTTCCTGACATGTCCGGTCATTCTGTTGTATTTACTTCCGGTGGAGATCTGTGGGCCGCACCCCTGGAAGGGGGAGATGCCGTGCGTCTGACCATCCACGACGGGGCGGAACGCTATCCCAGGTTTTCGCCCGACGGCAGCCTGATCGCATTTACCGGGGAGTATGACGGAAATACGGATGTGTACGTGATGAACAGCAAGGGAGGCGATATCACCCGGGTCACCTGCCATCCCGGGGCAGACGAAGTGGTGGGCTGGCATCCTGTCAGCAACAAGATCATCTTCAATTCGGGAAGGAACAGCACCAGCAGGTATACCAAATTATTCCTGGTCTCCCCGGATGGGACCGGCCTGGAGGAGCTGATCCTCTACGATGCTTCCCGGGGCAGTTTTTCCCCCGACGGCAGCAAGATCGCCTATAATAAGGTGGCCCGGGAGAACCGGACCTGGAAAAGGTACCGGGGAGGAATGGCCCAGGAAATATACCTCTATGATTTTGAAACCCATACGGAAGAGAACATTTCCAATTTCGGGGGAACCGACCGGATGCCCATGTGGGTTGGAGATCAGGTATGTTTTCTGTCCGACCGTGACGGATGGCTCAATATTTATTCATGGGATACAAACACCCGTTCAATCCAACAATTAACCCATCATAAAGACCATGATGTACTCAGGGCCTCGGCCCGGGAAGACAGGATCGTGTACGAAAAGGGCGGGGAGATCTGGTTGCTGGACCTCCATACAGGGCAAAGTAACCGGATCCCAGTTCAGATACATCCCGATGCCCCTGAAACCAGGCCTTACATGGAAGATCTTACCGGAAACATCCAGGATTTTGCTGTTTCACCTTCGGGAATCCGGGCCCTGGTGGTGGCAAGGGGTGAAGTCTTTTCCGTTCCGAAAAGCAGCGGCGTTACAGAGAATATCAGCAATCACTGCGGTGCCAGGGATAAGGATGCGGTGTGGTCGAACGATGGGGAAAAAATTGCCTGGATATCGGACAGAAGCGGTGAATATGAAATTTATATCCGGAATGCGGACGGGACCGGCAAGGCCGTAAAAATGACATCCCACCGGGATGGCTACCGGCATACCCTCCGCTGGTCGCCCGATGACAGCAAGATTGCCTTTGCCGACCAGACACTCCGCTGTTATATCCTGGATATCCTCAGCAGGAAGATCACCGAAGTGGACCGGGCGGAATACGAACATGTGGACGAATCACTGAACCAGAAAGGTATCCATGACTATTGCTGGTCGCCCGACAGCAAATACCTGGCCTATTCCAAAATGAACGAAGACCTGGTCTGGCAACTGCATATCTACTCCCTGGAACAGGATCAGACATACCCGGTAAGCGATGGCCTTTATTATGATTTCAATCCCATGTTCACAGGGGACGGGGAGCATCTGCTGTTTGTCTCCAACCGGAGTTTCAATCCCACATTCTGCGATATGGAGTGGGAAATGGTGTACAAGGATGTGGCAAGGATCTATGCCCTGACCCTGAAAAAAGACGGGAAGCCGATCCTTTCCGTAGAAAATGATGCGGAACCCGGGCAGGACAAATCCTCCGCACCGGCTTCCCCATTCCGGATCGATTTTGCGGGACTTGCACAACGCATTGAAGTATTACCGCTTCCGGCAGGGAACTACAGGGATCTGGCCGTCAACGAATCCGGTCTTTTCTATTTGAACAGTGAGGATGGAGATTATAACCGGATGG
>DSEO01000048.1 GCA_011056635.1 Bacteroides sp.
CCCCCGGAACCATCCCGACTATTACCCGGCAACGGTGGCCAATTTTAAGCTTGGCGGTTCGTTCAACGGGATCGTGAACCTGATCCTCCGGGAGGAAAAAGGATATACCTACGGTGCCCGCACTGGATTTTCGGGAGGATCGTATACCGGGAGCTTTTCGGCCAGTTCCAGTGTCCGTACAACGGCTACCCTGGAATCCGTGGAGATCTTCAAGGAGGAAATGGAGAAATACCGCGGGGGCATTTCACAGGAAGACATTGACTTTACAAAGGATGCCCTGCTGAAATCCAATGCCAGGGCCTTTGAGACCCAGGGTTCGCTCTTAAGCATGCTGAGCACGATCAGCCAGTATGATCTGCCCCATGATTATATCAAGCAGGAAGAGGAATTTGTCCGCAGCATGACAACGGACACGCACAGGGAGGTCGTTCAAAAGTATATCGATCCTTCCAGGATGTATTTTGTCATTGCCGGCGATGCAAAGACCCAGGTGCCCGAGCTTAAAAAGCTGGGGCTCGGCGACCCGGTAATGGTTTCACTGTAGCATCAGAACCATGGGTAACTTTCAAATTATCCTGATCGGTGTTCTCATGTTTCCGAAGATTTTATTCGGACAGGGTTCCAATGGGATTGTCACCGGAGAAAAGCACCTGATTCATTCTGAGATCATCGGTGAGGAGATCGAGTACCGGGTGCATTTGCCCGTGAATTATGAAAAAAGCACCACCAGTTACCCGGTGTTGTACATGACCGATGGTGGTGAACATTTCTTTCTTGCTTCAGGGACCACCGGGTTCATGAGCTCACAATTTGTGATCCCCGAAATGATCGTGGTGGCGATCTTTCACAAAGACCGGAAACACGACCTCACACCAACGCACTGCATAGCAACGAACGACGGATTTGAAAGTGACGGACTGAAAGTCAGCGGCGGTGGCGAAAAATTTCTTCAGTTCATAGAAAAGGAACTCATTGTCAGAATAGAACGCGATTACAGAACCGCACCATACCGCATTCTTTCAGGTCATTCCCTGGGCGGTTTGTTTGCTGTATATGCATACCTGGGCCGCAATGAGCTTTTTGACGCCTTTATTGCGATGGATCCCGCACTGAACTGGGATCATCATCTGTGTGAAAGAATATTGAAGGACTCAGACTATCCATCTCCGGTCCTGACCAGCAAACTGTATGTTTCCTCGGCACACAACGCGCCCTACGGAAAACGGGACCGCAGTCCTTTCAGATTATCCCAGGATTCGTTTTTCAAAGCGCTGGAATCAAAACAGGTGGGCAATATCAAACATGATTATTTTGAGGATCAAAATCATATGACCGTTCCGTATCAAAGCCTTTATGCTGGCTTGTCCTTTATTTTCCCCGGATTCTATATTCTGGATGACCCTCAACTTGTACTGGAAGTTCCGTTTGTACAGGAATTTTATAAAAAGCAATCCAGTTTGTATGGAATTGAGTTCATCCCGCCGGAGCGATTGATGGAGATGCTCGGGAAATATTTCCTTTACGATGTAAATGATTACAATCAATCAAAAGTGTTTTTTGAATTTAATACGGTTCATTACCCATCCTCATACAGCGCCTTTGAATACCTGGGCAGGGCACATATGGCCCTGGGAGACACGGCGGCTGCGGTCATGGATTTCAGAAAAGCGCTGGAACTGAAAAGGTAGACTCACCTTACAAAGGTTGCCATGAAAAGATCGCTCACGGAAAAAGTTTTTCTATTCGTTATGATCTTGTTTGCGCTGCATGGATCCTCCAATGCGCAGGATGAACCTTACCGGCAGGTAAAAACCTTTGTCAATCCCATCCTGCCCGGCGACCATCCCGACCTCACCCTGTTCAGGGATGGAGATGACTTCTATGCATGCGGTTCGTGTTTTCATTTCACCCCTTACCTTCCCATACTGCATTCCACAGACCTGGTGCACTGGGAAGAGATCTGCCGGGTAGTCCCGTCCGACTGGAGTGGCCTGATCAGCGACGAGCCGCAGGCCGGTATCTGGCAGGGGGCCATTACATACTTTTACGGCTCCTGGTGGATCTACTTCTCCAATACCGCGGGGGGCGGACAATACTTCTCCAAAGCCGGTCACCCCGGAGGACCGTGGTCAGCGCCAGTAAAAATGCGAACCACAGCTTCGACCGGTCCGACCGGTTATGACAACTCGGTCTTCGTCGACGACGACGGGACCCCTTACCTGCTGATCAAGCCCGGACAGTACATGAACCGCATCCAGGAGATCGGGACCGACGGGCACCTGACCGGAGAATTGATGAACCTGGACTGGGTCAATGCAGAGGGACAGTACAGCTGGGCCGAGGGACCGGTCATGTGCAAACGGGACGGGTGGTATTATTACTTCATTGCCGGGAATGTGGCGGGAGGCCAGTATGTCTTGCGTTCCCGGTATCTTACCGACGATCCCGACAGCTGGGAAGCGATGGGCAATTTTTTTGAGCCCGTGACCGATCCGGCCGCAACATTCAGGTCGCCCAACCACATTTCCCAGCCCTTTCAGATCGATGATGGCACGTGGTGGGCCATCTCACACAGCTACGAAAGACTGGGCAGCAACGACTGGAGCGGGCAGGGCCGCCAGGGTCTGCTGCACCAGGTTACCTGGGACGAAAACGGGAAACCCGCCGGGAAGGCGCCCACCTCAACCCCGCAGCCGAAACCCGACCTGCCCCGGTCGGGGATCCCCTGGAAACTGCCCCGTTCCGATTATTTTGAAAATGATTCCATTGAACTTACCTGGCATTTCCTCAACCGGCTCGCAGCCTCGCAGTATTCTCTCACCGAAAGGCCCGGCTGGTTGACATTAAATCCAGGAAACGGCACGTGTCATATCCTTCACAAGGAAGGGGGTCACCACCTTGCACTGGTTACCCTGCTGGAATTCGATGCAAAGACGGAAGGGCAACAAGCGGGAATTTACCTGACCAACGGCAACGAGTCGCTGACGGCAGCGGTTTACAGCGGTTACAATGACGGGAAAAAAATAGGTTTCCGCTTCGGCAGTCAGATCGTTGAAGTGGAAAACGGACTGGGCAATGTGTTGTGGCTGAAACTGGAGCGGAACGAGCACCAGCTAAAAGCCTTCTACAGCTCAAACGGCGTCTACTGGACGCAGATCGGCGGTGCCATGCAGGCAAACGAACTGGATAAAGCCCAGCCCAATTACAACTGGTGGGTGGGTACAAGCAATGGATTGTATGCCAGCAAGAAACAGGCCCACTTCGACCTGTATGTGTTCAGGGATGGCTTCTCGGCACTCCCGGCCGTGGGCTTCAACAATTATTTCGGACTGGAACCCAGGGGAACCGGTGCCGGAAGGTCCATGACCAGCAGCACCGGGCAGGGCGGGTGGCTGATGATGGGCGGCGTGGACCTCGGCCGGGGCGAACGGGTACCCGCGAAAGTAGAAGTGGAGGCCGCATCGGTCACGGGCGGCACCCTGGAGGTCCGGATCGACGGCCTGGAGGATGAAGGCACCAGCATTGCCACCATCGATATTGCACCGACCGGGGGTGATAACAGCTGGAAGAAATTCAGTGCAGCAGTCACCGGCCTCTCGGGACAGCACGATATGTATCTTCGCTGGGATGACACGGCGAACGC
>DSEO01000049.1 GCA_011056635.1 Bacteroides sp.
AGCCAGCAGCAGCCCCATAACTCCGGTGATTTTTCTCATTGTACTCCTGTTAACGTATTTCATATTTCTGTTTGTGGTTCCTAACATCCGCATCCCGGAGCCGGAAAGAAAAGCCCCAGTCCCCCTTCCACTGTTCCACCCTGACCAGGATATGGTTCCTTCCCTGCTCCAGGTCGAGCTGGATTTCATCTTCGTCGGGGATCAGGCTTCTTTTCACATGCACCCGGTGGACCTCCTTCCCGTTGCACCAGACCGTGGCCCCGTCGTTGCTTCCCAGCAGGGCGGTCACCCGCCGCTTTTCGGGCGAGTCAATGGTGCAGTAGGCATATGCCACCGCACGGATGGGCGGATCGAAGATCTCCGCCAAATCCACCTCTCCCTGCACGGGTGAATCATACTTGATCCAGCTGTACTCCTTCCCGTCACCGGCTGTAAAACGCATGCCCGGGAACGGTCTAGCCTGCTCCTGGCCGCCCATGGATCCCAGGAAATCGCGGTCGCTTTCCTCAAAGGATCCCAGGGGAAAGCTCCCGGCCAGCAGCCAGTACTGGAAATATTGTCCCGACAGCCGCCGGATGTCCAGCCGCACCTCCGCAGGAGGGGGCAGGTAGCTTCCTGCTTCAAAGTCCCCGATCGCCTTCCGGAGCAGGACCCCCTGGTCTGCCATGGCCCCGAGCTGTCTCCGGTACTCCAGCAGCGCCCTGTCCCGCCAGTAGGCACGGTTCTCCATGTCCCACAGCTCCGCAAACCATCCGGCCAGGTTTTCATACCGTTCCCTTACACCATCCGCCAGATCCAGCGCAGTTTTCAGTGTCTCCAGCGAAGCGGGACGGTCACCTGACTGCAGTGCGCTTGCCCTGGCATATGCATCGGCTGCTTCCAGCAGGTCCTTCCGGGCATCACACATGAAATCATACTGCGCGATGGTGAACCGGATAAAATCCAGATCGCTCCCATAACATGGGGTTTCTGCACTCCCCAGGACCGCTTCCGCCTCATCCACCCATTTCCCGATCCCGCTCCAGCTGTCCGGATCAAAGGTAAGCTTATCGCCCCTTTCGGGAACCAGGGTTCTGGTGAATACCCCGTAGTTCATTTCAAAGGTGGGGCCCAGGTCGGTGAGCCGGTTCAGGGCATGCAGGGTGCGGGGGACCAGCTGCTCCGGGTCCCCGTAGATCCCGCGGCTGAACCGCCGGTCGAAATCCTCCAGCGGATCCCGGCTGGGCCGCCAGCACTGCTCCGCATTGTAGGCCACCCCGTACCAGTCGCGGGAGAAAAAATGCATTCCCCCGTCGTCCCAGACCGTACAGTAGACTCCGAGGGTACCCTTTTCATACCCCTCGTTGATGAAGTTCCGGATGTTGGCCGTGGTCATGCGGAAGTCAGGGATCAGCCGGCCGGAGTTGAGGATGCCCGGGGAGATGGTGAAGTCGAAGCCGGCGCGCTTCACCGGGTCGATGAACCGCGCGAATGATTCCGAGGCGCTGTAATCCCAGGCGCCCACCACCATGCTTTTCGGGATCATCTCCAGGATCTCCGGGTGCTCCAGGATGATGTCCCCCCAGATGATGGTCCGCTTCCCCAGCTGCCGCAGGATGGAATCGATGCGCATCACATGGTCCGCATAGATCCTGGCCACCCCGATGCTGTCCGCCGCCCCTGTGAGGCCCCCGCGGGACAAATCCCACGCTTCATCGCAGTTGGGGGTGAAATACGCGGAACTGAAGGCCGGGGCCATCTCCCGGTACACATTGCCCAGGAACTCCATGGATTCCGGGTTCAGGGGATCCAGCATCCTGTCCGTTGCCCCCAGGTGCCGGTACTGGGGGTGACTGAGGATCTTTTCGAAATGTCCCAGCGACTGGAAATTCCCCACCAGTTTGATGTGGTAGCCTGCCGCATAGTCCGAGAGTTCCCGGAACTCCCCGATGGAAATGGCTCCGTCATTGGGGGCGAAATCCGGATAAGCTTCTGTTTTTACCACATGCTCGATGTAGAACGACATGTGGTTGATCTTCATCTCCGCGTACCGCCGGATCTGCTGTTTGATGAAATCATGGGTGGGAACGGGTCCCCTGCTGATATCGTCCATCACGCACCGGAATGAAATGGCCGGCCAGTCCCGGATCACCAGTACCGGCACTTCCAAGGGAGGGGGAGTGCCCCGCAGCAGCTGTTTCAGGGACTGCACCCCGTAAAAGGCCCCGGCTCCGCCGTTCGCCACCACAAGGATCCGCTTTCTCCCGGTCACCAGGATGTATCCTTCTTCCCCGAGCCCCTGATCCGGTTCGATCCCCTCGCGGCGAACCAGCGAAAGCAGTTCCCCGTCCGCAGCCGGCAACCCGATCCAGATATCCGGGTTGTCCTTATCGCCTGCAATGACCCCGCGCCCGTACCGGTTCTGAAACGCCTCATCAAGTTGTTCCGTGACGAGCTGACCGGTCACCTCATCCAGCCCGGAGATCCGCAATGAAACGGCTGAACCTCCCGGTTGGTAGGTCCCCTGCCCGGCGGTCACCTGCTGTGGATAGGGGACCACGGGGATGCGCTCCTGCTGTGCCATCAGCATGGCCCCGGAAAGGAGCAGCTGCAAAGCCACCGGAATGATCACGTTCATCGCTGCCCGGATCCGCCCGGGCAACCGGCCCTTTTTCATTCTGAGATGTCCCTGCTTCATATGCATGATTATTTCCTGCGTCCGTACCATTTTTCGGTCAGCCACGCGGCGGTGGAGCGGTAAGCCCCGTCCAGGTCTCCCACCCCGGATTCGGCACCCCCCACATCGATCCCGAACCTGCCGCTGTAACCGGTCCGGTCCAGGGTCTCGAAGAAGCGGTCCCACCCGATCTTTCCATTCCCGGCGGCCAAATGCTCCACCCTGTGTCCCCCGTTATCGGACAGGTGGATATAATCCACAAGGCCGTCCAGGCGGATGAGCGAAAGATACAGGTTGTCCTTCATAAAGAACTGGTTGGCCGTGTCCAGGTTGAACCGCAGGTTATCCCGTTTCACCGCACCTGCAAAAAGCAGGAAGGCATCGGTGGAATTGACCAGGGCCCCGTAGCAGGGATGCAGCTGGTAGGTCAGCCTCCTGCGGGCCGTCATGTCGCACGCGGTGCGGAATGTCTCCACGAGTCCCTCCATGTAAGCGGACCAGTCCAGGTCAGCCGGAATGGTGGCGGCGGCAAGTACTTTTTCGTCATAATGGCGGGCCACCGGGATCCCCTGCGGGAACTGCCAGGGGGGAAGCGGGGCGTTGTCCAGGATCATCCCCGCTCCCAGTGATTCGGCCGTCTCGCATCCCATTTCGAACAGTTGCAGGCTGGCTTCCCGCTCTTTTTCGTCCGGGGAGCTGAGTCCGGGCAACACGGCACAGAAAACGGGGATCTGCAAACCCAGGGCTTCCGCCTTTTCCCTGATCTGGCCGCGAAGGGCATGCATCTCTTCCAGGTGTGCCTCCCGGATCCCTTCCAGTTCAACGCTCCGGAATCCCAGTTCCCTGTATTCGTTCAGGTGCTCCGGGGTATCTTCCGCAGGGGGCGGATACCCGTGCCTGGTGATCACATACAGGTAACAGGCCACAATATCGCTGTGAAATTCTTCCATTTTCCCCGTCAGTTAAATTGTCCGATGATCCCCAGA
>DSEO01000366.1 GCA_011056635.1 Bacteroides sp.
GGCAGCGCTTTGCCTCACTGGTCAGGGCGCAGGCTGCCGGCACGGAAAAACTGACCTTCAGGAATGTAACCTACGAGTTCGTGCTGCTGGACCCCCACCTGGAATCCTCCGGGAACGTATCATTCCCTTCACCCGATTCCATGGACCGGGAGACCGCCGAACTGCAGCGGGCGCTCATCTCCCTGATCGGCCGGCGCTCGAGCGCGGCATCGGGGTTCGACCTGGAAGATCAGCTGCTTTCGGTCTATTTTCACGAGGACTGGCAGGTGTATCCTGTTTCTCTGGAAATCACCAGGAAAGTACATGCCATTACCCCGGTGATCTGGCAGCGCAGAAAGACCGTACAGGGCGAACCGGTTGATGAGGGCGATACGGGATACCCGGTCTATTACAAAAACAGGCTGGAACGGATCCAGTTACGCAACCCGTGACCCTGCTCCTGCATCTTCTGCTTAAAAGGGACCAGGACGTACCTGAAAAGATCGTGCCCGTCCCAGACCTTTTGCGCCGGGCTATTTGCGCCGGGTCATTTGCGCCGGGCCATTTGTACCGGACCTTTTGCGCCGGACCATCTGCACCGGGCTATTTGCACCGGGCCATTTGAGTACATTTTAAAGTTGCATGCCATGAAAAGAATGATACTTGTAGTCGCTGTTCTGACTGCCTTCTCCGCGCTCTGGAATTCCTGTTCCAGAACAGAACAGGCCGGAACCCTGCGGTTCGGACTGGAATTTACGGATGACGGGGCATTGAAATCTGCAGGATCCGACCTGTACATCACCGCCGCGCTGGTCACCATCACCGGCGAGAATGGCGAGATCGTCGCGGAAAAGGAGTTGCTGCCACTGTACAGGTTCGGGGAACAGTACATCACAGAATCCCTCACCCTGCCGGTGGGCAATTACACACTTACAGAATTCATGCTCACCGATGATGCGGGGACGATCCTATGGGCCACCCCCGTGGAAGGATCCCCACTGGCCCACCTGGTCAGACGCCCACTCCCCATTCCGTTTGTCGTCGGCTTCGAACAGACCACCGACCTGCATGTGCAGGTGGTCCGTGTGGAGGGCCACTCCCCTTCAGATTTCGGCTACGTAAGGTTCCCCATAGATTTCGTGGAGCGGTTCTGTCTCAGGGTGTTCTATTCCTACACCTTACCGTGGGTGTACCGGGACTCGGTTCCGGGACCGGATGGCCTCTGGATGCACATCCCGAAGTTCACTCTCTCGGTATATATGAATGACCGCCAGGTATTGAACGCACTGCTTTACGCGGGAGTGAATGATTATGAAATACCGCTGGGGGGCGACTGGTACGAACTTGTCGCCACCGACATGGACGGCCGGGAATTTTACAAGGAGCAATTCCCCCTGGAAGAGCTGCTGATGCACTCCTGCACGGACAATGCACCTCCCCTGGTCATCTACCATGCGGCCGATTCGGGCGTCATCATCACCCCGGAGGGACTGTACGAGCCCACCATTGCCCAGGGTGTGTTCGGAAACCTCACCGTACCGGTGGATGACTCGATCATGACCGGACAATACGATTTCGCCCCGGTAATATACGACGTCTACTTCTATCCCTATGCACTGATGGACTCCGCATGGGCGATGAATATGGGCCCCACAGGCTGTTATTTCCCCGAAGACATGCTGCTGACACCACCGGTGGCCATCGTCCGGCCGAATTCCGGAGGATATTTCCAGGTGCCACTGGAATCCGGGAAATATCTCTACCTGGTGAAAACGGATACGGGATTCTACTTCGATGCCTGGATCAGCTCGCATCTGCCCGGACAGGTGATCGTGTACCCGGGAGAAGTGACCCGGATCATGATCCACGTGATCGAAAGTCTCATGTGATCGGAAGTATCATGTGATCGGAAGTATCATGTGATCGGAAGTATCATGTGATCGGAAGTATCATGTGATCGGAAGTACCACGTGATCGGATGTTCATGTGGAGATCAACAAACGCTTCCGAATTTCCCCCAGTCGTCAATCAATCATTTTGAAGGGATTGGTAAGAGGTGTATGATGGAACGGACCCTTCTGCTTTGCACGAATACGGCTTCGCAATAAGGGTAGGCGTTTTGATCATTTCCAAAAGTCACACAAACTGAACTTTTTTCAAATGTGTTGAATTTTTATACACTCACGCATTTTTTACATGTTTCATATATCATTATATATGAGGCATTTATACCATTATTAAAAGAATCCGGAAATTAGGTAAATCGCCAATTTTTAATTCAGTCACGAATATGTGACTTCCGGTTCTGCCTGAGTAGGGTACAATGATTTCTCCTTGTCCCAGGGAGTCTGACACCTTACCTGAACCTGCCTGAACCTGCCTGAACCTGCCTGAACCTGCCTAAACCTCTAAGCGACAGCAACAGAAAAAAAGGAAATTGAGCGGGTTTTCCTATCTTTCCGCTCTGAATTTTCAATTTTGCATATGAAGAGAGACCGCCTCCGCAGCATATACAACGACCGCATCCAGGAAACCCGTGAGGCCATCCGGAAACGATCCCATCTGATCAACACCATATCCCTGCTCCGGCTGTTTTCTCTGGCCGCCGTGGTCTACTTCATCATCCTGGGTATACGGAACGACCATCCTCTTTTCTATCCGGCAGCCCTGCTTACGGGCATCTTTTTCCTGTGGCTTGTGGTCCGGCACAACCGCCAGAATGACAGCAGGAAGATCCTGCGGGAACTGGAATCACTCAATGAAACAGAACTTGCCTGCCTGGACCATCGCTTTCATGACCTGCCCGGCGGGGAATTGCATGCAGACCGGGCACACCCCTGGTCCCACGACCTGGATATATTCGGGAAAGGTTCCCTGTACCAGTACATGAACCGGACCGCCACCCTGCAAGGCAGTGAACTGCTGGCAGGCGCCCTTACCACCGAGCCGGAGAACCCCGGTGAGATCAGGCTGCGGCAGGAGATCATCAAAGACCTTGCGGATCAGATCGATTTCAGGCAGGATTTTACCGCACGTGCCAGGCTGATCCGGGAAAGCGAAGATGACCTGGACGACCTTTCCGGGTGGCTTTCCGGCAGGTCCTACATCACATCGAACCGGTGGCTCTTTCCACTGGCGCTGGGGGTGACGGCCATTTCCGTTGCCATCATCATTCTCGGGATCATCGATCCCGCCAATTTCAAATTCCTGCTGCCCCTCTTGTTTTTCAACTGGGCGGTGCTGTCCCCGTTTTTCGTACGCACCAACCGGTACCAGGAAGCCCTCTCCAGAAAACATGCCCTGCTGGAAGGCTATGCAGCACTGCTGAAGATCGTCGCCGGTGCAACATTCGCGCATCCCGCCCTGAAAGAACAGCAGGTACGTGCGGCAGAAGGACAGCACGAGGTGAAGCGACTTTCAAAATTGCTCAATTTGTTTGACCAGCGGTTGAACATGTTGCTGGGCCTGGTCTTCAACAGCCTGTTCCTGTTCGATTTTATCATGCTCCACCTGCTTGAACGGTGGAAGCTGCAGCACCGGGAACAGATCATGCAGTGGATCGGGCTCACCGCCCGCATGGATGCACAGATCAGTCTCGCCGGTTTTGCCTTCAATCACCCGGATTTTGTATATCCCCGGCTGGACGGAGAAC
>DSEO01000259.1 GCA_011056635.1 Bacteroides sp.
GTTCATGGAATCCCTACCCGGGGCTTCCCTCAGGTTCCCGTTGAAGATATGGTGGACTGCCAGGGCTGCTCCCAGCGCTCCCCCTGCATCCCCAGCTGCCGGCTGAACGAAAATGTTCCTGAACGGCCCGGATTCCTTTAATTTTCCGTTTGCCACGCAGTTGAGAGCCACCCCGCCGGCCAGGCAGAGGTTCCGGGACTGTTCCTCCGATTCCGCATACTCCCTGGCATGTGTCACCATCTTCATCATGATCTCTTCGGTCACCCGCTGGATGGCCAGTGCCAGGTCGCAGTGCACCTGCCCGATCCCGTCCGCTTCTTTTCGCCGGGGAATTCCGAAGAGTTTTTTCCATTTCCCGTGGTCAATCATCCTCAGACCGGTGGCATACCGGAAATATTTCTGGTTCAGCCATATGGACCCGTCCTCTCCCAGGGTGATCAGTTCCTGCCTGATAATCTTCACAAACGATTCGACCCGGGGTGAATCCGGGTTCCCGTACGGTGCCAGTCCCATCAGCTTGTATTCTCCCGAATTCACCCGGAAGCCTAGGAAATAGGTGAATGCGGAATACAACAATCCTGCCGAATGGGGAAAGTGAAGTTCCTTGACGATCCTGATCCGGCTTCCTGTTCCCAGGCAGATGGAAGCCGTGGCCCATTCACCCACCCCGTCCAGGGTGACAATGACCGCTTCCTCCCAGGGAGAGGGATAGAAAGCACTGGCAGCATGGGACAGATGGTGCTCCGTGAACAGAAGCTGTTGTTTTCGTGCATCGAATGCACCGATTTCCCGAAGCCCTTTTCTGATATTCCTTTTCAGGAACAGTTTTTCATTCACCCATACCGGTATGGCGGTCACGAAGGACACCAGTCCGCGCGGGGCAAAACTGTAATAGGTCTCCAGGAGCCTTTCGAACTTCAGGAAAGGCTTGTCATAAAACACGACCTGGTCAACCATGGACAATTCCAGGCCTGCTTCCTCCAGGCAATACCGGATGGCATGGACCGGAAAACGGGCATCATGCTTTTTTCGCGAAAACCGCTCTTCCTGTGCGGCGGCGATGAGTTTCCCGTTGACCAGGATCGCAGCCGCCGCGTCGTGGTAATATGCCGAGATGCCCAGGATATTCACTGCGGATGGTTCTGTCTGATGCCAAAGAAACGATTTTTTTCTATTATGGCACAAAATTCATATTTTGTATGTTCATAGACACCATTTCCAGAAAATGAAAGCTTTGAACCTTCCGCTCACCCTGCTCATCCTGAACCTGATGGTTTCATGCAGCCAGCCGCCCGGAAATGAGCGGCAGTCAGAAACCCCCAACATCCTGTTCATTGCGGTGGATGACCTCCGTCCCGAGCTGGGATGTTACGGGGTGGAACGGATCCGTTCGCCCCACATCGACCGGCTGGCGGCCGAAGGCACCATGTTCGAGCGGGCCTATTGCAATATCCCGGTCTGCGGGGCATCCCGGGCCAGCCTGATGACCGGACTCCGTCCCGCCCGTCACAGGTTCCTTCATTACTATACCCGGGCAGATGAGGATGCCCCGGGGATCACCACCCTTCCGCAGCATTTCAGGGAGAACGGGTATTACACCATCAGCAACAGCAAGGTATTCCACCATGCGGACGATGCCATGCAGAGCTGGGACGAAGTGTGGACACCCCGTTCCGGCAGCCATTCATGGAGGGACTATGCCATCCGGGAGAACATCCTTGCGGACACATCCGACCGGTTCAGGGGTCCCCCGTTCGAAAGGACCGTGCTGAACGATACCGCCTATAAGGACGGAAAAACCGCAGAGAAAGTGAAAAATGATCTTCGCAGGCTCAGCCGGATGGACCGGCCTTTCTTCCTGGCGGCCGGATTCCTGAAGCCCCATCTTCCCTTCAACGCCCCGGATAAGTACTGGGCGCTGTACGACGGAAAGATGAGGCTGCCGGAGAATGACGAGCCGCCGGAGAATGCACCCCCGGAATCGCTGCACAACTGGGGGGAGCTGAGGGCATATGCGGGGATACCGCCGGAGGGTCCCCTGACGGACAGCATGGCCAGGGCGCTGATCCACGGATACTGCGCATGTGTCAGCTATACGGATGCCCAGATCGGCAAGATCCTGGAGGAACTGGAGAGGCTGGACATGGAGCGGAACACCATCGTGGTCCTGTGGGGCGATCACGGCTGGAACCTCAGGGAGCACGGACTGTGGTGCAAGCACTGCAACTATGAGACTTCCCTTCATGCCCCGCTGGTCCTGAAGGTGCCCGGAACGGGCCAGGTGGGTTCCTATGCCGGGATAGTGGAGTTCGTGGATATCTATCCCACACTCTGTGAGCTGGCCGGGCTGGAGCTTCCGGACCACCTGCAGGGCCAGAGTCTCGCGGAGATGCTGTACGACCGGCGGGCATCGGGGGACGGGGTGGCCGTTTCGCAATGGTTCGACGGGATCACCACCATCCGGGATCATTATTTCTATACGGAATGGGTGGACGACCATGACAGTGCCTATGCCAGGATGCTCTATGACCATAGGGTGGATCCCTGGGAGAATGTGAACATCTCCGAATACCCGGAGCAGGCGGCCACCGTGGAGCAGATGAGCCTGGAGATGAGGCGCAGCCGGGCGGAACACTATTTCGGTACGGAGTGAATCCAGCCCGGAAGAGGATGCATTATGCCCGCCAGGGCCTTTTCCGGCCGGCCGACTCATCCAGGGCGGCCAGGGTGGTGTTCACATCTTCAATGATCTGGAAATCGTACATCCCCACGCAGATGAAATCCGCCCCCATGCTGAATGCGTAGGGAAATGCATCCTCCGGTCTGATGGCTCCCGCAGCAAGGACTTTGAACGCGACCCAGGGTTTTTCCAGTGTTCCCATGAACCGGATGGTCTCTTCAGGATCGTAGCAGTACAGGTTGTCATGCCAGGTGGGATGTTTGGCGGACCAGTAGTCATGGGTGTGGAGGGTCTTCATCCAGAAATCATGCTCGATCCCCAGTTCCACGCATTTCTTGATGGTCCCGATCCGGTGGGCCCCGATACCCACGGAAAGCCCGTTGCTGCGGATCATGTCCATCACCTGCACGATTTTGTCAGCCTGGTTATGCTCAATGTAGTAATCGGCGGTCTCCCCCTGGATATAGCAGGAATCCGCACCCCGGTCGATGGCATCCTTCACCAGGTCCATATAGGCCTGGAAATCCATGGGCCTGACCCCGTCGGAATAATCCAGTCCCGCGCAGTCGGTGATGAACTGGATCTTCCCGTAACCTTCCTTCCAGTATTCTTCCATGAGCGGCATCACCACGGGATTGGACAGCAGGGTGTTCACGCCTGACTGCTCGGCCAGCATCAGGGTCCTGAAGATGCGTTCCTTCTGGTGGTAATGAAGCACCAGGGAAGAGACATAGATCAGGTCCCTGGAATGCACGTATCCGCTGAGCAGGTTCCCGCCCAGGATCAGCTTCGAGCAGTTGATGTTGCCCAGCTTTCCCTGCGGGATCGTTCCCCTGAGCTGACCGGTCTCCTCGGTGAATTGCTTTCCCTTGAGATCCTCCAGGGCCACCCGGTCCGAGCCGGCCATGATCTGCTGGA
>DSEO01000095.1 GCA_011056635.1 Bacteroides sp.
CATTCAGCCCGAACTCTGGCAACTGAAAAAATCACCCCAGCCGGTTTGGATACGGGCCATCTCCGTTGAAAACGGGACCCTGGAAGTGACCAACCGGCATCATTTCAAAAACCTGGATGAGCTGGATGCTTCCTGGGAACTGACCGCTGACGGCGAGGTGATCCAGCAGGGAGGTCTTGACGTGAAGCTGGAACCCGGGGAGAAGATAGTCATCCGTGTTCCGTTCGAAAAACCGCCTGTGAGCCCGGGTGTGCGCCATCACCTGGCGGTGAGGTTTACACTGGCTGAAGATCTGCCCTGGGCCCCCCGGGGACATGAAGTGGCATGGGAGCAGTTTGAGCTGCCTTTTGTGCCGGAACCGCCAGCGGAAGAGACGGCATATGCACCCCTGGACGTCAGCGAGGACGGCCACCGTGTTGTGATCCGGGGAGCTGGATTTGTCTATGCGATTGGTAAAAAGAGCGGACTTATCGAATCGATGATGGTTGAAAAAGAGGAACTGCTCAGAAGAGGCCCGCAGTTCAATGTATGGCGTGCCCCGCTGGCCAATGACCAGGATGAGTGGGGGACGGGAAGGACAGATATCGGTCAGACCAGCGAAGGAATGGGCAGGGAGATCGCCAATGGCTGGCGCACCATCGGACTCGACCGGCTGGTCCACGACCTTGTCGGATTCCGGCTGATTGACCAAAAAAGAGGAAGGGCGGAAGTTTTTGCTGAGGTGAATATTCATGCGAACAATAACACCACCGGGTTCAAAGTAAGTTACCACTATACCATCCTGGGTAATGGAGAGATTACCCTTGCCACCGATTTACTGCCCCAGGGCCGGATGACGCACTGGCTGCCCAGAATAGGGCTGCAGCTTGAGCTTTTGGGCAAATACAGGCACATAGAATGGTTTGGCCGCGGTCCCTTCGAAACCTACCCAGACCGTAAGACCGGGGCAAAAATGGGAATATACAGCCGCACGGTGGACGAGGATTACGTGCCTTACATCATTCCGCAGGATTACGGGAACAAGACCGATGTCCACTGGATCTCACTCACCGATGATTCGGGCAGTGGATTGTATGTGAGTGGAGAGGAAACTTTCAATGCAAGCGCACAGAAGTATACCACGGACAACCTGACAAGGGCATTCTACAGATTCCAGTTGAAGGAGGAGGATGTGGTGGTCCTGAACATGGATCACCGGGTCAGCGGAGTGGGGGGGACGGCCATCATGCTGCTGAACCAGTACCGGGTGCTTCCCGGTGAAGCGAGCTTCACCTTCCACCTGAAACCCATCCGGCGGCACTAAAGCATGACAACGATCCTGGGAATAAAGACCATCATGTAGGTGAAAAGGGATAAACCCGCCATGATCACCACCAGGGAATTGCCCATCAGCCGGATCCTGGTAGCCTGAAATGCCGAAATGGAACTGTCGTTTCTTATCTGGAGAATGGCGGCAGTCCTGAAGACTCCGGCTACAATGAAAAGCAGGGTCACGATGATGACCAGCACCCACTGTACGGCATTCAACTGAAGCAGGATGCCTCCGGCGATAATCGGGATGGTCAGGAAAATTTGTGCGGTCAGGCCCGCATCATTCACGAACACCTTCCGAAGACCGTTCAGCACATTTTGCAGAACTCCGGGTCTTGCCTGAAGAGCATAATCAGTGTGGCTGAAATCCATGGCTAAGGGTAATAATTTGACCAAATGTAATAATTCTTACGTAAAATGCCACTTTTTTGTTACGAAAACTTCAATTCGCTTCTTTTTTCAGCCTGAATTGATGCGTTTCATAAGCTTCCAGCTGGAAGGAAGGCTGTCCCTATGCAAGCAGCAGCAGGAGGAATATTGATTTTTTCTTCATGGGGATCATGTATCAGAAGATGAACAGGGAACCGCACGTAAACGGGGACAGCTCAGAGGGAGACCCAGGACCTGGTCTTTGAACTTTCCACCGCCAGGTCCACAAAATGCATGCCCCTGAGCCCGTCATAAATGGTGGGAAAATCCAGGATAACGTCCGGTGGTTCGGTCCCCTCCATCAGGTGTCTTATGCAACCGGCTGCATTCCTGTAAATGTTGGCGAATGCCTCGATGTATCCTTCGGGGTGACCGGCAGGAACGCGGGTGTTGTAGGTGGCGACGGGACTAACGAAAGGGGTGCCGGTCCGCCTGGTCTCGATGGGTTTGTGCAGCCAGCGGATGACCAGGGTGTTCGGTTCCATCTGTTTCCATTCAAGTCCTCCCTTTTCTCCGTATATCCTCAGTTTGATCGCATTCTCCTCCCCGGCGGAGATCTGGCTGGCATAAAGCACACCCCGGGCCCCGTTATCAAAATGCAGCAGCATGTTGGCATCATCGTCCAGGACCCTGGCCGGGACCAGGGTGCTGAGATCGGAAAAGAGCTCGTTTACCTTCAGTTGCGTCACGTACTCGGCCAGGTGAAACGCGTGGGTGCCGATATCCCCCACACAGCATGTTTTCCCCGATCTCTTTGGATCCCCCCTCCAGGATGCCTGCACATGGTCGGTTTTCTCAAGGGGCTCACTGAGCCAGCCCTGGGGGTACTCCACCACCACCTTCCTGATCTTTCCCAGCGCTCCGCTGCGCACCACCTCCCTTGCCTCCTTGACCATGGGGTACCCGGAGTAGGTATGTGTCAGGGCAAAGAGCATGCCCGTTTCTTCCTTGATCCTGACCAGCACTTCCGCCTCGTCGGAATCCAGGGCCAGGGGTTTGTCGCATACCACGTGAAACCCGTTTTCCATGGCCATTTTGGCTGGCCGGAAATGGAGGTGGTTGGGGGTGACGATGGCCAGGAAGTCCATCCGTTCACCTTCGGGAAGCTTGGCCTCTTTCAAGATCATGTCCTCATAGGTGTCATACACCCGGTCCGAAGGCAGAAAATATTCTTTCCCGGTGATCTTCGATTTGGCAGGGTCGGAGCTGAATGCGCCGCAGACCAGGTCGATCTGTCCGTCCAGCACCGCTGCCATGTAGTGGACGCGACCGATGAAAGAACCCGGTCCTCCTCCCACCATGCCCATATGTATTTTCCTTTGTACCATCGCTGAAAATCTATGTGATGTTGACTACATAAAACTAACGCTTTTTTTTATTTTTGACCGGATCAAAGGGGAATATCATCCATGAAAAAGGTCAAATGGGGTATCATCAGTACAGCAAAAATCGGGATCAAATATGTGATCCCGGCCCTGCAGCACGGGCAGTTCAGCGAAGTGACGGCCATTGCTTCCAGGTCACCGGAAACTGCGAAGGAGGCTGCATCCCGCCTTGGGATCGAAAAAGCCTACGGTTCCTACGAAGAGCTACTGGAGGATCCCGGGATTGATGCGGTGTATAATCCCCTTCCGAACACCATGCACATGGAGTGGAGTGTGAAGGCCATGGAGGCGGGAAAACACGTCTTGTGCGAAAAACCGCTGGCCATGACCGTGGACGAGGCTGAGGAGATGATCCGTGTGCGGGACCGCTGCGGGGTGAAGGCGGGTGAGGCTTTCATGGTGAAATCCAACCCCCAGTGGATCGATACCCGGGAAAGGGTGAGGCGGGG
>DSEO01000183.1 GCA_011056635.1 Bacteroides sp.
GCAGCAGTTCTTCCTCCCGCTTCAGGATCCGTTCCACGCCCATCTGCTCTTTCAGCTCCAGGGCGAGGGCCGCCCTGATGGACTGCATGAATCCCGGCGTTCCTCCATCCTCACGCAACTCAATATCGTCCACATACTTGTATTTCCCCCAGGGGTTGGTCCAGTCCACCGTCCCTCCTCCCGGGTTGTCGGGGACCTCGGCGGTGTACATGGACCTGTCAAAGATCAGGACCCCCGATGACCCCGGTCCCCCGAGAAACTTATGGGGCGAGAAGAAAATGGCATCCAGTTTTTCCAGGGGATCTTCCGGATGCATGTTCATCTCCATGTAGGGTGCGCTGGCCGCAAAATCGATGAAGACCAGTCCCCCGTATTCATGCATCAGCCTGGCCATTTGCGGGTACGGGGTTTTCACCCCGGTCACGTTGGAACAGGCCGTGAAAGATCCGATCTTGAATTTCCGGTCCCGGTACTTCTCCAGTTTGCTCCGCAGGTCTTCCAGGTCCACCAGCAGTTCCCCGTCCGGCCGGATCATTTCCACATCGGCCGTGGTTTCGAACCAGGAGGTATGGTTGGAATGATGCTCCATGTGGGTGATGAAAACCACGGGCCGGTCGCCCTGCTTGGGACAATCCACATCCATCCCCCCGCAACCCCGCAGCCCCAGGATCCGCATCAGTTTATTGATGACCGAGGTCATCCCGCTTCCCGCGGTAATGATCACGTCATTGGGACCCGCGTTGACATGTTGCTTGATGTATGCATGGGAATACTGGTAAGCACGGGTCATCAGCGTGCCGGTCAGGGTGGTTTCGGTATGGGTGTTGGCCACGAAGGGACCGAACCGCGTCAGCAGCTTTTCTTCAATGGGCGCATACAGTCTCCCGCTTGCAATCCAGTCGGCATACAGCACCCGCATGGTCCCGTAAGGAGATTCAAACGTCACATCGTTTCCGACGATCTGCTCCCGGAACTGTTTGAAATACTCCTCAAGCTCAGACATGTATTTTACCTAACTCAACTAACTCAACTAACTCAACTAACTCTTCCTAACCCCTTCCCCCCATCCTCGCCAGCAACCTCAGAAATTCAATATACAACCATACCAGTGTCACCATCAGCCCGAATGCCCCGTACCATTCCATGAATCCGGGGGCTTTCATAGCTGCACCCCGCTCAATGAAATCAAAATCCATGATCAGGTTCAGGGCGGCAATAACGATGATCACCAGGTTGATGATGATCCCCGCGGTCCCCCCTGAATGTATAAATCCCACAGGCATGCCGAACATGCTGAGGATCCAGCTGATCATATAGGTAAAGAAAACCGCGCCCGTGGCCATGAACACGCCCCTCCGGAATCTGGGCGTGGCCCTGATCCTGCCGGACCTGTAAAGGAACAGCATGGTGAAGAGTGTCCCGATGGTCAGCAATACGGCCTGAAAAGCTATCCCCGGGTAGGCTGAATTGATAACAGCCGTGATGGAACCCAGGAAAAGTCCCTCCAGGATGGCATAGATGGGAGCGGTGACGGGGGATGACTTCGGTCTGAATATAGTGACCAGTGCCGTAATAAATCCTCCGATGGCGCCCCCGATGGCGTATAACCCCATATTCCCGGGATTGACAGCGGTGACCTGGTTCCAGGCGTAGGCTGCTGCTGCAATCACCAGCAGGAGCATCAGTCCCACTTTATTGAGGGTGCCTCTGATCGTCATGACGCCGGCGTCTGCGGCCGGCCGGCCCACCTGTTCAAAAATCCTTCCCGTCATCGCAGGATTGGATGATCTCATCACGCTCATATCCGTTCAAATTAGGTTCAAATATATGCTTTTTTACATGGTTTTACTTTTCAAAACACATGCCATCCGGCAGCGTGGATAAAAGCATGACAAATTTTCAGCATTATTCCTACCTTTGATCATGCTTCAGGCTTTGAGGAATATCTGGAAAAATGAATTTTTCAGAAATGTGGCCACCCTGATTTCCGGCACCTCCCTGGCCCAGGCTTTCTCCGTGCTTATCTACCTGGTCCTGAGCCGGATCTATACGGAGGAGGATTTCGGGGTATTCGGACTCTACATGAATATTCTGAATATCACCATTATCTTCTCAACGGCCAAATACGAGCTTGCCATCCTGCTTCCGAAAAGCGACCGCGAATCGGTCAACCTGCTTGGACTATCCGGATTGATCAGCGTGGGGGTCAGCCTCGTTCTATTGATCATCGTGTTCAGTTTCAACGATCTGCTCTGCCGGTGGCTGGGCAGCAGCGAGATCTCCCCCTGGCTGTACCTGGTTCCCCTCTCCACGCTGCTGGTGGGACTTTTCCAGGCGTTACGGAACTATTCCAACAGGCAGAAGCGATACCGGCTGATCGCCGGGGCGAACATCGGGCAGAGCCTGAGCAATTCTCTGCTGAAACTGTTACTGGGACTGGTGATCGTGGGTGCGGCGGGACTGATCTTCGGGGTGGTGTTCGGACAGCTGGCAGGATTCGCGGTGTTCCTGGTGGCGCACCTGCGGACCAACCGGAGCAAGATCTCCTGGCTGAGGTTCCCGGAGATGAAGAGGCTGGCAAAGCATTACAGCCTGTTCCCCAGGTTCAATATGTGGCAGGGTCTGATCAATAACTTCTCCGGGGCGCTTCCGGTATTCATCTTCAGTGCCTATTTCTCCACCGCGGTGGCCGGGATCTATACTTTCGGGTACATGATCCTGTACCGCCCGGTGAGCCTGGTGGCCAATGCATTTTACCAGGTCATGTTCCAGCGTTTTGTGGAGAAGCAGCACCGGGAGACACCCATCCTGCAGGAGGTCAGGCTGTTCATCAGGCGGACCATCCAGGTCCTGCTTATCCCCTTTATCCTTTTCGGTATTTTTGCCCCGGCCATATTCGGATTCCTTTTCGGGGAAAACTGGACCGAGGCGGGACGGTATGCCCAGATCATTATGCCCTGGATCTTCATGGTCAGCCTGGTGATGCCCCTTTCGTTCATTCCCGATATGTACCGGAAACAAAAGCAGGCCCTGATCATCGACGGGGTGAAGCTCCTGGGAAGGCTAGGGGGACTGGTGGCCGGGGTGGTGACCGGGAGCGTCTACCTGGGTCTCGCGCTCTATACGCTGGCCAGTACGCTGGTTATCCTGTACAGCCTGCTCTGGTACATCAGGCTGGTGAAAAAGAACCTGCCGGAACATTCGGTGGGAATCCCCTTAACTCCTGACCATGAATAGATTCGCAAAAGCAATGAAAGCCCTCTGGTGGATCCTGCGGAAACCTGTCCTGCTGAACAGGGTCCTTGAGGATGAGGACAGCTGGCAGGCCCTTGTGGCAGGGAAATACGGACTGCCGGAGGGGATCCCTGTGATCGGGATGGATCAGCTGACCGGGAAAGACAGTACTTCGCTGCATCCACTGACCTTTCTGGACGGGGGTTCCCTGCCCACGGATCTGATGCTGCTGGCATTGCTGGCCGAGGGAATTGAAAATTGCAGGTATTTCGAGATCGGGACCTGGAGGGGGGAGAGCGTGGCCATTCTGGCCGCCAGGTGCGCATCCTGCCACACC
>DSEO01000092.1 GCA_011056635.1 Bacteroides sp.
GACACTTACCGCCAATCCGGTCAGGGAAGATGTGGTGAAGAAGATAGCCGGTGAGGTGCCGGAGGCGCTGGATGTGGTCTTTGAATGCTGCGGTCAGCAGGATGCCCTTGAAAATGGCGTGGACCTGCTGAAGCCGGGCGGCATACTGATGATCATCGGGATCCCCGAGTTTGACAGGTGGAGCATCCCGGTGGACACCACAAGACATAAGGAACTGACCATACGGAACGTGAGACGGCAGAACGGGGAAGTGGCGCCCGCCCTGGAAATGATGCAACGGGGCCTGATCAGCGTGGAACCGATGGTGACCCACCGGTTCGGGTTCGGGGATGCGAAAAAAGCCTTCGACCTGGTAGCGGCATACGGGGACGGGGTCATGAAAGCCATGATCGATTTCGATTAAATACATTGTTAAAAACCATATGAATGATGAGGATTATTTTAATTATCGCCGGTTGTATGCTCTTTCCCGTCCTTACCTCCGCGCAGCCGGAGGTGCCGGTTGAACAGTGGAAGGGGAAGACCATTCTGCTCATCGGGGCCCATCCCGATGATGACGCTTACTCCATGGGAACCCTGGCTTTATTGCAGTCTCTTGGAAATGAGGTGTTTATAGCTATTCTGACCACCGGGAATGTGGGTACCCAGGATCCCGACCTGTCCATGGTCGACCTGGCCCGCATCCGGAAACAGGAAGAACAGGCAGCCTTGGCTGCCCTGGGGATTCCCGGGGACCATTACATCAACCTGGGTTACGACGACGGAATGCTGGAATATGAGAACAAGAAGGAGGTGGTGGCCAAGCTGGTGAGGCTCATCCGGCAACTCAAACCGGATGTGATCTTTTCGTTTGATCCCGGGAAAGGGGAGCAGCGCTGGCACAAGGCCGACCACAGGGCATCATCCTACCTGGCAGCAGATGCGGCCAGGGCGGCCATGTGGCCACTTCTTTTCCAGGGCCAGATCACCATGGAAGGGCTTGAGGCCCATACGGTGGAGGAATACATGTTGTTCGATACGGCCGAGGAGGACAAGAATACCTGGGTCGATATCAGCGGGTTCGAGGATAAGAAGATCAGCGCCATGAGCCAGTATGTGAGCCAGTGGAGTTCGGGATGGTACGATTACCAGGGTCCCGAGCTATCGGACGAGGAAGCAAAGGAGGTGCGGGAGCGGGTGAGCCGGAGGATCGAATACCGGGAGGGGAATCCGGTTGAGGGGTTCCGTTATGTGAAAGGGCTGCCCGATAACATCGGTCGGTGACGCGGTCAGACCCTTTATTAACAGTCAAATAACAGAATTAACTATCAGCAAAAGACCAATGAAGACAGTATCAAATTGCTCCGGCCTATTGAAGGTCGGGGTCATTTTCACCCTGATCCTGGCAGGGGGTATCTTCTTTTCCTGCAGCAGGAACAGGGTGGGTGTGGGGGCCAGAGCCCCTGCAGGCGTAGAAATGTTGTTCGACGGCACCCGGGAGATGCTGGATGAAAAATGGACCTACTGGGAGGGTCCCGGCTTTGAAGCCGGGATGCCCATCCAATGGGAACTTGTACCCGATCCGGTGGATGAGGGTATGGTGCTTAACAGCAACGATCCAGCAGCGGCAGGCGGGAAGTATGGGGCGGCGGATATCGTGACCAGGGAAAAGTACCGGGACTTCAGGCTCCACGTGGAGTTCCTGGTGGAGCAGGAGGGAGGGAACTCCGGAGTCTACCTGCAGAACCGTTACGAGATCCAGATCCTGGACGGCGACTCGAGCATGCATGGCATGGGGGCGGTGATCAATGAGACCGAATCCCCCTATCAATACTATCACGGAGTGGGGAAATGGAATGCCTATGACCTCATCTTCCGGGCGGCCCGGTTCGACAATGGCAACCGGACCGAGAAAGCCATGGTGACCCTCTATTTCAACGGCAACAAGGCTTACACCAATATTGGCATCAACCAGGTGTGGGGCGGTCCCCGGTCGGGGCTCGACGGAGGGAATGACGGGGGCAAGGGGATCACCGATACTCCCGGGGGCATCAAATTGCAGGCCGAGGGCCACCCGGTGCTCTACCGCAATATCTGGATCAGGGAACTGGAGCTGAAAAAGCCTGACACGGATTTCTGAGACGTTCCTCTGTTAAGCCGTGGCAATCCTATGCAGCATCCTGTCCGGAGCCTGATTCCCTTGCTGCCCGGATTGGTCAGAGCCTCATTTCCCAGCCTTTTTCATAGGAGCGGGACCAGTACTCCTCTGCGGTGCGGTCACCCAGGGCATGTCCGGTGGCAGGATCGATCTCCAGGGAACGGCCCAGGCGGTAAGAGATATTCCCCAGCTGCACCAGCAGGGTGCTGATATGACCGGATGCAATATCCGCCTTCAGGGGGGCAATGCCCCTGATCCCGTCAAAGAAGTTCCTGATATGAAGGCCATCCAGCAGCTCCGCCGGGTTGACGGGGTTCAACGGATCCACCTCCGTAACGCCTTCAACTTTCTCCACCACATTGCCATCCAGGTCGAAAATGGTATAGCCGTCTCCTCCCGGGATCAGCATGCTTCCATTTTCTCCGAAAAAGAGCACCCCCGTGGACGTACCCTCGTTTTCCTTCCCATTGCAACTCCTTCCCTCCCAGGTCATGGTCATACCTTCCCTGAAATCCATGCTGATCACCTGCGTATCCGGTGTTTCCCAGTCGTCTTCATACCTGTAACGCCCGCCGCTGGAGCTGATCCTATACGGACAATCCACGCCGAGTCCCCACCGCATCAGGTCCACGGTGTGGGTCCCGTTGTTCAGTGCCTCGCCGGTTCCCCAGTGCCACAGCCAGTGCCAGTTATAATGCACCAGGTTATCCCGGTATGGTTTCCTTGGAGCAGGTCCCTGCCAGAGTTCCCAGTCCAGCCATTGGGGAACCGGTACTTCTTTCCCATGACCCATGGTCCCCCGGTTATTGGCATACCAGGCCCTGGCAAAATAGGGGCGTCCGATCACACCCTCCTTCAACCGCGCGATGGCTTCCATCACACGGGGCCATGAACGGCGCTGGTTACCCATCTGCACCACCCGGCCATACCGGGCCGCGGCTTCCACCAGCATTTCTCCCTCATGCGGGTTGTGGCTGCAGGGTTTTTCAACGTAGACATGTTTGCCGGCCTGCATGGCCAGCAGGGAGGCGGGGGCGTGCCAGTGATCCGGGGCGGCGATCACCAGGGCATCGATGTCAGGATCTTCCAGTGATCTCCTGAAATCCCTGAATCCGGCGGGCCTTGCTCCCTGGCGTTCTGAAACAGCCTCCACACACCGCTCCAGTGCGCGGTTGTCCACATCACAGATATGGGCCACATCACAGTTTTCCTGGCGTGCAAAGTTCAGTGCCAGCGCCAGTCCCCGCGCGTTCACACCCATGACCGAGACCCGGATCCTTTCATTGGCCCCTGGGATGCGCCTGTAACTTCCCGCGCCGAAACCGGGCAGGATCCCGCCGGCAAACACTGCAGCCGATCCGGCTGCCGTCTTTTTGATGAATGCTCTTCTTGAAGCTGACATGGTTCAATGTTTTTTGCTTGTTACAAC
>DSEO01000245.1 GCA_011056635.1 Bacteroides sp.
GCCGTGCCGGTTCGATTCCGGCTCCGGGTACAAGGTTATTACAGGAAATTTATGTTCGGAAGCTTTCTTAAATATGCCTTTCGGGACATCACCCATAAGTTTGGCTACAGTTTTCTGAATATCTTGGGGATGACGCTGGGAATAGCCAGTGCACTGTACCTGATCCTTTACGTTACCGATGAGCTGAGTTACGATAAGTACCACGAAAAAGCCGGAAGGATCTTCCGGGTACAGTCCCACATCACGGAAACAGACGATGAATTTACCTGGATCGTTGCCCAGATCCCCTTTGGGCCGCAGGTCAGGGAAGACTATGCAGAGATCGAGCATGTAACCCGGGTGTTCAATTTCCAGAGAGCCCTGTTCAGTAATGGCGAAATTGAATTTACCGAAGAGGATGTTTATTACGCGGATTCCACCTTTTTTGACATTTTTTCCTATGATGCAATTGAAGGGAGTACGGGTGAAGCGCTCAATGCTCCCAATTCGATTGTACTGACCGAGACCATGGCAGGCAGGTATTTCAGTGGCGGGAAAGCAGTCGGGAATTCACTCAGGGCAGGTGACCAGGTTTACACGGTCACCGCAGTGATCGAAGATGTTCCCGGGAATTCCCATCTCATATTCGACGGTCTTGTTTCAAGGAACAGCCTTCCCCCGCAGCTGGGCAGCTGGGGCAATTTCGGGGTATTCACCTATCTGCTGCTACGGGAGGGTGAGGATCCCTCCCAACTCCAGGAGAAACTGAAGGAGATGTACGGACGCTACATGGCCACCATCTTCGAGGGAATCGGAATATCCATAGAATACGAACTGATGCCCCTGACAAAAATTCACCTTCACTCCGATAATGCCGGGGAACCTCAACCAACGGGAAGTATCCAGTATGTGGTCATATTCAGTATCGTGGCATTCTTCCTGGTTCTCATTGCCATACTGAATTACATCAATCTGGCCACTGCCAGGGCTGCAAAAAGGGCCAGGGAGATCAGTCTCCGCAAGGTGACGGGATCCAGCCGGCGACTGCTGATCATCCAGTTCTTAACGGAATCATCCCTGCTCACAATCATTTCCCTGGTGTTAAGCATTGTACTTCTGGTCATCCTGCTGCCACAGCTCAATATGCTTTCGGGGAAGAATTTCTCACTGGATATATTCGGCAGGCCAGTGGTGATTGGGAGCATGATCGTCATCATGATCCTGGTGGGTATCCTGGGAGGGACCTACCCGGCCCTTTACCTGTCCAGATTTTCCCCGGTGACGGTGATGAAGGGAGTTTCCGGATCAGGATCTTCCAGGGGGACTTTTCGCAAGGTGCTTACCGTCATTCAGTTTACCATATCCGGTGCGATGATTGCGTGTACCATCATTGTGATCAACCAGCTCAATTATCTGCAGCACAAAGACCAGGGATGGAACATGGAAAACGTGGTCACGCTAAGGCTTCCTGACAATGAACCCGTTTCAAAGATGCGGGTACTGAAGGAAACATTGCTTGAAAATCCCCGGATAAAAAATATAACCCTTACCAATAGCGGGATCGGAAGGGGTTCTCCCAAGGTGGTATTCAATATGGAGACTACCAATGGGATGGAATCCAGGGGGATCAATTTTGTTGTGGTGGATCATGATTTTGTGGAGACACTGGAGTTACGGATGGCCGAAGGGAGGGATTTTTCCATGGAATTTATCGGAGATACCCTCACGGGCGTGATCGTCAATGAGACCCTGGCAAAACGGCTCAACTGGGATGAGCCCATTGGCAAACGCGTTCAGCTGGGGGACGGAAACCAGATCATGGCACGGGTGATCGGAGTAATGAAAGATTACCACCAGACGGGTATGTACAACGAGGTGGAATCCCTGATGCTGGTATACAGGCTTGATAACCAGATTATGTATATCAAAATGACCGGAGACGATCCTGAATCAGCGCTTGGATACATGAATGAAAAATGGACGGAGATTTTTCCCGGTAAACCTTTTGATTATGAATTTCTCAGGGATGAATTCATGGAGCAGTTCAGCAGTGACAGGAACCGCAGGGCCGTTTTTTCGGGATTCACCATCCTGACGATATTTATCGCCTGCCTGGGATTATTCGGACTGGCCACGTATTCCACCGAACGCAGGAAAAGAGAAATTGGAATACGAAAAGTATTCGGGGCCAGTGTATTAAGAATCCTTCGGATTTTCACACTGGAATTTATTTCGCTCGTGGGGATATCTTTGTTCATTTCACTTCCCCTGGCCTGGTACCTGATGTCTGACTGGCTGGAAAATTATGTTTACCGTTATGAAATCGGTCTCCCGGTGTTCCTCTGGACAATTCTCCTGATAATCATACCCACTATCATGACGATCAGCTACCAGTCTTACAGGGCTGCTACAGCGAATCCGGCTGACTCCATGCGGGTAGAGTAAATTTATTATGATCATCGTAGACAGCGATACCATTGCAAAAGCAACAGCCATAGGCGACTGGATCACAGCCATGGAAAATGCTTTCAGGGATACTGCCCGGGGAAAAGTTGATGTGCCGAAACGGACACGCATCAGCCATGGGGAAAACACGCTCGTACTGATGCCCTGTTTCGGTGAAAAATACTACTGCACCAAGCTCGTATCGGCACATCCCGGGAACCTGAAAAAAAGAAGGCCCGTGATCACCGGTACGGTGCTCCTGAACGATGCTGAAACCGGAGAACCGCTTGCGGCAATGGATGGAAGCAAGCTGACAGCCATGCGCACGGCAGCAGTGGGTTCTGTGGGTATCAAATACCTTGCCCCGGAGCAGGCGGATACCCTGGGGATCATCGGCCTGGGGATCCAGGGATTTCATATGGCGCTGTTTGCCTGCCATCAGCGTCCGGTCCGTGAACTCAGGATCCTGGACCGGACCATCCGGATCGCCACCAGGTTCAGGGAGCGGTTCAGGGATTATTATCCGCATGTGAAGGTGATCCCCTGCCGTAATGCCATGGAACTATGCGAGGCATCGGAAATTGTCATTACAGCTACAGCTTCAAAAAATCCGATAGTTCCCGGCAAAGATCGCTGGTGGCTGGGGAAGACGGTGATCGGCATCGGATCCTACCAGCCTGAAATGAGGGAATTCCCTGATGAGATCTTTGCAGATCTGGACCGGATATTCGTTGACACCATGCACGGTCTCACCGAGGCTGGAGATCTTGTGGAACCCTTATCAAACAATTTGATCAGGAAGGAGCAGGTCTTTCCCATTTCAGACCTGATCATGGGCAGGGTTTCTCCGGGTGATCAGACCCGGTTTTTCAAGTCGGTCGGCATGGCAGCCTTTGATCTGTATGGGGCAAAACTGGTTTTTGAGAACCTCAATTGATTTCCCTGCACTTCATCCGACCATTTGGCTGCTCAACAACATGATGTTTTTAAGTTAATTCCCTGTCACGGCCACCATACTCTTTGTAAATTTAGCAGGCATCACCATAAAAAGAACCGCTATGTCAAAAAAAATTACACGCGAAGAAGCCCTGTCCTATCACAGCAGCGGAA
>DSEO01000248.1 GCA_011056635.1 Bacteroides sp.
GAAGCTGATGTTTGCCGAGGAGGATGAAACATCCCCTGTCCATCCCGTGAATCGGTAACCCAGGCTGGACACTGCGGTGACCTCCACGGGCACATCATGGAAATAGATCCCGGTCCAGGGAAACTTTTTCAGATGAATGGTATTCAGGTGAATGGATCCGGCTGCTGCATCTGAGACTTCCAGTGTCAGAAGATGTTTTTCTCCCGGGGCCAATGTATTCTCGATGTGATTCAGCATCACAGACGGTCTCTGACTGGCAAATGACTCCAGTTCATTGGTCCGGTTGACCCAGTTCTGGTAGTATCCGCTCCATTTTTCCGCATGGAGCACCATCTCCTCATCGATCGCATCTTTCAATGTGCGAATCCGATGAATCACCGAATCGGATTTGAAGCTGGTATTGATCCGGTCGGCAAAGGAGTTGATGAACCGGTGGCGGAACTCCTGGTTCTGGAGAAGCGTTCTCAGAAGGAAGGTTGCCCACGGAGCGTTGGCGTAATCCGGACTGTCCGGTTCGATCGCAAATTCCAGGGTATTGTTGTATACATTGTTCAGTCTCCACAGTCCGAACCCGAAGTCCGTGTCATACAGGATCCATCTCCATTTGCCGGCAGGGGTAGCGGGCCTCCAGTACTTGATGTTGTTGCCAGGCCAGTCGGTGTTGTCAAAGTAAATCTGCGACAGCTGGTAATGGATGAAATTCTGCACATCCATCCGGGTCTTCACATACGCATAATGCTCCTGCTGCCGGATATCATTGGCATTGAGGAAACTGATCAGCTGTGCATAATGGTCGCGGCTCCCATGGATGACGGACTGGTCTGATTCAAGCAGATCGATCCGGTCGGGATCTGCTCCGCAATTGGCTGCCAGGAAATGCTCGCTGATCTTTTCCCGTATGTTCTGGATCCCCCAGTATTCGCCGTTGAGGTAGATGATGGCCTGCGTGGCTGCCTGGTATTCCAGGTCCATGTTCCCGGTCATCCTGGTCATGAGCACATCGCGCATCATGGTCCCCGATTCCGAATCCCGGCCGAACCAGTCATTCCCCGAGTTCCGGACCACAAAGGATTCAAATTCCGTGATGGGTTTCTCATTGAACAGCCGGTATTCGATATTCCCGTTCCCATAACGGCTGCGTGCGAAGATGGTCATGGATTTCTGGGGGTGTCCCCGCGTCCATCCACCGTAAATTTTGATCCCCGCATCCAGGCTGAAGCCCCTGTTCCCGTCCCGGTCATAGAATTCAACATGCGCGGGCCTTTCCCAGTCCTGCCAGAAATTCGCATCAAAGTAGGGGAAATCCGGCTGGGCATTGGGACCCTTCACATAGATCCCGTAGTTGTAATCCCACAGGTTGAAAGGATCGGTGGATATGCTTACCACCGGCAGGTGGTGGTCCGCTCCGGTGAAATAGGTTTGCGTGGCGATCTTCCCCGGCACGTAACCGGACCGGACGATCCGGGCACGGACGATCAGGTCGGAAGAGACCTCTATGGGGGCCTGGAAAAGGCCGGACCCGGTCGTGGGTTCGCTTCCGTCCAGTGTATAATAGATGGAGTCGGTTGCTTGAGAGGAGGAGAGGAACAGCTGGAAAGGGAATGCAAATCTGCCTCCGGGCACTGAAAACAGGAGAGAATCGCTTATATATCCCGCGTAGGATGGCGAGTTGTTGGGTCCGCCCGGGGTGGGGACATCGAACACCACCCATTTACCCGGATCATCCATGCTCCTCCCCAGCGAATAATCCCTTTCCTGGAAGCCGGTTACCAGCGAGTCCGAAATGTTCCCTGCCGGATCCGACAGATAGAGCGAATCGCCGTCTGCATCCAGTTGGAAGTTCACATGATAATGGCTATCGGCCAGCTGCAATATCTCAGGGGTCGTATCGGCCGGGTTTTCTGTTACCAGGACGGAGAAAAACGGAATGGCCGTCATGTCCGAGGACCCCGAGGAGACATTGTGCACCTGGATGGCCAGCACATTCTCCCCCTCGAGAAAAAGTCCCGTTCCTGCCGGAATATCGAACCGCTCCGGTCCCCCGCCGCTGTACATGGCGGCCTCATGATTGCCCGAAGCGGTGGTGTTGTATGTGGGGGGATAGCCGGAAACCCCCGCCCTTGCGATCTCATTACCGTTGAGGTATGCCACGAAACCGTCGTCATAATCCATGTGTAATGCTCCTCCCTGTATGACGGAGGGATCTTCCACAGGGAAACTTTTTCTCATGAACAGGGAAATGGTGGAGGGGATCACCGTGGCATCATCGCCGTCGCCATATCCGATACCGCCTGGGCCCGTCTCCCATGACGAGTCGTCAAAACCTGCGCTCCGCCAGCCCGCAGGTGTGCCGGCATCGGGCAGCACATAGTTCCATTCATCTCCCAGGCGGATCACCGTCTGCCAGTAAAGGGGCGGGTCACTCCTGTCTTTTCCCGAGGCGAAGACGATCAGGTGCTCTCCGGGCAGGATCCTGTATCCGGGGAAACACCACTGCTGAAGATCGCCACGGTCGTCACTCAGGCAATAACCGGAAAGGTTCACCGTGTCGGTGCCTGCATTCAGGAGCTCGATCCAGTCGGGTGAATCCCCTTCCCAGTCCACCAGCACGGAAGCATTTGAAGCACATACCTCGTTAAGAATCACCTGCCCCCTGGACAGGTCCTGATTCAGAAACAGGAAGATCCATATGATACCGCAGACGCGTGACAGGCAGTCAACACTCACATTCAGTCCCCTTTCATTCTGTAGTTCCCGGCACTAAATTACTCATTTTAGCCGTGAAATTTTGTTTGTCATGCGCATTAAATATAACCCAATCGGGAGGGATATGGGTTTAGTTTGATATATTTGATAGCAGGCATGGCAGGCCTTCATGCGCCCTGTTGTCATCCCGGCAGGGATACATCAGAGGATGATCTGTCATGCAACGAACACTCACATGATAAAGGCATATCACATGACACGATCAGCTCAATTTTCATTCATTGCCGCACTGGGGATCCTCATACTGCTGCAGGGATGCAACCGGCAGGAGGCGGAAACGACCCATGATTACCCGGTCACCCCGGTGGATTTTACCCGGGTGCATCTGCACGATGGATTCTGGAAACACTGGGTGGCAACGGCACGTCACTCCACCATCCCTTATGCTTTTCAAAAATGTGAAGAAACGGGAAGGATCGATAACTTTATTTTCGCTGCAGGTATCAGAGAGGGCAGGTTCCGCGGACAATTTGGCTTTGACGATTCCGACGTGTACAAGATCATGGAGGGAGCCTCCTATGCGCTGATGCTGGAAGAGGACCCGGATCTTGACGCTTACCTGGATACCCTGATCCGGTATATTTCCGGAGCCCAGGAAGAAGATGGCTACCTTTACACGGCATGGACCCTGAAGGCCAATGATTACAACGATTTTGCCTGCTGTTCATACAGTGAAGCGGGGCAATGGGAGGGGACCTCCGGTGCCAGTCACGAATTCTACAATGCGGGACACATGTATGAAGCGGCAGTGGCGCACTTTCTGGC
>DSEO01000278.1 GCA_011056635.1 Bacteroides sp.
ATGCTTTTATCGGTCATGATGACCGGGCTGGTTTCTGTGGCAACCGCCCAGGAGGTTTCCGCCGATCCGTTCCTGGGTTGCTGGAGCCTGGACCTGGATTATGAAAACGACAAAGCAGGGTGGATGGAGGTCCGCCAGGAGAAGGATTACCTGGACGCCGATGTGCTGTGGCGGTCGGGAAGCGTGGAACCGGCGGAATTTGTTTATACCGGATGGGACCACCTGTATGTCATTCGCAGCAACCGGGTGGTCCGGGAAAGGGGTGCGGATGGCGATCCCGTGAAGGTGCACCGGCAGGTCTTCTGGTTTGACCTGGAGAAGAGCGGGGAAAACCGGATCACAGGAACGGCATATTTCCCGAACAGGGACGGGCTCGGTGCAGAAACGGTAACTTTCAGAGGGAAGCGGATCCCCCCGGTCGGACCGGCGCCTGACCTGAGCCGGGTGAAATACGGAGAGCCTGTTGAATTGTTCAATGGCAAAGACCTGTCAGGCTGGGAGCTGATGGGTGAAAACAAAGTCAGCGGATGGAAAGCTACCGGGGGCGTGCTGGTCAATGACCCGGTGCAGAAAGCGGGACAGCCGCATATCGATTACGGGAACCTGCGTACCACCGGGACCTTTGAAGATTTCAACCTGAAACTGGAAGTGAATGTTCCGGAAGGAAGCAACAGCGGCGTGTATTTACGGGGCATTTACGAGGTGCAGGTCTTCGACAGCTACGGGAAACCGCTCGATCCGCACAACATGGGGGCCCTGTACAGCAGGATCACCCCGTCGGTATCCACAGAAAAGCCGGCCGGACAGTGGCAGAAGCTGGACATTACGCTCTGCAACAGGCACCTGACCGTGGTGTTGAACGGAACAAAGATCATTGACAACCAGCCGGTGGAGGGAGTGACCGGTGGTGCGATCTCCCCGGACGAGTTTTCCCCGGGACCCGTTTTCCTGCAGGGGGACCACGGGAAGGTCAGCTACCGGAACATCGTCCTCACACCCATTCTGAAGCCGTAACCCGGCCTTTTTTAAGGATGGGTTTCTCTGCGGTAGGTTTTCAGCAGGAGGTCCATGAAGGCATCATTTTCTTTGTTGATCCGCATCCGCGAAGGATCGGATTCGAACCATTCCAGGGTGCGCCGGATCCCTTCACGGAAGGGGATGACTGCCTGGAAACCGGGAACAAACCGCTTGATCTTCGAGTTGTCAAAGATCACGCTCAGGGCCTTGTCCCCCAACAGGCTTCCACGCATACCTTCCTTTCCGTTCGCATCGGCAAAATCACTGATGAAATCCGATGCGATGTGCACCGCATTCAGTCCGGCTCCGGCCGCATCGGCCACCGCCTCGTAGATCTGGTTCCAGCTCAGGATCTCATCGGAGGTAATGTGGAAGGCGTGACCGATGACCTGCCGGTTTCCAAGCAGACCGATAAATCCCCTTGCAAAGTCGTCCGAATGGGTGACCGTCCAGAGGGAGGTCCCGTCCCCGTGGATGACCACCGGCTTTCCCTTTTTCATGCGGTCGATGATCGAATAGTCCTTCCACCCGCCGATGGCAAGGGGAATGACCGTGTCATAGGTGTGGGACGGACGGACGATGGTCACCGGGAATCCGTGATCCCGGTATGCCTTGTTAAGCATCTCCTCGCAGGCGATCTTATCCCTGGAATATTGCCAGAACGGATTGTACAGGGGGGTGGACTCGGTGATCACGGGATGCCCTCCCACCTTCTGGTAGACCGAGGCCGAGCTGATAAAAATATACTGCCCGGTACGTCCCGAGAAAAGGTCAATATCCCGTTTGATCTCTCCGGGAACAAAGGCGATAAAATTCGCCACCACATCGAACCGGTGATCATTCAGAATCTGACGGACCCGTCCGCTATCGTTGATGTCAGCAGTAAGCGTTGTGATTCCTTCCGGCACATCCGGCCGGGTCATTCCCCTGTTCAGGTGGTACACGCGGATCCCCTGTTCCAGGGCAACCCGGGAACAGGCCGTCGAAATATTTCCGGTTCCACCGATGAATAATACCTTCATTTTTCTTTGTATTCAAACCATGAAAAAGATGCAACACCACCGTCGGTATGGCCGTTGCCGGTGGCGTACATGCCGGCATAAGGACCGTTGAAACCGCCAGCCAGCTCATCGGAAATGACAGACAGGCTCTGCACATCGCCGATCTGCCGGAGCGCATTTTCAGAAGGCCCGGCCATGAAGACGATCCCAGCCCCTTTTGCCTCGGCGGACAGGACCACCCGGTCCTCTTCCCAGGGAACGCGGGCCAGCTCTTCAGGATTGCCGTCCAGGGTCCTGATCAGGACCAGCGCGTCCGTCTCCCTGACCAGCTTGAAATGATGGGTGCTTCTACGGTAGATGATCAGTCCCGCCTGCTGGTGTTCCACTGACGGAGAAAAGTCCATTTCGGTGGCAACATGCCAGGCATGGTGACAGATCCTGCGGGCGATCAAAGAAGGATTTTCAAACCTTTCCGCCGTCTCCGGCCTTACGTCGATCTCCAGTGTCCCGTCCGCCAGCCGGTACCATTTTTCAAACGGGGTACGCAGGAAATTCCAGTGAAGGGACAGCTGCTCTCCGTTAAATTCATCCCTGGAAGGGGACGGTTCAACCGGGGTCCAGGGAAGGTCGGGCCGTTCCTGCTCCAATGACAGTCTCCCCTCACCCGGATTGAACACGGGGGTCGGCATCCCGTCCTGGTCCTCGAATGTGACCGGGGTCATGAAGGTTTCCCGGGCAAGCAGCGTGTATCCGTCCATCCTCCGTTTGCCCAGCATCACGGACCACCATTCGCCGCGCTGCGTTTTGACCAAATCGGCATGCCCCACAGCGTAGAGCGGATATTCCTTTCCCAGGTGCCGGTGGGTAAGCACCGGGTTCACATGATACGGGATGTAAGGCCCCCACAGGCTGTCGCTGTGGTGCATGGTCACGCTGTGATGGAAATCAGTCCCCCCCTCTGCCACCAGCAGCATGTAGGTGCCGTTGATCTTATACAGGTGCGGTCCTTCTGCCCACACCGCATTGGAAGCATGACCGTGGGTGAGCTGTGAGCGCCTGCCCACCAGTTTCTGCTGTGCAAGGTCCAGTTCCTGCATCCAGGCACCCTGCTGGTCCGGCCAGTCCTGTTCGCCGGTCAGGTTGCCATGCCCCACATAGTAACAGCGGCCGTCATCGTCCCAGAACAGCGACGGGTCGATCCCGGGGGAGTGGAGCCATACCGGGTCCGACCATGGACCGGCCGGATTCGTTGCGGTGATATAGAAATTGCCGTTGCAGTCCACGCAGGTGTTGATGATATAAAAGAGCCCGTCGTGGTAACGGATGGTGGGAGCGAACACCCCCCTTGAATCGCCCAGTCCCTCGGGAAGATCCACCTGGCCGGGGCGGGTGATCCCGTACCCGATCAGCTCCCAGTTCACCAGGTCCCTGCTGTGGTGGACGGGCAGGCCGGGAAACCATTCAAAGGAGGAATTGACCAGGTAA
>DSEO01000277.1 GCA_011056635.1 Bacteroides sp.
AGGAGCATGGAGGCCAGCATGATGTGGGGATGATCGCCGAGGAAGTAGGCAGGGTGTTGCCGGAAATAGTGGTGTATGAACAGAACGGAGTCGATGCAAGCGGTATGGATTACAGCAAGATCACGCCGCTTTTACTCGAGGCCATCAAGGCGCAGCAGGAGGAAATTGAGTCGCTCAGAGTACGCCTGGAAGCCATTGAAGAAACAATTCACACACAAACTGAGAGATAAGTGCCAAAGATACCAGGATCAGGAATGAAGTCATTGAAAACCAAAAAAATTACAGTCTCATGAAAAAAATACTTGTTTACACGTTTATCCTGCTGGCTGCAAGCCTGTATGGTCAGGCTCCTGAAAAAATCGGTTACCAGGCAGTGATGCGGGATACCTCCGGAACCTTACTGATCGACACAAAAATTCAGATGCAGATTCAGATCCTCCAGGGATCCGAATCCGGAACCGTTGTGTATGAAGAAACCCAGAAGCGCAAAACCAATGCGAATGGGATCATCAGTCTGGAGATCGGGGCCGGGGATGTCATTTCCGGAACCATCGGGACCATCGACTGGCTGGACGGGCCATACTTTATCAGAACAGTGATCTATCCCACCGATGAGTTAAGTTACGCGATCACGGCAACAAGTCAGATCGTGAGCGTGCCATACGCATTGTATGCGGATCATGCAGAAAATTTCACAGGTGACTACAATGAACAACAAGGGCTGGCCGAGGTGTTGGCCATCGACAACAACGCACACAGTCAGATAAAAAATGTGGTTAATCCCACCCATCCCCAGGACGTGGTCACAAAAGCATATACCGACATAGTCTTATGGGCATCAGGCGTTATTCCGCTGCATTTTGCCGGATTCATCACAGATATAGACGGCAATGTCTATACGACCATCAGGCTCGGGACACAGACCTGGATGGCGGAGAACCTGAGGACCACCACGCTGAAGGACAATTCGGCCATATCACCGGTCACAGCCGACGTTGACTGGGCGGCCCTGACTGCTCCAGGGTATTGCTGGTATGGAAATGTGGTATCGAATTCTCCAGTTGCCGTAACCTGCGGGGCATTGTACAACTGGCATACGGTCTCTTCGGAAAATCTGTGTCCGGACGGCTGGCATGTACCCTCGCAGGATGATTACAATTCCCTGGTCAGTTTCGTGGGAGGTACGGAAATTGCAGGTGGCAAACTCAAGGAAAACGGGACAAAACACTGGAACAGCCCCAATACCCTGGCCACGAACCTGAGCGGCTTCACCGCTCTTCCCGCCGGCATGCGCAACGCCGATGGCGGTTATGCGGGCATCGGCAATGCTGCGTTGTTCTGGACTTCTTCGGAACACTCTGCAGCAGCAGGAGTTTGTGCGGTCCTTCTGAATAATTCGGGTGCATATGGCGAGAAGAATTATGCCAAGGAAGTCGGATTATCGGTGCGGTGCGTAAAGGATTGAGTGAGCTCAGGCGGCATTGAAACATCAAAAAGCGAACATCATGAAAAAACTATTGATCATTGCAATACCCGCATTCATAACTGTATGCCTTTCTGCCCAGTCTCCCGAAAGCATCAGATACCAGTCGGTGATCCGTGATCTGAATCACCATATCATTGCCGGTCAGGAAATAGGCGTGCATATTGTCATCTCGAGGGATTCGGGTGCAGATACGGTGCTTTATGCTGAAACGCATACCACGGCAACCGGACCTGACGGTGTTGCCAGCATTGAAATAGGAACCGGTACTGTGCAATCAGGAACATTCACAGATATTGATTGGTCTTCGGGACCTTTGTATGTGCATACCGAAATAGACCCGGCAGGCGGAACTGCCTATACACTGGCAGGAACGAGCCATCTGCTCAGTGTTCCCTTTGCTTTCTGCGCCCGAACGGCAGGCAGTATTGGAACGGTCACTGAAACACAGGGATTGGCCGACGTGCTGGCCGTGCATGATTCCGCCGGAAGCCAGATAAGAAAAGTGACCGATCCGACAGACGCCCAGGATGCTGTTACACTGTATTACTTTCTGCAACAAATTGAACCTTTGAGGTATGCAGGAACATTCGGATTGTGGGACCTGGTTGCAGATATCGACGGGAATCTTTACAGAGGGATCAGGATAGGTGACCTGGTATGGATGAATGAAAATTTGAGAACCACCAGATATCATGACGGTATACATATCCCCCATGTGACCAATCAGGTGGAATGGGCAGGATTAACGACCCCGGCCTACTGCTGGTATGGGAACGAACCTGCAAATTCATACTCCGCCGTCACCTGCGGTGCCCTTTATAACTGGTACACGGTGAATACAGAAAAATTATGCCCTGCGGGCTGGCGGGTACCCACGGAAGAGGACTGGGGTAACCTGGTCGCGGAACTGGGTGGTGCTGATGTTGCAGGCGGCAAATTGAAGGAGGCCGGGACAAAACACTGGATGATCCCCAACCAGGCCGATAATGAAAGCGGTTTTCGGGCGCTTCCGGGTGGATATCGCACAACCACCTTATTTGAACACCTGGGTTCTTCGGGTTTCTGGTGGTCATCAACTGAAAATGCAGCAGATGGAGCGGGCTGCTTCTATCTCTTTTCAGCGACGAGTCGGGCAACATGGATGATCGGTGCTCCCATGAAAACAGGAATGACAGTACGGTGTGTCAAGGATGTGCAAATGACCTCCATTGAGATACCCTTTTAATTTGTCGTTGTGCGATGCCATGAGGCAAAACGGCAGGTTAGCAGCAGCGCTACCTGATATTCTTCAGCAGGACCAGCGACCTTCCGCTGATCTTGTAGACATTTTCTGCATATTCCGGGGATTCGGGGACCGGTTCCCGGTCCGTGTCCACCAGCACTTCCCACCTGCTGCTCAGATCTTCATGGGGAAGGTTGAAGGAAATGGGTTCCCAATAACTGTTCACCAGGATCAGCAGGATGTCCTTCATGAGATCATTCCCGTGTTCGTCTATTTCCCGCATAAACTCCCCGTTGAGCAGCATGCCCATGCAGCGGATGAAACTGGTCTCCCATTCCTCCTGGCTCATGTCCGTGCCATCTGAATTGAGCCACCGGATGTCCCTGATGCCCTCACCCTGGATGCGACGGTTCATGAAGTACCGCCTGCGGTGGGTCACCGGGTGTGCGTTCCGTATGCCGATGATCTTCCGGGTGAATTCGAAGAGCCTCTGCCGGTTGTCGTCCCAGTCCCAGTCCATCCATGCCAGTTCGTTATCCTGGCAGTAGGCATTGTTGTTCCCCTGCTGGGTCCGGCCGTATTCATCACCGTGACTGATCATGGGAACTCCCTGGCTCAGCAGCAGGGTGGCCAGGAAATTTCTTTTGCGTTTCTCCCTGAGCGCGATGATCTCCGGATCATCGGTGGGGCCCTCCACCCCGCTGTTCCAGCTGATGTTGTGGTCCTCCCCGTCCCTGTTGTCCTCGCCATTGGCCTCGTTATATTTTTGATTGTAGGAGACCAGGTCGTGCAG